>DITY01000135.1:12189-26713 GCA_002422955.1 Planctomycetaceae bacterium UBA6172
AGGAATTGGGCGATCAAGCATTCCCGCAGTGGCTCATCGATCCGCGGCTGGACCGTCGCCAACTCGATCGGCATGTCGGGCTCGATCGCCGCGACGATCGCGGCCAGCTGCTCCACCGGCATCGGATCGAGTGAACGCACTCCAGCGCCGACCTGGTCGGTCAACGTCAGGCGAAAGCGGCCGATGTTGGCATCGCCGTCGGTCGAACGATGAAACAGCCACAACACCAGCTCTTCATCGGCGGCGAGCGTCAGCGGTTGGGCGAGCACGAACGTGGCCACCGCCGTCGTCGCGCTGGTCTCCTCGGGCAGGGTCCAACCGTTGCGTGGATCGTCATCGAGCGTGTCCTTGACCTTGCCGTAGTTGCGGCCTGACGCCTGCTGTTCGATGTTGGCGATCGCCGTCTCGAATTCGACGTCACGAACTTGCGACACCCCACGCCGACGCAGTTGCAGTTTGACATTGGTCAGGATGAAGTTGCCGGTTTTGCCGCGAGAATACTTGCCACCGGTGTGCCCGGGATCGGCGAATACTTGCAAACGCAGGGCGGATAACGGCTCGGCCCCGGGGTGGAACGCGATGACATAGTCTTCCTGACGCGGGTGCGGCCCTTGGGTACTGATCACCCCATCGTCCAGCCGGACCAGTTCCGTGCCTTCGACCGAGCGGAGTTCTCGCATGTCAGGTGATCGCCACGGCGTGTAGCCGGCCGTGACACTCGCGATCTGCTCGGCGAGCCACGCGGGATAGTCGATTAACGCCGTCTGCTTGGCGGCGGCTGCGATCCGATCCCACTTGTCGACCCAGCCTTGCGCCTCGGCGATCGCCGGTTCGACGTGCGGGGATCGATACTTCAAGAACGGCTTCGCCCCGCCCCCCGCCTTCCCGTCCTCGTCGATGCTGTTGAAGAACGCGAACAGGCTGTAATAGTCTTCGTGCGAGATCGGATCGAACTTATGAGCATGGCACTGGGCGCAGCCGAGCGTCAGGCCCAGCCAGACCGTCCCCGTCGTGTTGACCCGGTCGATCACATAATCGATCCGAGATTCCTCGGGATCGCGGCCGCCTTCGCCGTTGGTCATGTGATTGCGATGGAAGCAGGTCGCCAGGATTTGCTCGGCGGTGGCATCGGGCAGCAGATCGCCAGCGAACTGTTGGATCGTGAACTGATCGAAGGGGAGATTCTCGTTGAAGGCGCGGACGGCCCAATCACGCCACGGCCAGTTGGTACGCGTCGCATCGCCCTGAAACCCGTCGGTATCGGAATAGCGAGCGGCATCGAGCCACCACATCGCCAACCGTTCGCCGTGGTGTGGCGAGGCGAGCAAACGATCGACCGCCCGCTCATAAGCGTCGGGGGATCGATCTTGCAGGAAGGCGTCGAGCTCTTCCGGTGTCGGGGGCAAGCCGATCAGGTCGAGCGACAGGCGACGGAGCAGGGTCGCCGGCGGGGCTTCGGGGGCCAGATCGAGGCCCGCGGCGGCGAGGCGTCGACGAACCAACCGGTCGATCGGATTGACGTCCAGCGGATCGTCCAGCGCCGATCCCGCATCCCAAGTCGGCCGCTGGGGCGGTTCGAAAGCCCAGTGCTGGCCCCAGGGCGCGCCAGCCTCGATCCATGCGCGAATGGTCTCGATCTCGGAGGGACTGAGCGGCTTGCGGTGCGAATCGGCGGGTGGCATCAGCCGGTCGGGATCGTCGGTGGTGATCCGCGTGAACAGTTCGCTGTTCTCGATCGACCGCGGCGTGATCGCCGCATAACCACCACGGTCCGCGACGGCCGCGTCCAACAGGTCCAACCTCAGATCGGCCTGACGGTCGCTGGCATCCGGTCCGTGGCAATGAAAACAGCGATCCGACAGGATCGGCAGCACGTCTCGAGAAAAGCTGACCCCGGCCTCCGCAGCCGTCTGGCCCAACGTGTTGGCGGCTGGCGGCACCCAAGCGATGAGCGCCAGACAAGTGAGCAGGCGGGGCAGCAGGTGGGTAGGGATCGACATCGACATCGCGACGGGGGGGAAGGGGCTCCTCGACATTATATCCGAACCGAGCCTCGCGCCAGGAAACGATCAACATCACCAGACGTTCCCCTGCCGGAACCATACGTACCGCCGGTTTGCCGTAACCCGTCGGCGAGGACTATGCTCTGCGTGCTGGGATTGCCAGCCCGATCCTTTTTCAGTGCTGAATATGCTGCAACGCTTTTTGCTGTTCTGGTTGCTCCTGTCGTCGCTGCTGGCGTTCCTCTGGCCGCGGTTGGGGTTGGACGGCTTCGACCCATTCACGGCGACCAAGGACTGGGGGTTGCTGATGCCGTTGATCTCGGTCGCCATGTTCGCGGTCGGCTGCCTGCTGCCGCGCGATGAGGTTCGCCAACTAGCCAAGTACTGGCCGGCGGTCCTGGGGGGGACGGCGATTCAATATGCCACGATGCCACTGCTGGCCTGGGGCATCGGCACCGCGTTCGCGTTACCGCCTGACTTGTTGACCGGCGTGATCGTGGTGGGCTGCGTCCCGGGGGCGATGGCTTCGAACGTCTTGACCTTGGCCGCGCGGGGCAACGTGAGCTACTCGGTCAGCCTGACCACCTCGGCCAGCCTCTTCTCGCCACTGATCGTTCCGTTCGCGCTAGCCGGAACGCTGGGGGTTGCGGCGGGGTTGTCGCAACAACTGGACAAGCTGCAAGTCTTTCGGGAACTGTTGTTTTCGGTCGTGGGACCGGTGCTGACCGGCTACGCGATCTGCCGCTGGTCACCCCGATTTGAACGCCAGATGGAACGTTGGGGGCCGGTGATCGCGAACGGCACGATCCTCTGGATCATCGCGGTCGTGGTCGGTCTGAACCGCGAGCGGTTGGGAAGCGTGACGCCTCCGCTGCTGCTCGCGCTCGTGTTGATCAACGTAATCGGGTACGCGGCCGGTTGGTTGGGAGGAACCGCGATGCGGTTGCCCGAACCGATGCGGCGGGCGTTGACGCTCGAGGTCGGCATGCAAAATGCCGGCCTCGGCACCGGCTTGGTGTTGACGCTGTTCCCCGACAATCCGACCGCGGCAATTCCGACGGCGGCCTACACCTTCGGCTGCATGCTGAGCGGCACACTGCTGGCCCAAGCCTGGTCGCGAGTTCCCTGCGGCACCGAAACACCGCCCCACTCGCCCTCAGCGTCCCCAACGGCCGCAGCGCCCGCTCAGACGGCCAGCCAATAGCGCGCGACGATCGCCGCCAGAATCGCTCCAGCCAGAGGACCGAGCACGGGCACCCAGGCATAGTCCCAATCGCTGTCGCGTTTGCCGCGGATCGGCAGCAGGAAATGGGCGATTCGCGGGCCGAGGTCCCGCGCCGGGTTGATCGCATAGCCGGTCGTCCCACCGAGCGAAACGCCGATGGCGAAGACCAAAATCCCGACGGGCAGCAGCCCCACCGCGCCGAGCCCGAGGACGGGACCTTCCCCATCCGCGGCAGCGCTTGGCGTCCCCGCCACGGCCGGCTCCAACGTGATCGCAGGCGGTGCCATCAGGAAGATCGCGAGCAGCAGGACAAAGGTGCCGACAGCTTCGCAGAAGAACGCTTGCGGCAATTTGCGAATGGCGGGGCCGGTCGCGAAGCAGGCGAGCTTGGCATCGGGATCTTCCGTGACCTCGAAGTGGGCGTGATAAAAACCATAGACCAGCACCGCCCCCAGGATCGCGCCCAAGAACTGCGCGACGATGAACGTTGCCGCTTGAGCGGCCTCCATTTTGCCCGCGACGAGCATCGCGATCGAAACGGCGGGGTTCAGATGGGCACCGCTCACCGCCGCCGCGCAAAACGCGCCGACAAACACGGCCATGCCCCAGCCCGCCGCGATCGTGAGCCATCCATCGCCATTCCCTTTGGTTTTGGCGAGCACGACGTTGCAGACGACGCCGTTGCCTAGCAGGATCAACATCGCCGTGCCAATCAATTCCGCGGTGAAGGGACTCATGAGGTTACCGACTGAGGGAGGAAGAGGCGTAACATCCGATTCGCGACCTGCCGGAACGCGAGCGCCGGCCTGTGACCGGGCGTTCAAGTCACCGTCGAGGGACAGGTGTAATGAGTGGCCAGACGAAGAAACTGTTCGACCTGCTCGCGCTGCCAAGCCGGATCGCGACCGAGTTCCTCGGCCAACCAACCGGCAACTTCGGGTGCGGCGGCGACACACCCCGCGGTGTTGAGGAATAACCAGCGACTGCGGCGTGCGAGAACGTCTTCGACCGTCCGCGCCATTTCGTTGCGAGCAGCCCAGGCCACGTCGACTCGGCGAAGCCCTGGCAGACCTGTCGGAGTGCCGCCCCAAGTCGGATTCGCCGCCAGCAACCGATCGATGGCGAGCCGGTCCGGGGAGCTGAAAATTCCGGTGGGTGTTTGCTGGCCGTTAGTCCCGTCCGCGGTCTCCGAGTCGGCGACGATCGGGTGGAGTGGCAGGTCACGTGTCCGGCAGGGTCCCGCTGCGAACCGCGCGGACCGGACGGCCGCGTCGACGCAGTCCTCGGCCATTTTCCGTACGGTGGTCCACTTGCCGCCGCGGATGCTGACCAACCCCGACGCGGAAACCGTGATCGAGTGATCGCGGGACAGCGATGCGGTGCGCGAGCTGCGATCGCCCTTGACCAGCGGCCGAATCCCCGTGAAGACGCTGGTCACATCGGCCCGACTGGGCTGTCGGGTCAGGTACTCACCGGCGGTCCGGAGCAGGAATTCGATCTCCTGCGCCTGTGCCGTCGGTTCTTCGATCGCTTCGGGGATCGGCGTGTCGGTGGTACCGACGACAACGTGATCATGCCAGGGGATCAGGAACAGCACCCGCCCATCGGACGTCCGTGGCACGATCAACGCGGTCTCGCCGGGAAAGAACTGGCGGGGCAAGACGATGTGTACGCCCTGGCTGGCGGCAACCATGGATTCGCTGGCCGGGTCATCCAGGCGGGTCACCGCGTCCGAAAAAGGGCCGGCGGCATTGATGACGCAGCGAGCCGCAACCCGCAACTCGGAATCGGTTTCCAGGTCGCGCAAGGTCAGGCCGTTGACCGAGCCGCGGTCATCCTTGGTGATGCCGACGGCGGTCAGGTAATTGGCCAGGCAGGCCCCCTGATCCGCGGCGGTCCGCGCCATATGAATCAGCAACCGCCCGTCATCGAACTGGCCGTCGTGATAGATCACCCCGCCGCGGTGCATCCGCGGGTTCACCGTCGGCAGCCGGGTCGCCGCCGTCGCGGCGGAGACGGCTCGGGACGAATCGAAGCTGTCGCGACCGGCGAGCAGGTCATAAAGCTTCAGCCCACACCAGAAATAGAATCGCTGCCACAGCGATCGGCAGGGGATGAAGAACGGCAGGTCATGTACCAGCGCGGGTGCGTTGCGACGCAGCAATTCGCGTTCGTGCAACGCGTCGCGGACGAGCGTCAAGTTCCCCTGTTCCAGGTACCGCACGCCACCATGAACCAACTTGGTGCTGCGGCTGGAGGTCCCTTTGCCGAAGTCGGAGCGTTCGACGAGCAACACGTCGAGCCGGCGTGCGGAGGCATCCAACGCGATGGCAACGCCGGTCGCGCCGCCACCGATCACGGCGATGTCCCACGGTTGCTCGCGCTGTCGGATCCGACGGATCGATTCTTCACGGTTCATCGTCGCCATGTTCCTCAAGCCGGATCGACCCATTGGCGACAACGGCTCAGCGCCTCGTTCCAACGCTCGCGGCGGCCGGCAACTTCATCAACCGACATCGCCGGGTGGAATTCCCGTTCGGTCTGCCAGACCTGATCGATTTCCGAAACGCTGCCCCAAAAGCCGCTCGACAAACCGGCGAGGAACGCTGCCCCCAGGGCAGTCGTCTCGACGATTCGGGGTCGGATGACGGGGACACCCAGGATGTCGGCTTGGAACTGCATCAGCAGATCGTTGTTCGACGCGCCACCGTCGACACGCAGTTCACGGATCTCGCCGGCCGCATCGACTTTCATCGCGTCGAGCACGTCGGCGACCTGAAACGCGATCCCCTCCAACGCCGCCCGGGCGATGTGAGCGGCCGTCGTGCCGCGGGTGATACCGACGATGGTGCCTCGCGCGTAGGCATCCCAGTGCGGCGCGCCGAGTCCGGCAAAGGCGGGCACCAGGTAGACGCCGTCGCTATCGATCACGCTGGCGGCCAACGCTTCGACTTCGTCCGACGAGCGGATGATCCCGAGGCCATCCCGCAGCCATTGCACGACGGCACCGGCAATAAAAATGCTCCCTTCGATGGCGTACTGACGAGTCGCGGAGCTCGTGCAGGCGACGCTGGTCAACAGTCCAGACTGACTGGTGCGGTGGGTCTCCCCGATATTCATCAGCGCGAAGCAACCCGTGCCATACGTGTTCTTGGCCATCCCGGCGGAGCGGCAATTCTGGCCGAACAGGGCGGATTGCTGGTCACCCGCGGCCCCGCCGATCGCGACCGGCTGGCCCAAGCATTCGGCATCGGTCATGCCAAACAGGTGACTCGAGGGGAGAACTTCGGGCAGCAACCGGCGAGGGATCTCGAATGCCGCCAGCAGTTCGTCATCCCACTGACAGCTGTCGATATCCAGCAGCATCGTGCGGGAGGCATTGGTCTGGTCGGTCGCATGCACCCGTCCGCCGGTCAGGTTCCAAATCAGCCAGCTGTCGATCGTACCGAAGGCCAGTTCGCCCGCGTCGGCCCGCTGCCGCGCCCCCGGGATATGTTCCAGCAGCCAACGCAACTTGGTCGCACAAAAATAAGCATCGATCCGCAGGCCGGTCTTGCGTTGCACGAGTTCATCCAGACCTGGTTGGCGGCGCAACCGATCGCAATCGTTGGCGGTGCGACGATCCTGCCAGACGATCGCGGGGTGGATCGGCTGGCCGGTTTGACGATCCCAGACGACCGTCGTTTCGCGCTGGTTGGTGATCCCGATCGCGACCACGTCGCTGGCGGTGAGCCCCGATCGGGTCAACACCTCGCGGGCGACCTGGAGCTGGCTTTGCCAAATCTCCGTCGCGTCGTGCTCGACCCAACCGGGTTGCGGATAGTGCTGAGTGAACTCGCGCTGCGAACTGCCGACGATCGAACCGGCATGATCGAAAAGGATCGCGCGGGAACTGGTCGTTCCCTGATCAAGCGCGAGAATCACTCGCATCGCTGCCTCGGGCTCAGTGGAGTAGGGAGATTCGGAAAAGCGGACGCGGGTCTTGGCTGAGCCTACCGTATCCCCGAGCGGTTTATACCAAAACGAAAGAGGCCGCGGGGAGCACCCGCGGCCTCGATGATTCGAAAAGGAGCGTGGATCGAAGTCCGATCACTCGCTCTTGACGGCTTCGGCGGCAGCTTCAATCTTTTCAGCGCCAGCTTCAACGGCTTCGGCGGCAGCGTCAACAGCCTCAGCAGCCGTCTCTTTGGCAGCATCAGCGGCTTCGACGGCAGCGTCAGCGGCTTCGACAGCAGCATCCTTGACGCCTTCAGCAGCGTCGGACGTCTGGACGGCCTCGACAGCGGCGTCCACGGCAGCGTCGATCGCGGTCGGCGCTTCGATGGCGGGGGTTTCGGCGGTGACGGTCGTGTTCGAATCGCCCGCTTCAACACCCAAATCGGTGGAAACGTCGGACTCGGCGGCAGGCTGGCAACCGACGGTCGCAACCACGAGGCAGCCAGCGGCGAGCACTTGGGCTAGACGGAACTGGGCGAAGAAATTACGCATGGAAAGATCTCTCGAACGGGTGGGAACTGGGTTTCTTAACCCCTTCATGATAAAGCAGTAGCGATTTCTTTCAATGCTTAATCAAGCTTTCATCGATGCCATTCCCCCCGACCGGGCTTGGGATGGGCGTCCCACATGTCACAACCGAAGCGTTTGACCCAAGCCGCCGGCACCCGCGCAGTCCCGTTATCTCGCCAGCCCATTGGCCTGGGGCGCGGACAGAGCGGTGAGGCTTAACGGCTCGTCCTAACCGATTCGACCACTATTTGCGGCCTTTCACTTAGCTTCGGCGTTGATCGCATAGGACGCGTAATCGAAACGCTCATCGCCAAAGGGGAGCATCGACGTGTGAGATTCATTTTTTTCGCGTCCCGCGTCGGTCGGGCTGACGATTCACACAAGCAAGCGCGCGGAAACAGCAGGCGGTCAGGCCGAACGCAGCCCCGCTCGCTTCGTCCAACCGCTCGCGGGAGCTTCCGACACGGATCTGGTCGGCTTCGCGGCGTTCGCACGCGCGCGTTCCACGGGAAGCGAGCAGCCCGCATTCACTGTCATTGGCGAGGGATCAGTCGTGAGCCGATCGTACCAGCATGTCGTCCTGTCGTTGATCGTCGCGGCGGGTGTTGCGGGCTGGGCACAAGCCCAACCCCCTTGGAACACGCCCAGCCCCTCGGACAAACCTGTCTCGAGCGATGCGGCGATCTTTCCGTGGGAAGAGACGAACAACCCCTACGCCAGCCGATCCGAACGCGAAGCACGGCTCAAAGCCGAGCGGGCGGCATTCTTTCGGCAGCAACGGGCGATGCTCGAAGAGTACTATCGCTTCGGATCCAGCCCGCTGCGACCGTGGCGTCCTTCCAATCCGTACATGCAGAGCCGTTATCCGTCGCAGCGGACGATCTACGTCCCCATGGTCGTGATCCGGCCCGAAAGCGACCCCCGCTCGTGGTAGGTCTACCGAGCGCTCAAGGCCAGGACGCGAAGACTTCCTCCGCCGCCCGAATCGTCTGATCGATGTGTTCGGCCGTGTGGGTGCGGCTGAAGAACAGCGCTTCGAATTGGCTGCAGGGCATGTAGACGCCACGCTCGATCAGTCCCCAGAAATAGCGGGCGAAAGCGGCCCGATCGCTGCGATCGGCATCGGTCCAGTTCTGCACCGGATGGGCGTTGAAGAACAGCGTCATCATGCTGCCGACGCGCTGCAGTTGATGGGGAATGCCCGCGGCGGAAGCGGCCGCCGCGAGCCCATCGCCGAGCCGCTTGCCCATCGCCTCCAGATATTCGTAAGGCGGTTCGCTTTCCAAGATCGCCAGCGTCGCGTTGCCGGCGGCGACGGCGACGGGATTGCCGCTCAACGTGCCGGCTTGGAAGATCTTGCCGGCCGGCAGGACCTGTTCCATGATCTCCCGCTTGCCTCCATAAGCCCCCAGCGGCATGCCGCCGCCGACGATCTTGCCGAGCGTCGTCATGTCGGGGGTCACGCCATACAGTTGCTGCGCCCCGCCCAAGGCCAGACGGAAGCCGGTCATCACCTCGTCAAAGATCAGGATCGCGCCATGCCGGGTGGTTTGGTTGCGAAGCACTTCCAGGAAGTCGAAGGACGGGACCACACAGCCCATGTTGCCGACGACCGGTTCGAGGATCACGGCGGCGATCTCCGCCCCCTGTTCCTCGAAGGCGCGGATCAATGCGGGAACATCGTTGTACGGCAGCACCAAGGTGTCACGGCTGGCGCCAACGGTCACGCCGGGCGAGTCGGGAACTCCCAGCGTCGCGGCGGCGCTGCCGGCGGAGACGAGCAGCGAATCGACATGCCCGTGATAGTTCCCCGCGAACTTGATGATCCGCTCGCGTCCGGTCACGCCCCGCGCGACGCGGATCGCGCTCATCGTCGCCTCGGTGCCGCTGTTGACCAACCGCACCTCCTCGACGCTCGGCACGGTGCGAATGATCCGTTCGGCCAACTCACTTTCGGCCTCGGTCGGCGCGCCGTAACTGGTCCCCCGCTGGGCGGCCTGCGTGATCGCCTCGATGACCGCCGGATGGGCATGCCCCAAAATCATCGGGCCCCACGAGCCGATGTAGTCGAGATACCGCCGACCGTCGATGTCTTCCAACCAAGGACCTTCCGCCCGCTGGATGAACAGCGGTGAACCGCCCACACCCCCAAAGGCTCGCGCGGGGCTGTTGACGCCGCCCGGGATCAGCTTGCGAGCCCGCGCGAAGGCCTCCCGGCTTTTGGGTCCGATCGCGTGGTGGATGGCGGGAGAGTTCGCGGTCGACATGTTGCTTGACTGGGGTTCAGCGCGGAGGGCCGGCGGGATGGACAGGAGCCGTTTCGGTTTCGATGCCCCTCAAGGTTACCCGCGGCGGCGTTCGGATCAACCGCCGTCGCGAAAGCGAACGCGAGGCGGGCCGGTCGGCCCGCGCTGCCGGGCGGGCGATCTCCGCCGAGATCGCCCGCCCGTTTCGCATCGGCGGAGGCATGCTAAATTGGTCGCTCGTTCCGGCCCTCATCCGCCTCCCCCGTCGTTGCCCCGCCCCTCGTCCGAGATTTGCCCGATGCTGAATCTGCCCACCCGTTTGCTGCATGGTCCGGGTCCTTCGCCCGTTGCCCCCTCGGTGCTGGAAGCGATCGCCCTCCCCTGCATCGGCCACATGGACCCCCAGTTCATGCGGGTGATGAACGAGATCCGCGCGATGATGCAGCAGGTCTTTCAGACCGAGAACGAAATGACGCTCGCCTGCAGCGGCACCGGCTCGGCGGGTGGCGAAATGTTGATGGACAACTTGGTGGAACCGGGCGACACCTGCCTGATCGGCGTCAACGGAGTGTTCGGCGGACGCTTGGCCGAGAAGGCGCGTCGAGCCGGCGGCTCGGTGCAAACGATCGAAACGGATTGGGGCAAGGCATTCGACCAAGACGTGGTCATCCAGCGGATCGAAGAGACCAAGCCGGACATGGTGGCGCTGGTGCATGCCGAAACGTCGACCGGTGCCCTGCAGCCCTTCGATCGCTTGGCCGAGGCAGTCCATCGCTACGGGGGGCTGCTGGTGATGGACTGCGTCACGTCGCTCTCGGGCTTGCCGGTGAAGATCGACGAGTGGCAGATCGATGCCGCCTATTCGGGCACACAGAAATGCTTGTCCTGCCCGCCGGGCTTATCCCCCGTGACCCTTTCCGAACGGGCGATGAACAAGGTCAACAACCGCCAGACCCCAGTCAATTCCTGGTACTTGGACTTGAACCTGGTCGGCAACTATTGGTCGGGCAGCCGCGCCTATCATCACACCGCGCCGGTGAATATGAACTTCGCTTTGCATGAAGCCTTGCGACTGGTATTGGAGGAAGGCTTGGAGGCGAGATTCGCGCGTCACGAGCGAGTGCATCGGCAATTGAAGCAAGCCTTGCTCGACCGCGGGTTCAGCTACGCGTCGGATCCCGAACATTCGTTGCCGATGCTCAACCTAGTTCAGTTCCCCAAGAGCGTGACCGACGAAGCCGGGGCGCGGCGCCGACTGCTCGACGAGTTCAACCTCGAAATCGGCGGCGGGCTTGGCAAACTGGCCGGCAAATGCTGGCGGATCGGACTGATGGGGCACGGCGCCCGCGAAGAAAATGTCGCGGCGATCCTGCAGGCGATCGACGCCGTCATTTGACGCGCGCTAACTATTTTCGGTGGCCCGCGGCTGGTGCGTTTCGAACGTCGATCGATTGTTCTGATCGGCCTTGCGGCGGGCCGTCATCGCCTGTTCGTAAAGCACGGCCTGGGCCTGAAACGGCGATTGCCGTTCGCTGGGGTGCAATCGCTGGTACTGTCCATCGGGCTGCAGCTTCCAGGAATTGACGTTGTCCCTGAAGTAACAGAGCAGGGTGGCGTGCAGGCGTTTGCGATGGTCGGCGCGGAGCACGGGGACCAGCAGTTCGACGCGGCGATCGAGGTTCCGCGGCATCCAGTCCGCACTGCTGATGAAGATCTGTTCATCCCCGCCGTGCGCGAAATAGAGGATCCGGGCATGCTCGAGGAAGCGGTCCACGATCGACACGACCTGGATGTTCTTGCTCAGCCCCTTGATCCCCGGCTTCAGACAGCAGACGCCGCGGACGTTGAGCCGAACTTTGACGCCCGCGCGGCTCGCTTCGTACAACGCGTCGATCACTTCGGTGTCGACCAAGGCGTTGATCTTGGCGATGATCTCCGCGTGCTGCCCTTCGCGCCGGCGCTGGGTTTCGGCTTCGATCAGCCCCAATAACTTGGATCGCAGCGTCGTCGGCGCGGAGGCCAAATATTGCATCGGCCCGGGCTGGCTGGCCCCGGTGACGGCGTTGAAAAAACGCGTCGAATCCTCGCCCAGGGCGTCATCGCAGGTGAGCAGCGAGACGTCGCTGTAGATCCCGGCGGTGACCTCGTTGTAGTTGCCCGTACCGAAGTGCAGATACCGCACGATCCCCTGCGGCTCGCGGCGAACGATGATGCAGACCTTGGCATGGGTCTTCAGCCCACGGACGCCGTAGATCACCTGCACCCCTGACAATTCCATTTCCCGGGCCCACTCGATGTTGCGGGCCTCGTCGAAACGCGCCTTGAGTTCGACGATCGCGGTCACGTACTTGCCCCGCTCGGCCGCTCGCCGCAGCGCCGCGACGATCGGACTATCACGGCTCGTGCGATACAAGATCTGCTTGATGGCCAGCACGTCCGCGTCGACCGACGCTTCCTCGATCAGCCGCACCACGGGGTCGAACCGCTCGTAAGGATGCACCAACATCACGTCGCCGTTGGCGATGTTGACGAACATCGATTCGGCCGGGTCGATCGCCGGACTGCCCTGGGCCGGCCAGGGCTCGCTGCGGAGCGAACGGAAACCCTCGACCGAGACGAGGTTGAAAAGATAGGTCAGATCGAGCGGCCCGGGGGTGCGAAACAGATCCTGCGGGGCAATGCCGAGCGTCTTGGTCAAGAACGACGCCGTCTCCTCGCTGGCTTGAGCGCCGATCTCCAGCCGGACGCAGCGGGACTCGCGACGGCTTTCGAGCACCTCCTCCATTCCCATCAGCAGGTCGGGCGCGGCCTCTTCGTGCAGCTGCACATCGGCGTTCCGCGTGATCCGGAACGGCACGCACTCGACCACCTCGCGACCGGGATAAAACTCGGCAAGGTAGTAGGCGACCAAATCTTCCAACAGCACGAAGCCATAACCTTTGTCCATCGGCAGACTGACCAACCGATTCAAGGCTCGACCGATCGGAATCACGGAGAACTGCCACGGCTGCTCCGCGGCGCTGGGCTCCGCATTGGGTTCTGACGCCGGACCCGCCGGCACGCTCGCCAAACGCACGCAGAGGTGCAACTGCAGCCCCTGGATCAGCGGAAACGCACGCTCGGATGTGAGCGTCTGCGGCGAAAGCACCGCCATCACCTCGTTGTGAAACCACTGGTCGGCGACTTGCCGTGCCCGTTGGCTAGCCCCATCCAGCACGATCCGACGAATCCCGGCATCGGCGAGCATCGGCTCCAACGACTCGCTCAAGATCCGATACTGATCAGCTTGCATCCGGTGACAATTATCCGATACCGCCTGCAACTGCTCCGCGACCGTCATCCCGGCGGAATCCCGGACCATCGGATTCCGCTGGTACTGCATCTTCAGCCCGCCGACCCGGACCATCATGAACTCGTCCAAGTTCGAGCCGGTGATCGCCAAAAATTTGGCCCGCTCGAGCAGCGGCCAATCGAGCGACTCGGCATGGGCCAACACCCGCCGGTTGAATTCCAACCAACTCAGTTCGCGATTGAGAAATCGGTTCAGCGGCAAGTCGTCTTCGAACACGGCAACAGGCTCTCGGATCCGGGACAGGGACGGGAACCGATAAAGAATAAGCCAGCGTCCGTCCGAGGTGTACGCCACCTCGGCGAACTGCCGTCCACGGCGGATCGATCCTCGGCCCACGCCAAGCACCGACCGGCTTTGCCGCAGCGTCCTCCGCTGCCGTGGCTCCGCCTCAACCGTGGCTCCCGCGCCAGCAACGGGCGGGCCTGATAAGAAACTGATCGCGGCGATTTCACCTGCCTGCTTGTCACGCAACCGATTGCGCAGGAAGCGCGCACTACAATCCGCCCAACCCCACCCAGCCCCATTAATGAGACCCGAAACGCCATTAACAGACGACTTGGGATGCTGATCCTCCCTAGTAAACAGCCGACTCGATTTCGGCACTCGATTCGCCCAGGGACGATCTAGGTTGTCGGCCGGGCGGTTCTCCGATGCTCCGTCGCTCCGTGCAGCCAGGACTGTGATTTCCCTCAGGCTTAGCGGAGGTTTCGGCGATGGGTTTCTACCTGTGGTTGGGCGTGCTCCTGTCTGGATTCCTGCCCGCGGGCAGCGAGTCGGTGGTCCGAGATTCGGTCGACCTGGTCGAAGTCAATCACTACCATGACGCGCGTGGCGAACCCGTTTTCGACCAGTTGATTTTTTACGACTGGAGCCGTCAAAAGCGGCGGTTTCAAGTCCGCGCTTGGCGGCTGATCAAATCCGAGAACCAATTGCCACGACGGGACCATCGCGATGGCCACTGGCTGGTGCGGTGGCACGACGAGGGGTTGCTGCGGGAAGTCACGGCGGAAAGCCACCGCGAAACCTGGACCCGATACGACCCCGAACTGGTCGAACGGGACTTCCTGCCACAGGAGCAACGACTCGAACTCTCCTCCCGTTCCGACATGACCCAGCGACCGCAACCGGCTGCGTACCTGACGATGACAATCTCGACGGCACGTCCACACCAGCCCACCCCCGCGGTTCCAGA
>DITY01000319.1 GCA_002422955.1 Planctomycetaceae bacterium UBA6172
CACTTTCACGTCCCGATTTTTCGGCCCAGCTTGGGGCATTTGCGTTCGACCCAACACGCGATCGTGGAGTGCTTGCGGACGCTCCATGGCGCCGACGCGCCGGAGTTCACCGGGCATTACGAAGTCGAAACCTATGCCTGGTCCGTCTTGCCCGATGGACTTCAGGAGCCGTCGTTGGCCGCGGGGATCGCCCGCGAGTTGGAATGGTTTGAGAACCGGCTGAACGCGTTCCGTGGCGATTTGACTGATCCGCCCGCAGGTTCCGCGGCCCGGCTGCCGTAAACTGAACTTCACCCTGGCCGCGTCCCGCGGGCTGGAACGGCGAACTCAACCGTCGGCCCCTCAATCCGCTTCGATCACGCCCCATCCCGTCTCATCCCCCTCTCGTAGGAATCTTCGTCATGCTTCGCTTCGCCTGCTCTCCGTCCGCTGCGCTATTGACCCTGTTCTGCGTCTTGCCGACGGCCAGTGCGCTGGCCCAAGCCGACGCGCGGCAACCGATCAAGGTCCTGCTGATCGATGGTCAGAACAATCACAACTGGCGTCAGACGACGCCGGTGATTCGTCAAACGCTGCTCGACACAGGGTTGTTCGCGGTGACCGTGGCGACCACGCCCGACAAGGGCGAGGACATGAGCGGTTTCGCGCCGCGGTTTTCTGACTATGCGGTCGTCGTCTCGAATTACAACGGCGACGATTGGAGCGAGTCGACTCGCAAGGCCTTCGAAAGCTACGTCTCCGGTGGCGGCGGGTTCGTCGCGGTGCATGCCGCTGATAACTCGTTTCCTTCCTGGCTCGAATACAACCGCATGATCGGTTTAGGCGGTTGGGGCGGTCGTAGTGAAAAGGATGGGCCCTACGTCCGCTGGAAAGAAGACATGCAGCGTTTCACCCGCGATCGGCAGGCCGGCTCCGGCGGGACGCATGGCCGCCGAGTCCCGTTCTTGGTGGTCGTCCGCGATACGGATCACGCGATCACCCGCGGGCTGCCCCGGTCGTGGATGCANNACGACGCTGGGGCACGATGTCGAAGCGATGAAGGGTCTGGCGTTTCAAATCAGCCTGCAACGCGGCGCCGAATGGGCGGCGACCGGCACCGTCACGCAACCGGCGGTCGGCGCGGATGTGTTGACGCAGGACCAGCCGGCGGTTCGCGAGCTGGTCCTTCCGACGGACGCCCGCTGAACGATTCACCGCCGTGTCGCGATCGCGATTTTCCTCGCTTGTGATCACGGCTGGATCACGGCTGAACGCGTCGGTGTCGCGATTATGCCAGGCGAAGCTTTCGGGGGGGTTGTGCCTTGAATCCCGCCCCCGGCTTGTGAAGAGGCGCGGATCAGGTTGACTTTGCTGAGCGTTGCCGGGTGACCAGTCCGAAAACAAACACTGTCCCCTCCCAGGACAATGGCTGTCGGAAGTGTCTCCCCTTTGTCTCTTGAGCGTGCCCTGATGATTCGCCCCCAAACTCCCTGTGGGTCGCGAAAGCGATTTGCCTTGCGTCTCCTGCTCTGCAGTTGCGTCGTCTGGGTCACCGACTCGCTGCCCGTGCTCCGTTCCGAAACATCTCCCGTTCGGAACGGGCGCGGGCATGAGTTGGATCGCTCGTCCGCTAGACCTCGGGCAGCCTCCGCGGCGGCGGCTCGGCCGCGACGCTTGCCGCCCGTCACGAACCACACTCCCGCCAGCGACTCGGCTCGATCGAGCGGAGAGCTCGCCCCGGCGCCGGCCGCGCCCCGGATCCTGCCCGCGGTCGATTGCCGGCTGGTCAGCACGCCGACCGACATCGCCCGGCTCAATTTTCCGTCCTCCCCCGTCAAGGGATTCGAGATGCCGGCGGCCGTCGCCCCCGGCACCCCGGAATTTCAGCCGCTGTTGCTGCCATCCATTCCGGAATCGGACGAACCGGCACCGACGACTCGGCTTTACCCGCCGATTCCCAAGCTGACGCCGATCCCGACCGGGCACGAGATCTCGATCCCGAACCTCCGCGATGCCGATGACCAGGAGGCGGTCAGTCCCGAGCATCCGGGCCTGCTACGGCGATGGCAAGGCAGCTACTTGCGGGATCCGTTCCGCCGCTTCCCGCTGCGATTGCCGCGTCCCTAAGTTCGCGATGGTGGCGGAAGAGTGCGGAATGGCCCGGCCACGGGTTGTCGCGGCGGCGACCGCGCGCCCCGTGGCCCAGACATCCGTGGCCGGTAGGTCGGGTGCCAGTGCCAGTGCCGGTCGCCGAATCCCACGCGGGGTGTTCCACGGAGTATCCTGACGGTCCGCTCAGCCGATCCGATCACCGGCCGAGCGGCCACCGATTTCAGCTCGAAAACCTTCCCAACCAACTTCCCCAAAGCCGCGGCCTTCGCAACGCTCACCCGTTCCCATGGCATCATTGTTTGTCGTTCGAGGCCGCGACCAAGGCAAGCACGTCACCTTGGAGCAGCGCGTCTACCGTGTCGGCCGCGAGGCGACCTGCGATATCCGCTTGCTCGATTCCGAAGCCTCACGCGTGCACGCGGAGCTGAGCCCGCTCGAGGATGGCCAGTTTCTGCTCAAGGACCTGGGCAGCAGCAACGGCACGACGATCAACGGCCGGCCCGTCCAGCAGCAGCCGCTGGTGAGTGGCGATCGGATCGAGATCGGCGCGACGCTATTGGTCTTCAACGGGACGACGGGCCGCGCCACAACCCGCTCGGGACACGACGTCGAGATCGTCGGGCAGTTGGACCCCCGCTCGCCGATTTCGGCCCAAGAAGACGCCTCGCGGATCATCTCCTCGGTCGCGAGCGGGGTGGGCTTCGCGGGGCAGATCGATGCGGGCTCGGATTTTTCGGTGTTGTCGGGCCGGCCCCAGTGGGACCGGAACCTGGAGGTGATGTATCGCACCGCCTTGGCGGTCGGTCGAACCGACAGCATCCCCGAATTGCTCGATCGCATCCTGCGACTCGTGTTCGACTGGGTGGCGGCGGATCGCGGCTGCGTGATGCTGCGAGAAGGCGATTCGGACCGTTTGCGACCCGCCGCCCGCTGCGATCGCGACATCGATGGCGCGCCACCGGCAAGAAAAGGCCGGATCGCGATCAGCCGCACGATCCTCGACTACGTGATCGACCGCAAAGAAGGGGTCCGCACCAGCGATGCCCGTGACGACATCCGCTTCGACGCGGCCCACTCGATCGTTCAAGGCGGCGTCCGCGAGGCGCTCTGCGTCCCCCTGCAAGGACGGTACGCCGTCGTCGGCGCGTTGTACGTCGATACCTACACCTCTCCCGGCGCGATCATCCAGTCGGGTTATCAGGCGCGGTTCACCGATGAGCACCTGCGGCTGATGACGGCGATCGGCTACCAAGCGGCGCTGGCGATCGAAGACACCTACTACTATTCCGCGATGGTCCAAAGCGAACGCCTGGCCGTGATGGGCCAGACGATCGCGACGTTGTCGCACCACATCAAGAACATCCTTCAAGGGATGCGCGGCGGCAGCTACCTGATCGAGGCCGGCTTGCGTCGCGAGGACACCGCCGCGGTCCGGCGGGGGTGGTCGATCGTCGAACGGAACCAAGAGCGGATCTCTAGCTTGGTCATGGACATGCTCACGTTCAGCAAAGAGCGAGAACCCGAAAAAGTCGACGCGGATCTGAACGAGACCGTCGCCGATGTCGTCGAGTTGATGCAGACTCGAGCGGCCGAATTGGGCGTGCAACTGCTGTTCGAGCCCGATCCCCAACTGCCCACCGCGCGGTTCGATCCCGACGCGCTGCACCGCGCCGTGCTCAACATCGTGACCAACGCGATCGATGCCGCCGTCGAAAGCGATCCCCTGCCCGGCGACGACGAAGACGACGAAGACGACGAGTACGACGAGTACGACGAGGAGCCAGGGCTGGGGACGCGGTCGGACGCCGATCCTGCGCGGGAGGAACTCGAAGTGGTCGATTGGCCCGAGCGACCGACGGCGCTGATGCCCTCCGCCGCAGCCGACTCCGACGCGGTCGAGACCACCCCGCCGGACGATTTCTCAAACGCGGACACGGACTGGTCCGAAACCGCTCAAACGCCGGCCGGAAAGGTTGTGGTCTCCACCAGCTTTCAGCCGGATCAGGGCTGGACGATCGCGGTCCGAGATAGCGGCCCCGGGATCAACCCCGAAGATCGCGAGAAGATTTTTTCGCTGTTCGAATCGAAGAAAGGTGCCCGCGGCACCGGGCTGGGGTTGCCGGTCAGCGAAAAGATCATGCGCGAACATGGCGGCAGCATCGAATTGGCCGCGGCCGAAACCCGGGACGGCGTGCAACTCCGCGGCGCCTGCTTCCTGCTGCATTTGCCGCCGCTCGATTCCGCCGCTGACCGTTCAGGCCCGCAGATCACGCGGACGCAAACGTCGCTCTCCGCGGAAACGGAATGACGCCGCCGCCGTGAACGGCCTGCTGCCGTTCCGTTTCCACCCGCGAACGCTAAAATGCCGTCCTGATTCTGCCGCCGGCCCATCATCGAACTCATAACCGCCATCGGAATTGCCCATGAGCAACGCGACGTTGCCGCAGCGACAAGAGGTCGCCCCTTCGGATACCTGGGACCTGTCCAGCCTCTACTCCGAAATCGCCCAATGGGAAGCGGACTTTCAGAAGCTCGATGGGCTGATCCCTCGCTTCGAAACCTACCGCGGGCGGTTGGGCGAATCGGTCGCGACGTTGGTCGAGGCGCTCGACTTCGATAGCGACTTCGATCGCATCGCCGAGCGGTTGGGGACCTACGCGTTCTTGAAGACGACCGAGGACCAAGGGAACAGCGACTTTCAGGCACTCAAGTCGCGCTACCAAAACCTCTCGATGCGGGCCGGACAGGCGGCCAGCTTCATGCGTCCCGAATTGCTGGCGATCGACGAGGCGAAGATGTCGGCCTTCCTGGCCGACCCCCAAGTGAAGCTCTACCGGTTGCAGCTCGAACGGGTGCTCCGCTTCCGCCCGCACACGCTCAGCGACCGCGAAGAGCGGCTGTTGGCGATGCAGGGGGAAATGGCCGCGGGGGTCGGCAACGCCTTCCGCCAACTCAACGACGCCGACTTGAAGTTCGGCCAAATCGCCGACCATCAAGGCCGCAGCATCGAACTGTCGCATTCCACCTTCGGCCAATTGCTGATCAGCCCCTCGCGCGACGTTCGCACCGCCGCGTTTGGCCAATACTACGAACAGTTCGCGAATCACGAAAACACGCTCGCCGCCACCCTGGGCGGCAGCATCCATCGCGACGTCTACTACGCCAAGGCCCGCGAGTATGCCTCCAGCCTCGAAGCGTCGCTGTTCCCAGACAACGTCCCGGTCGCGGTCTACGACAACCTGATCTCCGCGGTTCGCGGATCGCTCCCGGCGGTCCATCACTACTTCGAAGTCCGTCGCCGCAAGATGGGACTCGCCGACCTGCATCACTACGACACCTACGTGCCGATCCTCAGCGGAATCCAAAAGCACCACACCTGGGACCAGGCCGTCGATGTGATCCTGGCGGCCCTCCAGCCGCTGGGCGCGGAGTACTGCGGCGTGCTCGCCGAAGGGCTGCGGGGCCGCTGGGCCGATCGGTATCCCAATCGCGGCAAGCAGAGCGGCGCGTTCTCCTGCGGCTCGTTCGATGGCGACCCGTACATCATGATGAACTTCAAGGAAGAGGTTCTGAATGACGTCTTCACGCTGGCCCACGAAGCGGGGCATAGCATGCACAGTTGGTATTCCGCGCGAAGCCAACCGTTCCCCTACTACAACTACACGATCTTTGTCGCCGAGGTGGCCAGCACGTTCAATGAGCAACTGCTCGGCGAATACCTGATGAATCACGCCGCGGACGATTCCGAGCGGGCTTATCTGATCAATAACGAATTGGATAGCATCCGCGCGACGCTGGTCCGCCAGACGATGTTCGCCGAATTCGAAAAGCGGACGCATGAAATGGCCGAAGCAGGCGAACCGCTGACCGTCCAATCGATCCGAGCCGTCTATCGCGAATTGCTCGACGCCTACTTCGGGCCGCAATTCGTGATCGACCCGCAGTTGGAACTGGAATGTTTCCGCATCCCCCACTTCTATCGCGCGTTCTACGTCTACAAATACGCGACCGGCCTGAGCGCCGCGGTGGCCTTGGGCCAACGCGTGTTGACCGGCGGTGAAGCGGAACTGCAGGCGTACCTCGGGTTCCTCGCGGGCGGATGCAGCCAAGATCCGCTCGACCTGCTCCGCGGGGCCGGCGTCGACATGACCAGCCCCGAGCCCGTCCGTACCACGCTGGCCAGGTTCGAAACCCTGACCCGTGAACTGGATCAATTGATCTGAACCGATCCGACGCGGGAATTGCACCATGCCGCTGATTCGCTTGACCGGAGGAAGACTGTGCGACCCCGCGGCCGGATTTTCTGGCGGCGTGGCTCGTGATCTGTACATCCTCAACGGCCGCATCGCGACGCCGCGGCACGTTAACGAACGCCTGAACTGGGAGACGATCGCCGGTCGTACGCTCGATTGCCACGACCACGTGATCATGGCCGGCGGGATCGACTTGCACACCCACATCGGCGGCGGCAAGGTGACGCTGGCCCGGATGTTGATGCCCGAGTCGTCTCGTCACGCCTTCCTGCCTTCGACCCGCGCCGCCGGCGACGCCTACCTGCGAATGGGGTACACCGTCGCCGTCGAACCGGCGATGCTGGCCTGCAACGCGCGCCAAGCCCACGCCGAGATGGCCGATACGCCGCACCTCGATACGGCTGCCTACGTGCTGCTGGGGAATGATCGCCTCCTGCTCGAGTTGATCGCCGAAGGGGCGCCGCAAGCGAAGATCAACGACTATGTCGCCTTCATGGTCACCGCCACGCAAGCGATCGGCGTCAAAGTCGTCAACGCGGGCGGCATCGATGCCTTCAAGTTCAATGCCCGCAAGCTCGACGTCGACACGCCCCACCCTCGCTACGGCGTGACCCCGGGCCAGATCATCCGCCGTCTGGCCGAAGCGGTGCATGCGATCGGCCTGACCCATCCGCTGCACGTCCACTGCAGCAACCTCGGGGTACCTGGCAACATCGCCAGCACGCTGGCCACGATCCGCGCTGCCGACGGCTTCCCGATCCACCTCGCCCACGCGCAATTCCACTGTTACGGCGGCGGGGATGGCAAGCCCTTCGCCTCCGCCGCGGCCGAATTGGTCGCCGCGCTGCGTGAGCATCCCAACGTCACGATCGATGTCGGCCAGGTGATGTTCGGCCAAACGATCACCATCAGCGGCGATACGATGCACCAGTACGCCAACTTCCGCTTCGCCCGGCCCCGGAAATCGGCCTTGGTCGATATCGAATGCGAAGCGGGGTGCGGGGCGGTCCCGTTCCGCTATCGCGATCGGCAATTCGTCCACTCGCTGCAATGGGCGATCGGCCTGGAGTTGTTCCTGATGGTCGACGACCCTTCGCGAGTTTTCTTGACGACCGATCATCCCAACGGCGGCCCGTTCACCTCCTATCCGCACCTGATCCGCTTGCTCAGCGACCGTTCCTTCCGCCAAACCGCCCTGGCCGAAATCGAACCGCAAGCCGCAGCGGCCAGCAATCTGAGCGGCATCGACCGTGAATACTCGCTGGACGAAATCGCGGTCATGACCCGTTCGGCCCCCGCGCGATTGCTCGGTCTGCGCGACCAGGGGACCCTCGCCGACAACGCGGTCGGCGATGTGGCGGTCTATCGCGAAAACAGCGATCGGCAGGCGATGTTCGCCACGCCGCGGTGGGTCGTGCGCCGCGGAAAGGTATTCGAGTTCGATCCCGCCGCGACGGGTTGGGTCGCGAGTCCCTCCGGCGAATTGCACGGCGAACGGGAATCCGCGGCTGACGACGCCACGCCCAAGCGGACGCATACCGTCCGGCCCGATTGGGATCGCGGCTCGCTCTCCGATTTCATCATCCGGCACGATCGGATCGCCTCCTACAGCTTGGCCAATCTGTCGATCAGCGACGATGAGATGGCGAGCTGTCTGGGAAGCGAAGTCGTCGTCCATCCGCTGCGGGGGGCGAGGTTGACATGACGCAGAACGACGTTCCCGATGCCGCCCCATTGCACGTCGCCGGCGTCCCGATCGAGCGGACCTTTGCCGAAGCCTTTGACATGAAGGCGACGCGACTGGTGCTCACGGCTCACACGATCGAATGGGCTCGCGATGCCGCCGCGGCGCTGGTCGGCTTCGGCACCAGCGTCATCGCCTGTGGGATCGAAATCGCCGTCGAACGCGAACTGACCCGCGAGGAAACTCCCGACGGCCGCCCCGGAATGGCGATCTTGGCCTTCAGCGTTTCCGGCAAGGAATTGGACAAGCAGATCCCTCGCCGGGCCGGGCAATGCGTGTTGACCTGCCCCACCACATCGCTGTTCGCCGGCATCGAGGGCAGCACCCGCGTCCCGCTCGGCAAAACGCTGCGGTACTTCGGTGACGGCTTTCAAATCAGCAAAATGGTCGGCAAGCGACGTTACTGGCGAATCCCGGTCATGGACGGCGAGTTCCTCTGTGAAGCCGATACGGCGCGTGTCGAAGCGGTCGGTGGTGGCAACTTCTTGATGCTCGGCCGCTCGCTCGACCAGGTGCTGATCGCCTGCCGAGCGGCGACCGAAGCGATTCGGCCGCTGGCGGGAGTGATCACGCCGTTCCCCGGCGGCGCGACCCGGAGCGGCAGCAAGGTCGGCTCCAAATATTCCGGCCTGTTCGCCTCGACCAATCAG
>DITY01000018.1 GCA_002422955.1 Planctomycetaceae bacterium UBA6172
CCAGACCACTAGGGCTACGAGAACGAGTTGATCGTGCTTGAAAGTCGGGTTCGGCGGAAACTGCTGTTTTCCCCCATCCCCTCAGGATTATCGCCATGCCAGGGAAGGCAGCCAAGGTCATTGTGACCGAAAAACAGTACGCCATCTTGAAAAAGTTCGCCGACGCAAGGACATCGGAGGTTTCGCTTTCGAAACGCAGTCGAATTATCTTGCTCGCCTTTGAGGGCAAAAATAACGAGGCGATTGAGCAAGAAGTTGGTCTGCAGCACGATGCGGTTGGAGTGTGGCGCAGGCGGTGGCGGGATAACTGGCAGCGGCTCATCAGCATCGAATGCGCTGAACAACCCCACGTGCTCGAACGAGAAATTCGAACGCTGCTGTCCGACCAGCCTCGAACCGGGCGGAAGCCAACCATCACTCCGGAGCAGCAAGCCGCAATTTTCAAGAAGGCCTGCGAGGACCCTAAAGATAGGATGCGTGGGTAGTGCTGTGTCCCCGATGCGTGTCTGGGTAGTGCTGTGTCCCCGATGCGCGGATGCGTGTGCGCGGGGTAGTGCTGTGTCCCCGATGCGTGTGGGGGTAGTGCTGTGTCCCCGATGCGTCCCGGGGTAGTGCTGTGTCCCCGATGCGTGTGACTTGAGTGGGCAGGGAGTGGGGGCACGCCAGGGTCAAAGAAATCGTGGTAGATCTCGTTCCGGGATACCGGCCCGGTTGCTGCAATGCAGGTAGAATTCGGCGGGGGCGCGAAAGACTCGGCCATGCGCAGGGGCCGAGGCGATTTTCGATGCTGTCAAGAAAATCCCGCGGCGATTCGGTTCAATTAGCGGTTATCCATGGCACCTAAGTCGGACGAACACGCCCTGCTGCTCCGCGCGGCCGAATTGCTGCACCGCTTCGGGACGCCGTCTCATCGCCTGGAACGGGTGATGGCCAAAGTTTCCCACAGCATGGGCATCGTGGGCGTGTTCTTGTACACGCCGACGGCGCTGGTGATCTCGCTGGGGGATGGGGTCGAGGAGACGACCTATCTCCGACGCGTCGACGCCGGCCCGATCGACATCAGCAAATTGATCGCGTTCGATGACATCCTGGAAGAGACCGAGGCTCGCACGCTGACGCCTCATGAAGCCTTGCAACGGTTCGAGGCGGCGGCCGCCACGCCGCCTCCGTTTGGGGTCATCACGACCGCTGTGGCCTACGCGACGGTTTGTGGCTGCGTCGCCATCCTGTTCGGTGGTCGGTGGATCGAAGCTGGCGTCGCCGCGATGCTGGGCTGCTTGTTCTATTGGCTCGGCGATGCGACCGCGCGGTGGAGCTGGGAACGGGGCTTGCTCGAGCCGCTGGTCGCCGCCTTGGGGGCCACGCTGGCGCTGTTGGTGGCGAAGTTCGGCGTGCCGCTTGACGATCGGCTGACGACGTTGGCTTCGCTGATCGTGTTGATCCCCGGATTGTCGTTAACGGTCGCCATGACCGAGTTGGCGGTCGGACATGTGTCGGCGGGCGTCGCCCGATTGGCCGGTTCGATCACGACCTTGTTCATCCTCGTGCTGGGGGTCGGCATGTCGTGGCGGCTGGGGAGCGACTTGCGGAACTTGCCACCGCTGCCGCTCGCCCCACTGCCCGAGTGGGCGCTGCTGGTGGCGCTGCTGTTGACCCCGGCCTGCTTCGCGATCCTGTTTCGCGCCCGCTATCCGCAGTGGCCGATCATTTATCTGGCGGCGCTATCCGGATATGGCGTTCATCGGCTGGTGACCGCGGAGTTCGGCGATGAGGTCGGCGCCTTCGCGGGTGCCCTGACGGTCGGCTGCATCAGCAACCTGTACGCCCGAATTCGCGATCGCCCGTCGTTGATCCCCTCGACGCCGGGCATGATCATTCTGGTGCCGGGGGCATTGGGCTACCGCTCGCTGACCGCGATGCTCGAAAGCGATGCGGTCACGGGGACCGAGTACGCCTTCACCACGATCCTGATCGCATTCTCCTTGGCCGGTGGGCTGTTGGCGGCCAGCGCTCTGGTCCCGCCCAAGCGGATACTTTAGCGGGCTGCTGACGTTCCGCCGGCGCGATCCGCGCGGGGCTGGGACCCCAGAGGCATGCTTTCGAAGCGGGCTTGGCAGGCCTATAACCAGGGTCGACGTGGGCGGCCGTTGAGGGGCACCTGATCGCTCACCGATGGAGCCGTCAGCGATGTAAACACGGGCAGTGAAAAAGGGGTGGCATGGGGCAAGAGATCGTCGAATCGAGCTTCGCACATGAGGCCTTCCAGCAGTTCCGGCAGCACTTGCGCGAGGAGACTCAGTTGCTCACGCAGTGGATCGCGGACCGGCATTTTTCGAACCGCGACTTGATCATCGGTTTGGAACTGGAGATGTGCTTGGTCGATTCGGCCGGCCTGCCGGTGGCTAAGAATGACGAGGTGATTCGGGCGGTGGATATCCCGGCGGTCGTTCCCGAACTGGCCCGGTTCAATCTGGAGTTCAATGTCGATCCGGTCTCGCCGCGAGGTCAGGGGATTCAGCAAATCTCCGACAGTTTGCAAGCCACCTGGTCCCGTTGCCGCAACACCGCCGCGCCGCTCGGCGCCTCGCTGCTGTCAATCGGCATCCTGCCGACGTTGAACGAAGGGCATTTGGTGCTCGACAACATGTCGTCGCTGCATCGCTATCGCGCCCTGAACCAACAGGTGATGCGGTTGCGGCGCGGGCGTCCGACCCATGTCGATATCAGCGGGGTCGAGAGCCTGGTTTGCGATCACCTGGACGTGATGCTGGAAGCCGGGACCACCTCATTGCAGTTGCACCTCCAGGTGCCGCAGCAGCGAGCGGCGGACGCTTACAACTGGTCGTTGGTCCTGTCGGCGCCGATGGTCGCGATCTCCGCGAACTCGCCGTTGCTGTTCGGCAAGCTGCTGTGGCAGGAGACGCGAGTCCCGCTCTTCGAACAGGCGGTCGCGATGGATGGGCCGATCAACCGGGTTAGCTTCGGGACGGGATATGCGTCCGCTGACTTGTCGTTCCTGTTCGAGGAAAACGAGCAACTGTATCCGGTGCTGCTCCCGCTGGAGCGAGATCAGGAAGTCCACCGACTCCCGAGCCTGCGGCTGCACAACGGGACGATCTGGCGTTGGAACCGTCCGATCGTGGGTTATGACGACGACGGGACCCCGCATTTGCGGATCGAGCACCGGGTGATGGCGGCCGGACCGACCGTGATCGACATGACGTCACAAATGGCCTTCTACTACGGTTTGATGGTCGAGTACCTGGGCCGCGAAAACAAGGACCTCGAAGCGAGCTTGCCGTTTCTCACGGCGCGGAGCAATTTCTACGACGCCGCACGCGTCGGCTTGAAAGCCAATGTGTCGTGGCTGGATGGCAAGAAATGGCCGCTGCGAAAGTTGGTGCTGGAAGAACTGTTGCCGGCTGCCCGCCGCGGTCTGATCGCCTTGCAGGTCGACGCGACGTCGATCGATCGCTGGTTGCAGACGATCGAGGCACGGGTCAGCAGCGGTCGAACCGGCTCGCAGTGGCAAGCCGATTTTTTCACCCGGAGCGGTCGCGATACCGCGGCACTGGTCCGTGAGTATCGATCGCGGCAGGAGACTGGCGAACCGGTTCATGAATGGGGTGATTGAGAGTTTCATGTTGCAGATTCGGAACGACCTGCCGGCCGGTTTCTTGACGGTCAGCGCTGCCGATTTGCATCGGCACTTTCAGGGCCCCACGCTGATTCACCTGCCGGGCCAACGCGCCCCCGCGGTGTTCGTATCGATTCTCCTGCACGGCAACGAAGATGTCGGGCTGAAGGCGATCCAGCAGGTGCTTACCGCTTTCGCCGACAGGGTACTGCCGCGAGAACTGATGCTGTTCATCGGGAACATCGAAGCGGCCCAACACGGTGTGCGGATGCTGCCGCAACAGGAGGACTTCAACCGTGTGTGGCCGGGGACGACGCATCCCGAGTCCGCGCTCACGCGGTGCATGAGCCAAGTGGT
>DITY01000301.1:0-322 GCA_002422955.1 Planctomycetaceae bacterium UBA6172
CCGGCCGCGGGTTTTTTCATGCCCCAAGCTGCCAGCCCTGCGTTCCTTCCTCGCACCTGCTCACCGCCAAGCGAGAAGTCCGCTGCGCGGAGTTGTCAGTGAACAGTTGGCAGTGGGCAGTGGGCAGAAGGAGAGGCGACAGGCGACAGGCGAGAAAGCCAGGGATCGAGTACGAGTACGAGTACGAGTACGAGTACCGTTGCACTGAGTACGAGTACGAGCGGGAGGACCATTCCCGAATCGCGGAGCGATGGCAGCGTTTAGCCGTGGGTGTCAACCCACGGAAAGGTTGCGATGCAACCGATCGGAGCCGCGGAGCGGC
>DITY01000301.1:391-5153 GCA_002422955.1 Planctomycetaceae bacterium UBA6172
GCCCCTAACCTCCGGCACAGACCTCTTGCCAATAGCGGCTGTACTCCTCGAATTCCCAGACCAGGCGGCGGTTTTTGATCCGGATCCGCTGGCCGCGATGGAACCCCGCGATCTGTTCCGGTTTGATATCCATGCCCGGGAACGTGACCGCGATCAAGTGCTCACGACGGGACGTAACCCACGGCAGCCGCTTGCGGATCGATTCGACGACCGGCAAAGGGGAGCCGTATTCCGCGGCGAACTTGACCACGTCGTGGCTGCTGAAGATCCGGAGCTGCTCCCAGGCGAAGCAACTGATGAAGCGGTCATCGACCAACATCGCCTTGCGGTAATAAGCTTCCCCGCTCCGCAGTTTCTGCTTGAACAACTCGCCCAGGTAATGAAAGTCCTCTGGGAAAAACGCCAGGATCGACGAGTTGCCGTGGTAATAAAACCTCGGGGCAACCCGCTTGGCGACCGGGGCGATCCGCCAGGTCGGCACCCAGTGGCTCGGCATCAGATAAATGCCCCGGTGCGCACGCACTCGGTTGGCCAACACCGCGATGTCCCCGCGGACCATCGTGTCCAGATCGATGTAGACCGTGGCCAGACCGGGCTCCAAGACCCCTTCGAAAAACATCCCGAGCTTGGCCAGGCAGCCCCGCTTCACGTCATTCAGCGGGACGCCGAAGTCCGGGAAGGAACGAACCAGAATGCCCGGATCCAAATCATGCTCCGCGTGCTCCGTGATGCAGACGAACCGCACGTCTTCGCTGCACTTCGCCCGAACCGCGCGATAGATGCTGTTGGCATACCGGTCGCTATACTTCGTTCCCCAATGGACACACACGACCTGAACGGTCATCAGAACTTCCCTATCATGGGCTCAGCTCACGCTACGTTATCCGGATCTGCTCGCCGATTAACGTAGCATGTCCGCGGAGCCTGGCGAGCGGGTAAAGCCCCTCTGCCCCCCAAATGCCGCGGCCAGCCTCAAATGCCATGGCCAGCCTCAAANNCCAATCGTGGACGGGGCCAACCTCGGAGCGAGTGACCCGCAATCAGGGACGGATCGCGTAGACGGCGTCGTAGGAGCGGATGTAGAGCGTGCCGTTGGCGACGATCGGCGACGCGGTGATCGATTCGCCCAGATCGTTGCTCGCCAAGATCTCGAACTGACGCCCCGCTTTGACGACGGTGCAGACGCCGTCCTTGCCACAGAAATAAATCTTGCCATCCGCCACCAGCGGGCTGACCCGGTGCTGCGACGAATGCGTCCGCTCGAAGTAGACCTCCTTGCCGGTTGCCAGCTCGACGCACTGCAACTTGCCATCCTTGTGCAGCAGGTAGACCAACCCGTCGTGGATGACCGGGATCGAGACGTCCGGCGTTTGCGCGATGAACCAGCGGGTCGCCTCCGACTCGCCGGTCACGAGTCCCGCCAACGACGCATTGACGTCGATCGCCACCGTCGGGCCACCTTTGGCCGTCGGGATGATGACGAACCCGTCTCCGACCGCGGGCGACGACACGAAGCGGAAGGTCGGGTCATGCGGCTGCGTGTTGACCTTCGAGGGGCCATTGAGTTCGGCGAAACGCCACAACTCCTGACCCGACTCCAGCGAATGGCCGGTCGTGCAGTCCGCGCCGTGCACGACCAGAAACCGTTGGCCCGCGGCCGAGTAGACGAACGGTGACGCGTACGAGTGCTTGCATTCGAAATCGGCGTCGGTCGGCCGATCGACCTCCCAAACCGTCGCCCCGGTGAGCTTGTCGAGCTTCACGACTTTGCCGGTGCGGGCGTCATCGCCACGCGTCATCGGGCCGTGGATCAATTGCAGATACAGATGGTCGCCATCCAGGATCGGTGTCGAGGCCATGCCGAACTGAATGTCGATCTTGCCGAACCGCTCATTCAGGTCCGTCTTCCAAATCTCCTTGCCGTCGAAGTCAAAGCAGGCCAACACACCGGTGGAGAAAAAGACCCACACGTGTTGCCCATCGGTCGAAGGGGATGGCGAGGCCGAGTTCCCCTCGCCGGCCCGCGCGTCTTGATTGCCGCTGGTCACTTTGCGGCGCCACAGCTCCTTGCCGTCCGAGGTGTTCAAGCTGATCAACACCAGATCGTCGCCATCGGCCGATGTCACGAACAGGCGATCGCCCCACACGATCGGCGTCGCGCCCCCTTGGCCTGGCATCTCCGCCCGCCAGCGGACGTTGTCGGTCTTGGACCAAGTCGTCGCGACCGGACTTTCGAGCGACCTGCCGTCGGTCCGCGGGCCTCGCCACTGTGGCCAATTCTCTCCCCAAGCCGGGGCGGCATGGAACCCCAACGCACAACAGGCGGCGAGCAACAGACGGCTTCGAAACGTGTGGTTCACGGCGTTCACCCAAAACGAAAAGTCGAGGTAGGATGTCGGTCGAACAGTCGCCGCGGCAACGCGGACTGCTCCGGCAGGAATGCGTTCGGTCGCGGTCAGGCCGCGAGCCGGTCCTGGGGATTTTACACGATCACGGCCAACAACGGGTCACCTCCCCGCCTTGGTCCGGTCATCGGGTAAACTAATGCTCCTCCCTACGGGCTCCCTCTTTCGAACCTCATCCCCCGCCGTTGCCGTGAACATCCCCGCGAACCCACTGTCCCGGTTGCTCTCCCCGTCGCCGACCGGCGTCTCCAACCTTCCCAGGACGCCAATCTCCCGCCCGGCGATGTTCGAGCGCTGCGCGTCACGATTTCCGCTGACCCGTCTGCCGCTGACCCGTCTGCTGGTGGCGCTGGCGGTGATCATCGGCTGCGGCGTCGTCGGCTCGGATGCGCGGGCGCAGAGGCCGCCGAACGTCGTGCTGATCTTGGCCGATGACCTGGGCTATGCCGACCTCGGCTGCTTCGGCTCGACGACTCATTCAACCCCTCGGATCGATGCCCTCGCCGCTCAGGGGACTCGGTTCAACCAATTCTATGTCGCCCAAGCCGTCTGCAGCGCGTCGCGGGCGGCGCTGCTGAGCGGTTGCTATGCCAATCGCGTCGGCATGGAAGGGGCGCTGAACCACACCAGCCCCGCGGGCATCCATCCCGACGAATGGCTGCTCCCCGAGATGCTCCGTCAGCGCGGTTACGCCACGGCGATGTTCGGCAAATGGCACCTCGGGCTGTCCCCTCACTTCAGCCCGCTTAAAAACGGCTTCGACGAATACTTCGGCATCCCCTACTCCAACGACAACTCGAAGTATCACCCGACCTTGGCCGAACTGATGCCGCCGCTGCCGCTGTACGACGGGGACCGGGTGATCGAAACCGACCCCGATCAATCGCAGTTCACCCGGCGGCTCACCGAACGGGCCGTCGATTTCATCCGGCGAAACTCGGAGCAGCCCTTTTTTCTCTACGTCCCCCACGTGATGCCGCACGTGCCGATTTTTGCGTCGGAGGCGTTTCGCGGCCGCTCCGCCAGTGGCCTGTATGGCGACGTGATCGCGGAACTCGATTGGTCGGTCGGCCAGATCGTCGACGCCATCGACGCGGCGGGCGTGGGCGACCAGACGCTGGTGATCTTCAGCAGCGACAACGGCCCGTTCCTGAGCTACGGCAAGCACGCCGGCTCCGCGGCCCCCTTGCGCGAGGGGAAACTGACCGCTTTCGAAGGGGGCGTCCGCACCCCGTGCATCGTCCGTTGGCCGACCCGGGTGCCGGCCGCTCGGGTCTGCGACGAGCCGTGGATGACGATCGACCTCCTGCCGACGCTCGCCAACCTGGCCGGCGGCCAATTGTCCGAGCGGAAAATCGACGGGCGAGACGCCGCCCCGCTGCTGTTCGACGAACCGGGGGCGAAGTCGCCGCACGATCATCTGCTGTTCTACACCGGCAACGAATTGCACGCCGTTCGCCAAGGCCGCTGGAAACTGCACCTCGAACATCCCTACCTGACGAAAATCAACGCCGAAGTTCGCGACGACGGCAAGCCGGCCGGCTTCGGTACCCTGGCCCCGCAGTCGATCACCCAAAGTGGCGTCGAAGGGATCGCCAGCCGTCACGGCTACCGCATTGAGCGCCAGCCCCAAGCGCTGTACGACCTGTAGGCCGATCCCGGCGAGACCACGGACGTCGCGAACCGGCATCCGGAGGTCGTCGCTAGCCTGCTGGAGCTCGCGAAACAGGCCCGTCTCGAATTGGGCGACAGCCTGACCGGCGCCGTCGGCAGCCAGGTCCGGGCGAGCGGACGCAGCGATTGACCGGGCACTCCACCACTTCCCAGTCTCCGTTTCGCGAATACCGAAACCACCGGCTGCCAGGCGGGTTTATACTTGCTAGGCCGATCGATGAAGGAAGTGCCGCGCGAAACCAGTGACCGTCGCCCGAGGACGCACTTCGACGGCGTTCTTCGATCTGCCACGCCCCGGTTTGCACCACGGCAACCGGTTGCCTGAACCAAAAAGCTCATCTCGCTAGCGACGTCGCATTTGCCGTTCGCAGGGATTCGAAAAACATGAAAACACGATTCTCCACGCTGGTCGTCGCCTCACTGCTAGGTGTCGGGATCCTGCCGAGCCTGCCGTCGCTCGCGCAGCCCCCGTCATTCCGTGGCGGGGAGGATCGTGGTCGGGGCGATCGCGGCGGTGAAGAACGTGGCGGTCGTGGTGAGCGAGGTGGGGGTGAGCGAGGTGGCGAAGAACGCGGCGGCCGTGGCGATTGGCGCGGCGGTGACCGCGGCGGCGACAGCGGCGGTTTTCGCGGTGGTCCCCCGATGATGGGCGGACCGGGTGGTCCTCCGATGATGGGCGGACC
>DITY01000313.1 GCA_002422955.1 Planctomycetaceae bacterium UBA6172
CTTGGCGAGTTCCGCTACCTAAAATTCGGGTTGGGACGTAGCGGAAGTCGCAGAGACTTTCGGTCGTTTCCGTTGCGGCCGAAACTCTTGGCGAGTTCCGCTACCCTAAAAATTTGCTGTCCCAGACCACGAGCCGGGTCCGCTGGCACCGGCTCAGCTCGGCAGCAGCCAGCTGATGGTCGGGGGTAGGAGCGTGATCAGGCCGACGACGGTTGCGCCGATGGCGGCGACCAGGACCGCGGCGGCGGCGAGGTGGAGGGTGTTGGCGAACTCGACCGTCCGCTGATCGGCGACGGCTCGCACGAGTTGTTCGATCGCCGAATTGAAGTACTCCGCGGCGATCACGATCGTGATGCAGATCGCGATCAGCGACCAACGCCAAGCCTCCAGCCCGATGATGGCGCCGAACAGGACAGTCGCGGTCGCCACCCCGAAATGGATTCGCAGGTTGGGCTCGCGCATCAAACCCCAGCGCAGGCCGTCCGCGGCATCGACGAACATCCGGATCCAGCGTTGCTGGGTTGCGGATCGCGTCGTGACCTGTCGATCGTCGCTCATTCCAGCCCATCCAGTCCCACCGGTGGGATCCATTGGCCGCCGAGTCGGCCGAGGCGGCGGTTGGGGAGGAACCGCGGTTCCAGCATGAACGAGACGCCGACGTTATCGCGGCCGCGGTCGATGTCGAGGCCGAGGCGGAACAGGAACGATTCGCCGATCCGCGTCAGGCCGATGCTCTGGCCGATGTTTCCGGTGGCGCTGAAGTCGTAGGTGTTCATCGCCGAGATAATCCACTTCTCGTTCATCCGGTAGTCATAGTTGGTTCGCAGCACCTGGGCGCTGACCGGGCCTTCGAGCGCCAAAACACCGATATAGGCCTCGCCCACGCCGGGGCGGCTGGTCCGCACGCCGAGGCTGAGCGATTGCAGGCCGTCGGCGAAGAAATCGAAATAGCCATCGCTGACCAAGCTGACGCGGTCGCCGACGTGGTAGCGGAAATCGAAGGTTGTCGGGCCGAGCGTTTCGTCGAAGTTGTCACGATCAGCGGTGGGAAACACGATCGTGTCGACGTCGAACCGCATCAGATCGACGATCCGTTCTCGCCCCGGCGCGCCGCGTTTGGTCTGCCACCGCTGGTGGATGCCGAGCCGGGCTTGGGCCATGTCGTCGGCCACGACTTCGGACGGGTTGGTGACGAACCGTTGCATCCCGTTTCGCAGGGCATAGGTGCGCGAGTCGAATCGGTCGGGCAGCACGCCGCCGAAGGTGCTGTAGATGAACCGGCGACGGAACTCCTCTTGCGCGTTGTCATCGAGCCGGTCATAAAGCGGCAATTCCTCGAAGTCGAGGTTGCTGTCGGCATAGAACAGTTCGCTGACGAACTCGACGCGGTGCGATAGGCCGCGGACGTTCAACAGGCTGCTTTGGACGTTGGGGTCGACCCGCCACATCGGCAGGTTCGCGCGGACGCCGCCTTGGCCGATCAGTCGGCCGACGCTCTCCCCGGTCATGTCCTCGTCGTAGTGTGACGCTTCCCCGGACAAGAACGGGGCGAACTTGATTGGGCCCAATTCCAGCGGTGCCGAAATCTCTTGCCGGGTGGAGGCGATCAGGCCGGAGGCATCGGCCTCGCCGGGCAGCGGCGTTTGGGTCACCGCCGCGACCGCCGGATCTTGCGGCAGCGTGGCGACGTTCATGTCCGCGTAGCCGACCTGATTCTTCATCGACCAAGTCAACCGGTCGGCCAACAGGGAGCCCCCGAGCAGGAAATGTTCCAGCCGCGGCAGACGTTGGGTTTCGGTGAAGAAATCGTTGACGCGGGCTTCCGCGGCGAGTTCGAACAGGTTGTTGTGGTAGTACTTACGGATTCGCAAGTTCGTATCGTGATCCTTGTCCTGGTCCCACTCCTCCTCGAAGTACTGCTCCAGGAAGTTGCGGTCGCTCAGGTACCCGATTTCGGCGATCCATTCGAAGTCGTTGCCGAGCCATTGGCGATGCCGCCCCAGAATGCGGCCGCGATACTCCGATTCGGGCTCGATATCGACCCGGTCACGCCCGAGCGTATCGAGGCCCGTATCGCGAATGCCCCAGGCGTCGAGGAAGCCATTTGCCGGACCGTTCATCCCGAACAGGCGATCGCGCGAGTAGGTCACGGTCGTGCCCAGCGCCGGCCCCCGTTCGCTGAGGTAATCGGTCGACAGCAACCATTCGACCCCTTGCGGCGGGCGGTCGAAGCCGAGCAGTTGAAACATGTCCCAATCGAGATACAGCTGGTCTCCGAAGATGCTATCGCGTTTCACCTTGATCCCGTCGAGGTAGAAACTGGAGACCGTCATGTCGCTGCTGAACCGCGGCCAATACAGCACCGGCACGCCGCTGAGGTAGACGAAATTGTTTCGGCTGGAGATCACCCGGTCCGGAACTTGGGTCGGCATGCCCGTGACGGGGTTGATCGCGGGACGCGTCTGGTCGGAGAACGTGAGTTGTTCGCTTTGCAACCAGTAACGCGGCACGCCCATGCGACTGCTGGTCACCGCGGCGTCGAAGGCGATGAACTCCCCACGCGAGACCTGTTGCAGCACGCCGGCCTTGAGCCGCACGACGCCTTCGAAATCGATCCCGGGCGTGATCGCTTCGGCATCCAGCACCATGCCGTACTGGCGGGTGACGTTGTAGTACATCGAGTTCGCGTAGATCACCCGTTCGCCTTGGCGAAAGACGATGTTCCCCTCGAGGAAGAATTCCCCCTCGGCTTGGGCTAGAGAACCGCCGCCGCTGATGAAGTCGGTGACCAGCGGCAACCAAGCGACGACGCGGTCCGCGGAGAGCGTGATCGTGCCGAGATCGAGCGTTTGGCCGGTCGGCATCTGGGCCATCACGTCGCGGACCAGGACCGTCACGCCGCCCCGCGCGATCACGACCGTTTCGTTCGCTTCCGGTCGGTTCTGCGTTTCGATCTGAGCCGGCATCGCCGCGCCGCGCGAGAAAATTTCGACCGATTGCGAACCGCCGCCGATCAACAATTGGAACTTCGCATCACTGACCTGAGGCGTGGCGGGTAGCAACGGCTCGTTGGCGCCGATCACCCGCGGGGCTTCCACCGGAGGCTGCATCGCGCGGACGCGGGCGTCCTCGGCTGCGGTTTCTGCGGGCGATTCGATCAGGCCCGGCACCGATTCGATCAGTCCTGGCATCTGTGGCGCGGTCGCAGCGGGAGCCAGCCGTTCCGCGGGAGCTTCGGCCCGCGGTAGACGGAGCGCTTCCGCGCCCGGGGCGCTGAGAGTCGGCGAACTGAGTGTGGGGGGATTGAGGCTTGGGAACGTAGGGTCGTTGGGGATCAGCGGTTCGGCCGGGGACGGTTGCGGGGCGGGCAGCTCGAATTGCGCGCGGGTCACGCCTGCTGCACCACGATCCGGTTGACCGAACCGACCTGGCGCGGCGGGCACGACCTGCCCCTGACTGGCGACTTCCGCTGAGGTTCCGATTCGTGAAGCCGCTGCGGCGATCGGCGCGGCGTTCGGTGCCGCGAACGTATCCAGCAGTTGCGGGCGAGTCGTCGGCGGGCCGCGGAAAAACGGGGCATCGACGGTGGGGCGGGTCGGCGTCGTCCACTGACTCGACCACACGGCTTCCCCCGGTCGCAGTGGCAAACCGCCGCTGCGGGGTGAGGCCAACTTGCCGGTCGCGGCGACACGCACGTGCCATTGCCGGTCCTGCAGCGAGTCGCCGATCGGCTCGACCAGCAGCAGCATCTGCTCGCCGTTTAGCAAGCCGGCGGGGCAGTCGAGTTGGCAGCGGCCTTCCAACAGATACGCCTCCGCGCCGTGGTGATCCCAGCGAAA
>DITY01000275.1 GCA_002422955.1 Planctomycetaceae bacterium UBA6172
CACGGGCCCGAAAGCACGGTGTATCGCTCGATTCGCGTCGGCAACGGGATCGGACCATGCACTTCGCTGTGCGTCGCCTTCACCGTGTTGACAATCTCAGCGGCGCTTTGGTCCAAGACAGAATGGTCGTAAGCTTCCATTCGGATACGGATTACTTCATTCGTCCCGGTCACAACACACCCACAAGTTCAACAGGTTGGTCAACTTCCTCGGTCGGAGGAAGCAAGAAGGTAGCTTCACCCGCGAGGCCGGTCAACGGCTTGTGCGCAGTTTTTGCGAATTTTTGATCAGCTATCGGGAAATTCGGTTCGGCCGCCGGTTTACCGCGTCTTATCGCGGCTACCGAACGCCCCACCTGCACCCAGAAGTCGCCGCAGCTTACGCAAACTCCCACAGCGACGACGCTTCATCGGCGGTTGACCTTCGTTATCTGCGCTGCGGCGAGACGGCCTGGCGGGTAGACTGCGATGCTCCTGCAGGCGTTGGCTTTTGGGCTCAGCGTGACCGCTCTTTGGTTCGCCGCGGTCGGTGGAGGATTTCAACGAGATGGACGGTATCGGATGGAAAAGGCGGGTTCATTGACTTCTTTTTTCGCTCAGCAGTGCGGCGGTATCCTGGACACGGCTCCGTCCGCTGCATCCGGCATGTCGATGGAAACGCGGCGGTCCGCAAGCGGAGGAAGAACATCAATGACGGCAATGTCTCGGCGTTGGGCGTTGGTCGGCGGGGGGGTAACGATCGGAGTGGTCCTGCTGGGGTTTGCTGTTTTGGCCAAGCGAGCCGCCGGTCCGGTTGTCCAGCGTTCCTCCCAACTCGTCATCCCGGCCCCCTACGATGCGGATCGGGCGATGGGGTATTTGGTCGCAATCTGCGACCTGGGGCCGCGGCCGAGCGCGACGCCAGCGATGCGTCGCCAGCAAGCGTTTCTCAGCGACTTTTTCGAACAGCGCGGGGGCGCGGTCGAGCTGCAATCCTTTCGGGCGCGGCACCCCGACACGGGCGAGGCGGTCGAACTGGCCAACTTGATTGCCCGTTGGCACCCCGAGCGGCCCAAACGTTTTTTGCTAGCGGCCCATTACGACACCCGCCCCTTTCCCGACCGCGACCCGGTCAATCCCCAGGGACGGTTTGTCGGGGCCAATGATGGCGCCAGCGGCGTGGCGGCGCTGATGGAATTGTCGCACCACTTCGATCAACTGCCGCCCGACGTGGGCGTTGACATCGTGTTGTTCGATGGCGAGGAGTTGGTTTACAAGGACCCCCGCGACGAGTATTTCCTCGGTTCCACGCACTTCGCCCGTCAATACGCGGCGATGCCGCCGGCCATTCCCTATCAAGCCGGCGTGCTGTTGGACATGGTTGGGGACAAGGAGTTGGCGATCTACTACGAACGGAATAGTTGGCGGTATGCCCGCGAGGTCACCAAGTCGCTGTTCGACACCGCGGAACGATTGAAGGTGGACGCGTTCATTCCGCGGCTAAGGCACGACATCCGCGACGACCACTTGCCGCTGAACCAGATCGCCAAGATCCCGACCACGGACCTGATCGACTTCGACTATCCCCGTCCCGGAATCGGGGCCCCGAGTTATTGGCACACGACCAAGGATGTCCCCGCCAATTGCAGCGGCCAATCACTGGCGACGGTGGTCTACGTGGTGCACCAGTGGTTGCTGGAGCAATGAGTTCGTTCAACCCGTCGGTCAGGCGAACAGCATCCGTTCCGCCGGCCGGTCGATCGTCCAATGCCTGAGCAGCGCCCCGGCGACCGCCACGCCGGAGAGGAACGCCCCCTCGATCCGAGGCCCTCCGCACCAATCGCCGCAGGCACCGAGCCCTTCGCCAGCGTCCCACAGGCAGTCGACATCGAGCGGCTTTTCGGGGATCGCATACCGCCAGCGATGGGCTAGTAGCAGCGAGTCCGGTGCGACGCCGTCGCCCAGTTCTTCAATCGCCACCCCGGTCGCGGCGGCAAAGGCTTCGCGGAGTTGACTCGCCACCCAACCGGCGTCGGCTTCCAAATTCTCCCGCGACCATCCGGCGGTCGCGTGCAGCACCCAGTGATCGGCTTGCCGTTCGGATCTTCCCGGCTTGGCATTGTCGCGGCTGATCCACGCCAACGGGCTGTCGTCGACAAACGCGCCGTCGAAGTCGAGAGCCAACCGCCGCGGTTGACGGAGCAGGACCGCCCAGCAGGGATTCATAACGACCTGGCGAATCGGCTGTGTCAGCTGCGTGTGTTCCGCAAGCAACTGGGCCGCTTGCGGAGGTGGGCAATTGACGATGACTCGATCGAACTCGCCCAGCGACGCGCCACGGTCGTCGATCAATCGCCAGCGAAGGTCGCGGGTCCGTTCCAGCCGCTCGATGCAGCTACCCAGCGTCACGTCCAGCTCTTGGGCGAGGTGTTTGGCGAGCGCGTTCATGCCCGGCTTCGCGACGTACCGTACCGTGCCGCCCTTTTCGGCGACCTGCTGGCCGTGACGGAGCTGGACGATGCGACCGCCCCAAGCTTCCACGAGTCCATCCTCGACCCACGAGCGGACGTACCGACAGAACTGACAACTGCGTGCGGTGAAGTACTGAGCGCCGTGATCGAATCGCCAATCTTGATCGGTGCGCCGCGTCGCCATGCGGCCGCCGGGGCCACGAGATTTATCGAACGTCCGTACCCGCAGGCCGTGGTCGACGAGCGTGCGGGCCGCGATCAGGCCGCCGATCCCCGCGCCCACCACGGCGACGTGGGGCGGACCGGCCCCGACGGAGCGATCAACGTGGCCGCGAAACTTTTTCAGATCCAAGCGACGACTGTGCTCTTCGAGCGGTCGTGGCCGAACTTCGCCAAAGATCGGCTGCGGTGGCTGGAACGGGCGATCGAATTGGCCAAAGCACCACAGCAACCCGCCGTAGCTGCTGGGGTCACGCCCGTCCAAGGCGTAACGATGATTCAGATCGATCGCGATCTGGAGCGCCCGTTCGGGCGATCCCGCCCAGGGCAAGATCGCCTTGCCCCAAGTCATCCGCAGGTTGTTGTGCAGCTCGCCATGCCGTCGCAGGCTCTGCTGGCAGGCATCCCAAAGCGGATCACCGGATTGCCCCCGGGAGAACGCTTCCCACGACAGCGTCTGGGGTCGGGGGTCGGCGGCATGCTCGGCCAACGTCGCCCGCGCCCATGCCGGAAGGCCTTGGAGCATTTCGATGGATTCGCCCATGTGATGGCAGAAGTGGTAGGCCAACTCTCGCCAGATCAACAACTCTTCGAGGTACTTTTCGGCACCCCGCTCGCTCGCTTCTCGGGCGATCCGAAACGGACTGACCATCCCGAAGTGGAGGTAGGCGCTCATCCGACTGACGCCGCCGGGGTCCGCGGCATCGTTGCGACGTCGGGCGTAGCCACTCAGCCCATTCCGCTTGAAAGCGTCCCAGCGGGCGTACGCGGCGCGGCTACCGCCCGGCGTGTCGGCGACCGGCGCGATCGAATGATCGATCTGGCACCGCGCGATCAGCTCCGGCAAATCGGCCCGCTGCAGGTCGAGGGACGGAAAGGGGAGCTCGCCCCAGAACATGCCACAGTCGATCGGCTGCTCGACGTAACTTCGATTCAGCCGATCGGCATACAGTGTCTTGGTCGCATCGCGATAGGCGAAGGCGCGGGTGTGGGCCTGGGGCACCAACGGCAACGGCACGACGCAGGACGAATCGACGCACAGGATCGGAACGTCACACAGCGTCTGCAACCGCTCCAGCCAGCCGGTCACCGGCTCCAGGGGCATGTCGTCGCTGATCACCACCGCGGCTCGGCGGGCGAGGTCACGGAGGTGAGGGCCGCGGTGTCCCTCGCGTTGCAGATGAAACACGTACGCGATCCCGCGATCACTCATCTCGCGCTGCACATCCCGCGCGCCCTGCAGGATGAAAGCATGGTGCCGGTCGGAAGCATACGGATAGTGCTCCGACAGCGCGTGATAGACGAGCAACGGTTTGCCGAGTTCCGCGGCGAAACGGATCGCGACGTCGAGCGACGGGTTCTCGTGCGCCCGAACCGCGTGATGCATCCAGTACAGGACGAGTTCGCCAGTGAAGCCGGCCGCCTCGCCGCTGGCCGACGGACCGGCTGGTGAGGGCTGAATCCCCACGATCGGCCGCCCCGCCTTCCGCTTCGGGGCGCGGATCCAGCGTGCCCGTTCGGCTAAGGAAGGCTGCAGCGACGACAGATCCACGATGGGTGACCTTGGGGACAGAAAGGTTTGCGACGGGGAATGTTAGTGGGTCGGCCACCCCCGGCGGATCGTGCTTCAGCATCTCGCGGCGCGGTGTTGGCTCGGGATTAACCGCCGACATGCACCTTGCGCGTCGCATCCATCCCCAAGGTCATCGCCGCGGCTACAAAAAAGGCTCCCCCGCAAAAGATAAAAACCAGGTCCGTGCCTTGGCCGCTCGCCTCGCCCCAAGTCATCAGCTGGGGGACCAACCAGGCGCTGAACGCGGCGCCAAAATTCCCCCACATGTTGGCCCAACCGAAGACCGCGGCGGTATTGGTTCCGCCCACATCCTGCATGAACGCCCAGGTCGATGGGTTGGAAATGTCGGTCATGATCGAGACGACGGCGCAGCAGGCGACGATCAGCCAGATGGACTGAAGCGACAGGCAGGCCAGGTAGGCGCACCCCGCGGTCGTCAACGCGACCGCCGGCACGAAGACTCGCCCCCACCGCAGACCCAGCTTCGAGACCGCCGCATCGCCCAAGAATCCCCCGATCAATTGGCCCGGCATGCCGACCGCCAGCACCAACGTGACCATCGTCGCTCCCTTCACCGCGGCCACGCTCTGGGAATCGGCCAAGTAGCTGGGGAGCCAGGTGATCAAAAACGTCCAGCCGACGTTGGTCCCGAACTGGGAAGCCGAGTTCAACCACAACGAGCGATTCAGGGAACAGGCCTGGAGCGTGCCGAAAAATTGCCGCCAGGTCGGGCGTAGGGGTTCCGGCGGATTGGCGATCAAACGCAATTCCCCGTCGTTGACCCCAGGGTGCTGCTCGGGGTCGTCACGGACCACCCAGGCATACAGCAGCGCCACCACGAGCCCGACCAAAAAGTAGCTGACGAGCACACTCCGCCAACTCCCCAAACCGATGATCAAGACGGTCGTCAGGAACGGGGCCAGCGTGCCCCCCAACCTTCCACCGAAACTGATCCAACCGCTGGCGATCCCCCGCCGCTGCAACGGAAACCAACGCCGGACGACGCCGCTGGAGGTCGGGTAGGCGCCGGCCTGAGCGACCCCAAAGGCCAAGCGGGCCAATAGCAACGTGCTGATCGTGGAAGCCCAGCCGGTGATCCCGGTCATCAACGACCACAGGATGATGTAGATCGTCAGCATCCGGCGGGCGCCGAACCGGTCGCTCGCCCATCCGGCCGGAACTTGAAACAGCGCGTAGGTGAAAAAGAAAGCGCCGAGCACCTCGCCGAGCTGCTCTTTCGAAGCTCCAAAGTCCGCCCGAAAACTCTCGTTCTTGATGATCTCGCCGAGGCAGACCCGATCCAGATACAGGATGAATGCCATCGCGATGCTGACGGCGATCACCCGGTAACGAATCCGCGTCGAAGGCTCGCCGGCAGCGGAGACGGAGTCATCATCGACAGCCGACCAGCGGTAAGGGTTTGAGGAGGTCATACCGTGATCCGCCGCGCGCGGGCGACCACGGGCCAGTTCTCGACGGCGCTGCCGTCGCGGACACAGACCACTTCGCTCTGCAACGCGACCGTCGGGCAGATGTGTCGCGGAATCCCGTAGACGGCGGTACCCACCGGATATTCGGCGGCCCGGTCCGTCCGCAGCACCAGATGCTCCTCGTTCTGCAGCACCACCTCGGCGTCCTCCAGCGTGAACCAGCGGACGCGGGGTTGTGGCATTTCCGAGGCGACCGCTTTGTGCCCCAAGTCCAAACAGATCCGGTCCGGAGTCGGGCGGCTGATCACGCGTGACAGCAGCACGGCCGCGTTGAGATAGTCCTGATCGGTCGATACGGCGGCTTGCCCGAAATCCCACAACACGGTCGTCCCCGCGCCCACTTCGACGTCGATCGAAAGCCCGTACTTGTCGCCCAATTCACGGCCGCCGTGTGCGGCCCACAACGGCGAGGTCGGCGTGCCGCCGGCGATCAGCTTGGGCACCGCCAACCCGGCCTCGGCCAACCGCGCGATGAACGCCCCGACCCGCTCGCGCACCGCCGCGGCCGCGACGCCGAGGGTCACCGGATTGGGATCGTGCAGATGCCCGTCGTAGGCATGCAGGCCACCGACACGGATGTGAGGCATTCGCGACAGCGTCTGATAGAGCTTCAACGCATCGTCGCCCGGCTCGATGCCGGTACGGTTCATGCCGACGTTCAAATCGAGATACAGCGTCATCTCGACACCGGCCCGCGTCGCCGCCGCGGACAGTTCGTCCAACGTCGCGGGATCGTCCACCAACGCCGCGAAGTGGGTGTCGGGAAAGGTCTGGATCAGCTTCGCCAACCGTGTCGCGTTGGGGCCGACGCACTGGTAGGCGATCAAGATGTCTCGCCCGCCCGCCGCGGCGGTCATCTCCGCTTCGGCGATCGTCGAAGCCTTGAACTTGTCGACGCCAGCCCGCAGTTTCATTTCGACGATCTGGGGCAACTTGTGCGTCTTGACGTGAGGCCGCAGTCCGGCGGGACCGCCCGACATCCGCAACATCCTCCGCAGGTTCTCCTCGATACGGTCGGGATAGATCAGCAGCGCGGGGGAGGGGACATCGTGGGCATTTTGGATCACATACCAGGGCGTCACGGCGGATTCCTTTGCTGCTGACTGGAACGGGTGATTGAACGTCGATGACCCGGCCACAGCTAAACGCTAAGCTAAGCCGGCGTCAAGTAGCGAGCCGATGCTTCGCCCCTCGCCCGCGTCGACACCCTGCCCCCCAAGCCCGCCACTCACCCCACGGAGACATCCCCATGGCCGCCACCCCCGAAGCCACCGCGTCGCTGCCGTCGCTGGACGAATTGCGGGTCTGCTTGACCGTACCGCTGATCTGTGACGCTCTCGACGCCCATGGCTATCGGCACCAATCGCCGCGACTGCCGCTGCAACCGCTGGTGCAGCGGGGCTCGCTGTTGCTCGGCAGGGCCAAGACGACGCTGTGGGCCGACATGGCCCATCAAGACCCGGAACCCTACCAACTTGAACTGCGAGCGATCGATTCCTGTCGCCCGGATGACGTGCTGCTGTGCGCCGCGAGCGGTTCGATGCGGTCCGGCATCTGGGGCGAATTGCTGACCACCGCCGCGACCAATGCCGGCTGCGTCGGCGTGATCGTCGACGGGGCGGTCCGCGATTTGGCGCGGATCCGTGACCTGGGCTTCCCCGTTTTCGCTCGCGGCTGCAATCCCTACGACAGCCGAGACCGCCAACGCGTCATCGATTACGACGTCCCGATCGAATGGGATTCGGTGCGGATCGAGCCGGGTGATCTGGTCGCGGCGGACGAGGACGGAATCGTGATCGTGCCGCAAAAGGTCGAAAAGGCGGTGCTGGAGTTCGCGATGGGGAAGGTCCAGGCGGAGAACCAAGTTCGCGACGCCATCCGCGGCGGCATGTCCGCGACCGAAGCCTTCGCCACCTTCGGCGTGCTCTGACCCGTCGGTGTCTGGTCACGCCGGGAAGTCGAACACCCAGGACATGATTCGACTCGGGACGCATCGCCGATGGTGCCCGCGGCTGCCGTAAACATCCCTGGCCAAGATCGCAGCACGGCGCCGATTCCGGATCGCGCGTTCCGAGTCACCCGTTCAGGATTACCCGCTCAGGATCGTTCGCCCCCGAGCGTAGCCGCCGGGTCGCCGACCGTTTACAACCGCCCGAGCAATTCGGCCTTCTTCGCGGCGAACTCGTCCTGGGTGATGTAGCCTTTATCGAGCAGCCCGCCGAGCCGTTCGAGGGTATCGAAAATGTCCCCTGACTGGGCAGGGCGCGACGGCGGGGCCGCCGACGTGGGCTCCGCCGGGGCGAGCTGGTTACTGGGCGCCGGGGCGGGTTGCGCCGGTAGACTGACATTCGCCGGCGGTGTCGG
>DITY01000186.1:0-3917 GCA_002422955.1 Planctomycetaceae bacterium UBA6172
TACGGCTCCCGGCAGCGAAGGCCTCAGCCAGCCGACGGTCACGGACGGCTGGTTCGACATTGCGATCGGCTCCGGCGGTTCCGGCTTTCTGGTCCCCAAGAGCGGCGACGCGGAAACGGTCTTGCTGCATCGCATCCTGCTGGGCGAGACGCCTACGACGATGCCGACCAGCACGGTTTTGGCCCCCGCCACGCGGTTGCTCGCGGGTGAAGGGGTAACGTCGATTGTCGCCGAGCCCCAAGCGGAGGGCATCGCGGTTTCGCTCTGGAGCAACGTCACCGGCACCGCGATCTCGCCAGCCCCCGTCACGTTCCCAGACGCACTCCGCGTGCTCGCGTACGGGGAAACTGCCGGGCTGCTGTATGTCGCGGTCCCCTCCGTGGCCAATCAGGCCGGTCAGTCGATTTTGGTCCTCGATGTCGCCAGCGGTTTCGCGCCGTTGCGGACGATCAGCGGTTTGGGCGACATCAACGCGATTGACACCCAGCGTTCGTTGATCTTTTCGCTGACCCCCGCCACCGGCAAACTCCAGTTGGTCGACGCCGTGCTCGCCGAGACCATCGCCGATTGGTCGCTGACCGCGTCGACTGACACCAGCACCGGGTTCGTCAACACCGTGGTCGACATGGCGTTGCAACCTGGCGGCGACGAATTGACCCTGCTCGCCCCAGGCCTTATGGCCAGCGTTTCGCTGCGGGCCGTCGATGCGCACCGCGTTCGCGGCCAAGCCCTGCGTGAATCCTATCCGCTCCGCTTCGCCACGCAGGTCACGGGCGAGAACACGCCGCCCGAGTTCGTCTCGCCGCTGCTTTTCCAAACCCTGCAAGGCGTGCCGCTGGCGGTTCCCAATAACACGCTGCTCGCTGCGGCAACGGATCGCGACCATGACCCGCTGGTGGTTGTGCGGAACTCGTCGCCCAGCAACGGCAGCGTCCAGATCACGCCGCACGGGGCGATGACCTACGTCCCCAATCCCGGTTTCCTCGGGACCGACAGCTTCGAAGTCTTCCTGCACGACGGCCGCGGCGCTTCGGAAATCACCACGGTCCTGATCAGCGTCGTCTCCCAACAGCCGACGATGACCATCGAAATCGACCCGTTGCCGCTCAACGCCCAGCCCGGATTCGTGGTCGGCCGGATCCAAACGGTCGGGTTGGCCGGGCCGGTCACCTTCCAGATCAACGATCATCGCCTGATCGTTATCGGCAACCAGATCCTCGTCGCCGAAGAAGCTCAGTTCGACTACCAGAACGAACCGCGGATCTTGACGACGATCACCGCGACCGACGAAGCGACCCAGCTGACGTTGACCGCGACGGTCGACGTCGAACTATCGGACGAGGATGCCTCGATCGACGACATTCAACCCCGCGCGGCTTCGGTCCGAGAAAACGCTCAGGGCCGATCGGTCGCCGCGCTGACGGTGATTTCGTCCGATCAGGACCTCGAAGTTCTGATCACGGTCGATGACCCACGCTTCCAAGTCGTTGGCCGCACGCTGAGCCTGAAGGACGGCGTGCAACTCGATCACGAGACCGAACCGACGATCACCCTCCGGATCACCGCGACCGACGTTCGCGAAGGGGGCGAGGCGATGTCCGTCCCCTTCGTCGTCACTGTCCAGCAAGCCCCGCTCACCCCTCCGACGATCGAGCTCCATGGCCGCTCGGTGACCGAGTTCGTCCGCGGTGATGAGGTCGGGATGGTCACCGTCGATCAGCAGGCCTTGGACGGTCGTTATTCCGTCGTCGTCGATGATTCGCGATTCGAGATCGTCAATGGCCGACTGAGGCTTCGCGGCGGCGAATACTTGACCCGAGCCGAGCAGTACCAGGCCCGCGTCACGATTACCGCGATGGACAGCAGCGGTGAGCGCCCCAGCCACTCCGAAAGCTTCCTGATCGACGTGCTCGCCAATGCCAACCCGTTCCACAATCAGGCCAGCCCCCTGGATGTCGACGACAGCGGCCAGGTGACCCCGTTGGACGCGCTGCTGATTCTTAATTCGATCTCGCAGGCGGGCGGCGGCGGGGTGATCAGCCAATTCTCGCCGACCGGGTATTACTGGGATGTGAACGGAGACGGGGTCATCAGCCCGCTCGATGCCCTGCTGGTGCTCAATCACATCAACCAGAACTCTTCCGCGACCGGCATCAGCCCATCGCCGGCCGATGACGAGGATGAAGAAGAGGGTGAGTCGGGTTTGGATCCCGTTCCTGTCCCCGAGTCCCCCGAGTCGGACCCGGTCCCCCAAGTGCCGGCGGAGTCGGAAATACCGACGGAAACCACGGTGTCTGATGATGCGTTGTCCGAGCCGGATGCCATCTCGTCCCTCGACGAAGAGGAACGGCGAAAGCGCGAGGGTTTTTAGGCTTCGCGCCCAGCCCGCACCGACAGGCCAGCCCGCTCCTCAAGCCAGCCCGCTGCTACAGGCCAGGCAATATTGCTCCGGCAGGCCATATTTCTCCGACAGGCCAGACCATCTGCAGCGGCGGGGCCAAGCCTGCTCGGCAGGTCGCGAACCTTCTTTTGGGCGAAACGCAAAAATCGTTTCGCGGTCGTGACCTAACGTGTCACATCCCGGTGCGATCCTGAGGGTATCACGCTTTCCAACTCCGATCCGCCCACCGCGATCGGCGCCGATCACCCGGGAACGAACGCACATGCCAAACCTCAATGCCCTGCTTCGCCGCGCCATGCAGGATTCCGACCACTACGTGATCGAACTCGATTATCTCGACGCCAAAGGACAGCGGACCCACCGTGTGATCAGCCCGATCCGCTTCTTGGGGAAGGATCGGCTGTTGGCACTCTGCCTGTGCCGGGAGGAACCGCGACAATTCCATCTCAATCGCTGCGAAAACGTGCGACTGGCCCGCGCCGAGAATTTCTTGATGCCGCTGGCCGTGGGCTAACGCGGCGTTGCGGCAGCGGCCGGATTTTCGCGATCGGATGCTTGGGGTTGTTTCGTCGACCTGATTCGGCGGCGCGGTTTGGCGGCGCGGTTNNGGCGCGCAAGAACGCTTGCCCCGCGATCGGATATCTTGAGGAACCGAGCCCACTGCCGTTTCACCCGCCCGAGCCGAGCCGATGCCGCCGCCCGCCGAATCGTCGCCGACTCGGGTTCGCCATCAGGTCCTCGCCTTCCTGGCGCTGGCCGCCCTGTTCGCCTACCTTTGCCGCAACTGCTTGGTCGTGGCCGAGAGCCAGTTGCGGCGTGAATTGGGGCTTAGCGAAGAGCAAATGGGATTCATCCTCGGGCCAGCTTTCTTTTGGGCTTACGCGCTGACGCAAATCCCCACGGCTTGGTTGGGCGAGCGATTCGGTTCGCGTCGCTGCCTGCCCGTTTTCTCCGTCGCCTCGTCGCTGGCCACCGCCGCGATGGGCTGGGCCGGTGGGATGGGGCTGCTGACCGGCAGTCGCATCGCCAGCGGCATCGCCCAAGCCGGTTTGTTTCCCTGCGCGATCCGTACTGTCGCGTTGTGGGTGCCACAGCGCGAGCGGGCGATGACCAGCGGCATCCTCGCCGCCGCGATGTCGATCGGCGGGGCTTTGGGGGCCGGCCTGACCGGCTGGTTGCTCGGTTGGTTTTCCGCGACCCTGATTTTCGCCGCCTTCGCCATCCCCGGCATCGTTTGGGCGATCGCCTTTGGCTGGTGGTTCCGCGAGCACCCTTCAGAGCATCCCGCGGTCAACGCGGCCGAGTTGGCTTGGATCCGCCAGATCGCGCCGGGAGCCGGCCCCGCTCACAAGCAGCTCCCCAGCCGTACCCTGTGGCCGGCGATGTTGACCAGCCCCGCCGCTTGGCTGATCTGCGGGCAACAATTTTTCCGGGCCGGTGGTTACGCATTCTTTGCCAGTTGGTTCGCGACCTACCTGATGGAATCGCGTGGGGTGACGACCGCGCAGTCGGGCCT
>DITY01000186.1:3930-4850 GCA_002422955.1 Planctomycetaceae bacterium UBA6172
ATCAGCCTGATGGGCTGCGCCGCGCTCGTCTTCGCGGCGTTCTTCGTCGCCGACGCAACGCTCGCCGTGCTGGTGATCAGCGGCGGGGCGCTGCTGGCGGCGATCGCCGGCCCCGCGGCATACACCGTGACGATGGACATGGGCGGGGGCAACGTCGCCTCGCTGTTCAGCACCATGAACATGATCGGCAATTTCGGCGCGGGGCTAACCCCCTGGTTCGTGCCTCGGTTCAAATCTTGGGTCGACCAGTCGCCCGACCTGCTTGCCGCCTGTGACGGCAACAGTTGGCGCGCCGTGCTGCTATTATTCTCGGCGATGTACCTCGGCTCCGCCATCTGTTGGCTGCTGCTCTCGACTCGCGGCACCGTGTTCGAGCAATCCCCGCTCCTTCGGAAATCAAAAAATGACTCAGCGAATTGATCCCGCTCGCAGCCTCGTGAACGCCGGTGTCGCCCGCGTCGACATCACTCCGCCCGTCGGGATCTATCACCGAATGTGGGGCGCCGCGAAGCACGACCGCTCGACCGGCATCCATCGTCCGCTGACCGCCACGGTGCTGACGCTCGCCCCCATGGGAACCGTCGGCGATGGGGAGGCCGCGCCAGACCAGCTGCCACAGATCGCGATCGCGCTCGATCATTGTCTGCTCTGGACGGCCGAGATGGACGCGCTGATCGACACGCTCGAAGAACGCCTGCGGGTCCCGCGGGAATCGTTGCACGTGTACTTTTCGCATACCCACGGTGCCGGCCTGCTGGGACGCGAACGCCGCGACTTGCCTGGCGGTGACCTGATCCCCGCCTACCTCGATCGCGTCGCCGATCAGGTTGCCGTGGCCGCGCAAGGGGCGCTGGCGACAGCCCAACCGGCGACGATCACCTACGAGTCCGGTCGCTGCAAGCTGGCGACCAACCGCGATT
>DITY01000342.1:0-5119 GCA_002422955.1 Planctomycetaceae bacterium UBA6172
AGTCTCTGCGACTTCCGCTTCGTCCGAACCCAAATTTTAGGTAGCGGAACTCGCCAAGGGTTTCGGCCGCAACCTAATTTTAAGGTGTAACAAAGCTCTAGCGGGTGCCGCTTTCTACTAGCCCGATCGTCGCATAACCGTACCAACCGGCACTGCCCGAGTACTCGGTCGATCCGGACCCGCCTCTTGACCGAAATCGACGAAGCTGGCCGATAGAACTTGCCGATTTCCAGCGGTGTGCAGCGATAGCGCGGTCCTCGTTGGCTGGATGATCGAGAATGATGAAGTTCACCGAAGTGCGACGCTCAAGTCGGCGGGCCTGGGGGATCCCACGGATCCGCCGGGAACTGTTGGTCGGCTTGATCCTGATCGCGTCCGGGCAGCAGGCCTTGGGCCAGACCGCCGACTCGCCGGCTTCTCCGTCCGACGTGCAGGTTACGATCCCCGAGTCGCCTCCGTTGCCCGTGATCCAGGCCTCGAGCGAATTGGAGCGGATGGTCGCGTTCGCGATCTCGCAGCACCCGGAATTGGCGGGGGCCGCTGCCGACGTCAGCCGCGAAGTCGGCCTGCGGATCCAATCGACGCGCAAGCCCAACCCCTGGGTCGGATACGCGGGGACCGAAATCGGCAACGAAGGTCGCGCCGGCCAGCAAGGGGTCTACGTTTCACAAGAATGGATCACGGCGGGTAAGCGGGGATTGGCCGACTACATCGGCGGTTGGCGGACGCGAGCCGCGGAAGAGCGGCGGGAACTCGCCCGCCTGCGGGTCAGCCGCCGGGTCGGGACACAGTACTGGATGATGGTCGCGGCCCGCCGCCGAGTGGAATTGCTCACCGAACTCGAGGCCCTGCTGCAGGACGCCGTGCGGGTCAATCAGTCGTTGGAAGAAGCCGCCGAAGTCGATCGAGGCACGGTTCTGCAGGCGCAGCTGGAGAAGGGGCAAGTCGTGGCGTCGAAGCGGCAGGCCGAGGCCGATTTGCGAGCCCGTTCCGCCGCCCTGGCCGCGACGCTGGGGGTGGACGTGCCGTTCATCGCGGGCATCGCGTCCGACCCGTGGCCCGAACCGCGGACCCTGATGAGCTCCAGCGATTCCGGGTCGCTCGATCTGATGGTCGGCGAACCTTACCTCGCCAGTCCCGAATTGACCGAAGCGCACGCGTTGATCGAGGCGGCGCGGTGCGAATTGCGGCTCGCCGAAACGCAGATCATCTCCAACGTCGACAGCTACGCATCGGTGCAGCAGGATACCTCCACCAACGACACGATCGTCAGCATGCAGATCGGCATGGCGTTGCCCGTCCACGATCGCAAGACGGGGCTGGTGCGGGCGGCCCGCGCCGAGTTGACGAAGCTGGAGTCCGAGTTCGCGCGGCGAGAACGCGACCTGGCGGGGCGGTGGGCCGCGGCGACCGGCGAGTATCAATCGGCCTGGGAATTGGTCCGCGCCATCGAAGAGGAATTGCTGACCACGGCCCAGCAGCGATACGAATTGGCGCGGCGGGCGCAGCAGCAGGGCGAAATCAATTACCTGGAGCTGCTGTTGGCCCAGCGGTCGTTCCTCGCGGTCCGCGAAGCCGCCTTGGAAGCGCGGCAGCAAGCCGCGATCGCCGCTGTCCAACTCGAAGCGTTGGTCGTGCAAGACAGCCCCTGAGCCGGGCCGAACATGGTTTACCGCACGCTCAGCCTGGCGACGCGACCAGGCAGTGCCGGTTGGCCATGCTGATGCCGCTCAGGATCGCGCCGACAATCCCGACGAAGCCCTGATCGGTGCCGCAGAGGAACAGGTTGCTGAGGTGCGTCGTGCCATCCAACCGCTTGTCCGGCGCGCCATAGACCGCCCCGTTGTCGTGCCAGGTGAAACGGCGGATCGTCTTGGGGGTGAAGACGTCGGTGGCGATCGTCAGCCGGCGAAAATCCGGCATGAAGCGGACGGCCGATTCGACCGCCGCTTCGTACTGCGCGATCTTCTCGGCCCGGTACTGCGGTTCCGGCAACGCGCTCCAGCGATCGTGATTCGCCAGCGTCGTGATCCGGATCACCCCGTCCGGCAGGTTCCCTTCGGAGCTGGTGTAGCGGTAATTGTTCGGCGAGCAGATCACGCCGGTCCGCACGTCGCAGAGCGAATGCTCGGGCTTCCGCCAATGAAAGGTGTCGCTGTCGTTGTAGAACACGATCGTGCGATCGAAGCCGAAATCCTGGGGCTGCTTGTCGAGGATCGAAATCGACTCGATGAAGCTGAGTTGGCCAGCCGTGGCGACGTCGACTTCGCTGATGTCGTCACACAGCCGTAACGTCTCGATCGTGCCGGCGGAGGAGAGGATTCGGCGACCGGCGATTTCGGTGCCATCATCCAAGACGACGCCGACCGCGCGGCCGTCCTCGACATGGATCCGCGACACGCCGCTGCGGAGTTTCAATTCGCCCCCCAAGCCGCGGAACTTGCGGACCAGATTCTTGAGGATCACCCGCACGCCCTTGAAAGGCCTGGCGAACCCTTCCAAATAACAGGCGCGGAACATGATGCAAAACTGGCCGTAGTCCATGTCCTCTTCGCGGGCGTTGCCGTACCACATCAGCGGGCAGAGCAGCATCTCGCGGAGCAGCGGATCGGGGATCAGCCCTTCGAGCACCCGCCGGGCGCTGAGGTTGAATTGCGGCTCGTCACCGGCCAGGTCGTCGTAATCGAGCAGCGTTAGGCAGAGCTTGCGAAAGCCGTCGATGCAGCTGGGAAAATGCCGCGCGATTTCGCTTTCCAGCAGCCCGATGTCGTTGCCGAAATCGAGCTGGGCATCCGGAAAGCGGATCGAGGAGCCGATCTGCTCCGCCAGGGCGAAGTCTTCCCAACTGAACCGCAACTGGCGGATCAGCTTGGCCAGCGGACCGCGTTTGGTCCCCTTGCGGGCGAAGTTGGTCATCGCATGCAGGCCGACGTCGTAGTCGCGTCCGCCGGCGCGATAGAACGAGTTCAACCCGCCGATCGTGTAATGACGTTCGAGAACACAGACACGCTGGTCAAAGTGTGCCAAGCGAATGCCAGCGGCCAAGCCGCTCATCCCGGCACCGATGATGATCGTGTCGTACATGCCCAGTCTTTAAGCCTTGACGATGTCCCGCATTTTCGGCTCGAGGTAGGTCACCGTCGTCAACATGCTGGCGAGGTTTCCGTAGTCTTCCTCGGGGATCTGAACGCGATGTCGCTTGCGGAGTTCCATGACGATGTCGAGGAAGTCCATGCTGTCGAGCTCCAGTTGTTCGCGAAAGCTGACGTCATCAACGAGCTCGTCCAGATTCTCATCCGGCGCGATGTCGCCGAGGATGTCGATGATCTCTTCGCGAATTTCGGCGGGACTCATGGGCGTTGGGTACTCCGTTTAGCGAGCCAAGGCGATTGGGATTGGGTAAAGACGTAATCTTAGCAGTGATCGCGGCCCGGCGAAGGGGAATCCGAAAAAGCCGGGTCGCTTGGGGCGGGGAACGGGCAGCTCTCAAACGCGGCGGATGATCACGACCGAATTGATGCCGAGCATGCCGAAGGAGTTGTTGAGGATGTAATCGACCCCCGCGGCCTGTTCGGCCTGCCCGGTCACCAGACCCGGCAGGTGACATTGGGGGTCGAGGTTGTCGACGTTGATCGTCGGATGCACCACGCCGTCGCGGAAGGCGGGCAGGTTGCCGGCCAATTCCAACGCCCCGGCCGCACCCATCGCGTGACCGATGAAGCTCTTGGTGTTGTTGATCCGGACCGATTTGCATTCGCCGAATACGCTCCGCAGGGCCACGCATTCCTGGGAGTCGCCGCTGCTGGTGCCGGTCGCGTGGGTGCTGACGATGTCGATGTCTTCGGGTTCCAACCCGGCCCGGTTGAGCGCCAAGCGGACGCATTGGGCTTGCCGCTCGGGGTTGGGCAACACGAAGTCGGTCGCGTCGGTGTTGATCGCGTATCCGGCCAGCTCGCCGTAGATCTCCGCCCCTCGCTTCCGCGCGTCGCTGAGCCGTTCCAAGACGTAAATGCAACTCCCTTCGGCGACCACGATCCCGTTCCGGTCGCGGTCGAAAGGACGGCTGGCCTGCGTCGGGTCGCTATGCCTGGCGAGCGCGTTTTGGCTGTTGAAGCTGGCGAAAATGCCGAACGTGTGAATGCTCTCGCTGGTGCCACCGGCCAGGGCGACATCGCACTCGTCCAGCCGCAGCATCTGGGCCCCTTGGATGATCCCGGCGTTGCCGGCGGCGCAGGCCGCGCCGATGGTGTAGTGCGGGCCGGTGACGCCCAAGTTCAATGCGATCTCGCCCGCCGGGTTGTTCGCGACCGTCCGCGGGTTGTGGTGATGCGACCAGACCGACGTGTCGTAATCGAACCCCTTGATCTGGAAAATCTCATTCTCGGTCTCGACGTTGCCGTGCTCGGTCACGCCGATGTAGATCCCGACCCGAGACCGCTCGACGTTGTCCCACTCCAAGCCGCTGTGCCGGATCGCTTCGTTGGCGGCGTAAATCCCGATGCTGCCGGCGCGGGTCCCGCGGCGGAGATCCTTCTTCGTCTGGTAGCGGAGCGAATCGTAGTCACAGACACCGGCCAAGGTCGCGCCGAAATAGCGGACCTCGTACTCGCGAACGCCGCTTCGGTTCTCCAGCAACGCCTGGCGATAGGATTGCCAGTCGTTGCCGTTGGGCGCGGTCAAGCCGATACCGGTGATCACGATTCGCTGGGTATCGGGCAACGACTCGATTCGGGAAGGGGCGATCACGACGAATCCAAAGTCCACGAAAATAAAGGGGCTCTCGGGCGCGTCGATTGGCGTCGCCCGTAATCAAAACGTATACGGTCGAGCGATTTTTGACAATCAGCGCCGCACCGGGTATTCAGCCGCGGGGTCGGCGATTTGCGCGGCGGATCGTTCAACGGACGGCTAACGCGTAAACGAGGCACAGCAGGGCCAAGACGGACAGGATGACGACGATTTTTCCCCAGGAAACCTCCGGCCGGGCCTTGCCGCCAAGCCTCGCTGCGATCTGGTCGCGGAGCATCCGCCGCCCCAGATCGCTGACCTGCCCGGCCGACACGTCCTTGGGGCTCGTTTCGCCGCCGATTTTATCCGCCCGCTCACGAAGCTGGTATTT
>DITY01000342.1:5164-6215 GCA_002422955.1 Planctomycetaceae bacterium UBA6172
GTCGGCCTTGCCGGAAATCGACGCGTCGCCGGCGATCTGCTCGGGCGCCATGTAGGCGTGCGTGCCGACGGTCAACCCTTGGTCGGTCAAGTCCGAGGCGCTGACATCGCGGGCGATGCCGAAATCGCCCAGCTTGATCCCCCCGTCGCGGGTCAGAAACAGATTGCCCGGCTTGAGGTCGCGGTGGATCACCCCGTGATTGTGGGCGCACTGGAGCGCCGAACAGATCTGAGCCGCGGCGTTGACGACCACCTGCCAGGCCAAGCCGCCGCCACCGAGGCCGGCGAGCAGGTCGCGGACCGAGCCCCCTTCGACCAGTTCCATGATGTAGAACAGGTTGCCGTCGACGTCTTCACCACCGCCGTAATAGCCGATCACGTTGGGGTGATGAAGTCGCTGCAGGATCAGCATTTCCCGGCGGAAGCGAGCTCCGATCAACGGGTCACGGCTGACGCTGGGGTGCAGCCGCTTGATCGCGACCGCGTTGCCCGTCCGCTTTTCGACCGCGGCATAGATGGTGCCGACCGTACCGACCCCCAAGACCGGACCAAGATCGTAATCATCCAGATTGAGTCTGGACATGCGCGACGGCCGCTGGGGTGGGGGGGACTATTCGACCGTATCGGCGGCCGATTGGGCAGAAGCTCAAGCCGCGCCGATCCGTTCGATCCGAACACGGGTGTACAACGCGCGGTGCCCGGTACGCTTCTTGAAGTGCTTACGGCGGCGGAGTTTGCCGATGTACAGCTTCTCGCCTTGACGAGGTCCGAGCACCGAAGCGGTGACCACGGTCCCTTCCAAAGTCGGCGAACCGAGCTTCATACCATCCTCGCCACCCAGGCACAGCACTTTCGGCAAAGTGATGCTTTCGCCCGCTGGGACTTCTCGGTAATCGAGATCGAGTTCCATGCCGGGTTCAACGCGGTATTGGCGACCACCGTCGACGATGATGGCGTACATTCTTGTCGGATTCGCTAAATCAGAGGGCTAATGGGAGGGCGTCTCACGCTCGCACGGGGCGGTCGTGGCAACGGACCTCGGTCTTGACTGG
>DITY01000342.1:6269-6832 GCA_002422955.1 Planctomycetaceae bacterium UBA6172
GCTGCCCTGGGCCGCCACCCCGCGCAATCCGATCTCGCCCCGATCCCAACTCGCGGCCACAGCCGGGCGGCGCTATACTGGCCTGCGTTCGTGATTGCGTCTTCATTCCCTTCCGCCGCCCGACAAACGCTGCCCGATATGAGTTTCAAGGTTTCGATCAACGGCGAATTGTTCGCCAAGGAAGACGCCAAGGTGAGCGTCTATGACCACGGTTTGCTGTACGGCGACGGCGTGTTTGAGGGGATGCGGGTCTACAGCGGCCGCGTTTTTAAACTGGACGCCCACCTCGATCGGCTCTACGAGTCGGCCTGCGCGATCGCCCTGAAAATTCCCGTCACCAAGTCCGCGATGGCCGCCGAGGTCTACCGGACGCTCGAGGTCAACGGATTGCAGGACGCTTACATCCGCTTGGTCGTGACCCGCGGGGGAGGTTCGCTGGGGCTCGATCCCAATCGTTGCTCCGACCCGCAGGTGATCATCATCACCGACCACATCTCGCTCTACCCGCCCGAACGATACCGCGACGGGATGGAAATCGTCACCGCGTCGACGATGCGGAACCA
>DITY01000342.1:6920-9986 GCA_002422955.1 Planctomycetaceae bacterium UBA6172
CACTTGATCACGCCCCCGACCGACGCCGGGATTCTCGAGGGGATCACGCGGAACACGGTCATCGAGTTGGCCCACGAACTCGGCATCCCGTTCGCCGAAAAGACGCTGGTCCGCCACGACGTGTACGTCTCGGACGAATGCTTCCTGACCGGCAGCGCGGCCGAAGTGATTTCCGTGACAAAAATCGACGGTCGCGAAATCGGCGACGGCAAGCCCGGACCGATCACCCTACAATTGAGTGCCGCGTTCAAGAAGTTGGTTCACGGCAAGTGAACCGCCGCGGCGCGGTGCCCTCGCGGCGCTGCGTTGCCGGCGGACATCGTTACCGGCGGACATGACGCCACCGAAATCTCGCGGCGCGGTCAGGCATCGACCTCCCGCCGCTCGTCGCTACTCATCCTTGTCCTTTTCCCCCCACCCACCCCTGCCCCTCGGAGGCAATCGCGTTGCGATACTCGGCCCCCTCACCGTCACGACTCCTCACCGCCGTCCTGCCGCTCACGCTGCTGATCGCGATCCTCGGCGGCTGCCAACCCCCGGCCGATCGCGCCGACAAGGCCCCGGCGGCTGATGGCAAACGGCTGCAAATCGCGATGATCCCCAAGGGGACCACGCACATCTTCTGGCGGTCGGTCCATTTCGGCGCCCTGCAAGCGGCCGAAGAGCTGGGCGTCGACGTCCAGTGGCGCGGTCCGCAGACGGAAAGCGATCGCGACGAGCAGATCAGCGTCGTGCAGGGCTTTGTCAACAAGCAGGTCGACGGCATCTGCCTAGCGCCGCTCGACGCCGACGCGTTGGTCGGCCCGGTCAAGGAAGCGGGCCGCGGTGGCGTGCCGGTGGTGATCTTCGACAGCGGGCTGAACGCCGAATCGGACAGCTTCGTCAGCTACGTCGCGACCGATAATTTCCGCGGCGGGGAATTGGCCGCCAAGGCGATGGGCGAGAAACTCGGCGGCCAAGGGAACGTCGTGATGCTGCGTTACAACCAAGGGAGCGAAAGCACTCAGCAACGCGAGGAAGGGTTCCTCAAGGGGCTGACCGAGTTCCCCGACATCAAGGTCCTCAGCAGCGATCAGTACGCCGGCACGACGACCGAGTCTTCGATGGACAAGGCCCAGCAGATCCTCAACCGTTATGGCGACCAGATCGATGGGATCTTCGCCGTCTGCGAACCGAACGCCGAAGGGGTGTTGCGGGCCTTGGAAGATCGCAAGCTCGCGGGCAAGGTCGCGTTCGTCGGCTTCGATTCCAGCGATGCGATGGCCGAGGCGTTGCGAGCCGGTAAGCTGTCGGCGATCGTCCTGCAGGACCCCGTGCAAATGGGTTACCTCGCGATTCACTCGATCGTCAAAAAGCTTCGCGGCGAACCGGTCGAGCCCTTCGTCGACACCGGGGTCTTCGTCGCCACCCCGGAAAACATCGATTCGGAGCAGATCCAAAAGTTGCTTAACCCCGCCAAGGCGTGACGCTCGCGTCGCGTGTCGAGCATGACCCAGCGCCCGAACTTGTCGGCCCAGGAACCGGGGACGAAGCCGACGGCCCGCCAACCGGGGCTGAACCTGTCAGCCCGTGACTTGGGGAAGCGGTACGGAAAGAGTTGGGTTCTTCGCGGGGCGGATTTGGAACTGGCGCCCGGCCAAGTGCTGGCGCTGCTGGGGGAAAACGGCGCCGGTAAAAGCACGCTGGTCAAAATCCTCAGCGGCGCCGTGACCCCCGATACCGGCCGCGTCGAGATCGCCGGCCAACTCCTGCCCGCCGCTCGCCCCGACCTGGCCCGCCAAGCCGGGTTGGCGATCGTCTATCAAGAACTGAGCGTCTGCCTCGATCTGAGCATCGAGGACAACATCATGCTGGGCCGCGAACGGTCGCGCGGCGGGCGACTCGATCGACGCGCCCAAGGGCGGTTGGTCGCCGAAGTCCTCGACCGGCTCGGCCATCGCGACCTCGATCCCCGCGCCCCGCTCGCCACGCTCTCGATCGGCCAACGCCAGGTGGTCGAAATCGCCCGCGCCCTGGTCGACCAAGCCCGCGTGCTGGTGCTCGATGAACCGACCAGCTCACTCGCCGCCGCCGACGTCGCCAAGCTGTTCGAGACGATCAAGCGGTTGTCGAGCGAAGGCATTTCGGTGATCTACATCAGCCACTTCTTGGAAGAGGTGCAGCAGATCTGTGACAGCTATCTGGTCCTCCGCGACGGGCAGGTCGCCGGTCGAGGGCCGCTGGCGGGCGTCCCGCAGCAGCGGATCGTCGAGTTGATGGTCGGTCGCACGGTGGCCGATCTGTTCCCGAGGATCGAACATCACCCCGGCGAACCCTGGCTGGTGCTCCGCGACGTCGCCGGATCGGTGCTGCCGCGGTCCGCGTCGCTCGAAGTTCGCCGCGGCGAGATCTTCGGCTTGGCGGGACTGGTCGGCGCTGGCCGGACCGAAACGCTCCGCGTGATCGCGGGCTTGGACCCCTGCCGCTCGGGCGAAATCCTCGCCGACGGCCAGCCGCTGCGAGGCACGCCGCCCGAACGCATCCGCCGCGGGGTGGCGTTGCTGAGCGAAGATCGCAAGCACGAAGGGCTGGCGCAGAACCTCTCGATCGCCGACAACACCGTGCTCAGCCGATTGCAGCCCTACTCGCGAGGCGGCTGGTTGCGCCGCGGCGCTCGCGACCAAGCCGTNNAAGGTCGCGATCGCCCGCGTGCTGCACCAGGATGCCGCTTGCCTGCTGTTCGATGAGCCGACGCGGGGGGTGGACGTCGGGACCAAAGCCGAAATCTATCGGCTGATGGGCCAAGCCGCCGCCGAACGCCGCGCCGTGCTGTTCGTCAGCAGCTATTTCCGCGAATTGCTCGAACTCTGCGATACGATCGCCGTGATGGCGCGAGGCAAAATCGTCGCCGTCCGACCGGCCGCGGAATGGACCGAGCACGAACTGCTGCTCGCGGCGATGGGCACGCCGGACCCCCAACTCGCGACCACGTCCGGCTGACGACAGGCAAGCCCGAGCGGATCGTCAAGGTTGAAAGGGCGAGTCCAGGCGAAGAGGGCGGCAGTCCCTTTTGCGAAGCACCCGACC
>DITY01000201.1 GCA_002422955.1 Planctomycetaceae bacterium UBA6172
TACTCCCCAGGCGGAGCACTTAATGCTTTCGCTACGGCCGAGAAGATGTGGAGGTCCCCTCGACCTAGTGCTCATCGTTTACGGCTAGGACTACCGGGGTATCTAATCCCGTTCGCTACCCTAGCTTTCGTGCCTCAGCGTCAGAAATGGCCCAGTGATGCGCCTTCGCCACCGGTGTTCCTGATGATATCAACGCATTTCACCGCTCCACCATCAGTTCCCATCACCCCTGCCATCCTCGAGCCTAGTGGTTTGAAGCGCAGTTCCACGGTTGAGCCGTGGGATTTCACACCTCACCTACTAGGCCGCCTACGCACGCTTTAAGCCCAGTGATACCGAATAACGTTTGGACGGTTCGTCTTACCGCGGCTGCTGGCACGAACTTAGCCCGTCCTTCCTCTGAAGATCGGTCAAACTGAGGGGAGAACCCCCCAGCATTTCCTCCCAACTGACAGCGGTTTACAACCCGAAGGCCTTCGTCCCGCACGCGGCGTCGCTCGGTCAGGGTTGCCCCCATTGCCGAAGATTCTCGACTGCAGCCACCCGTAGGTGTCTGGGCAGTGTCTCAGTCCCAGTGAGCCGGGCCATGCTCTCACACCCGGTATCCATCGTCGCCTTGGTGGGCCATTACCCCGCCAACAAGCTAATAGAACGCGGTCCAATCCTCGAGCGGAATCACACCTTTGATCCAAAGATATTATCCGGTATTACCGGCAGTTTCCCGCCGCTATCCCGGACTCGAGGGCATGTAACCACGCGTTACTCTCCCTTTCGCCACTATGGCCTCCCCGAAAGGAAACCACCGTACGACTTGCATGCCTAATCCACGCCGCCAACGTTCATTCTGAGCCAGGATCAAACCCTTCAATTTTTATAGGCTTTCATCGAATCGTCCCGAAGGAGCGACTCGGTTGTTAACCAAGCAAAAACCGATGATCTGACTTACTGCTCCGTGACGCTCGGTAAAACGTCACAGCGATTCGCCATTTTATATGAGCGATCTCGCACCGACTTAACTCAGCAGAAAGATTCATCACCAAATTGTCAAAGATCAATGGGACTCGAACCGCGGTGCCATGGTTGGCGGCCGTTGCTCGAGAGGGAGAACTGTCGCAAAGTTGGTCCCGGTTGTCAATGGTCTCGGGTCAACCATTTTTCGCTTTTGGCCCAGGCCTGCCGCGAACTGCCCGCGACCGCCGCAAAGGCGTTCTGGACGCCAGCGTGCCCAAGTAAGGGAAATCTAGTTGCCTCTGGGCAGCCGGGTCCTTCGTCGCGGCGGGGCGCTCGTGGGCCGCCCGCGACGCCCCGCGGACGCCAGGGACGCTAAAAATCGGCAAAAGTCTGGCGTTAATTGACGCTGCCTTGCCGACGTTCGCGGCCCGGCCGCCGACCTCCGCGGAACGTCCTGCCCTGCCTGCGCGAGGAGCTGTCGGTTGCGGTCGCTCTTGACTTGAGGCATTTCGGAAAACTATCCCCCAGAAATCAGGTTGTGGGAAACGGGTTCCGTGGGCCGACCGCGAGGTCAGAGTGATTCGACTGGGCAGATTTCTGGAGACGAGGTCTGACGAGCCGTGGCGGCTCGCCAGGGCATTTCGTCTCGTCGTTGCCCGTCGCGGTCTCGCCCGCCGTGCGATCTTCGCCGCCGCGCTGCCCGCCCTTTTGGCTCTGCTCCCGGCTTCGCCTTTGTCGGCCCAGTCCTATCCGTCGGTGCGGGGGCAGGCTCAATCGCCGGTCGATATCCCGCAGACGAATCTGACACCGGTGCAGCAGCCATTTTCGCCCGCCCCCAGCGTCTACGGCACGCCCGCCTCGCCTTATGGGGCCGCGCCGTATGGGGCCGCGCCCTACACCGCCGCTCCGCCTAGCGGCTACGCCGTCCCCGCCGCGACCGGTTACCAGCCGCCGCCGACCTACGGCAGCACCCCGACGTTCGATCCTTATCAAACGGGGCCCGGTATGGGCAGCTATCAGCCAGCCTATACCGGGCCCCCACCCGTCCCCACGTTGCCGGGCTACCCCGGCGGCATGGCGCCGCCGCCGCCCAGCACTCAGGTTCCGCCCCCTTCATTCGGGCTGGGAAATCCCGGCTTCAACACGGCGCCGGGCTTCAGCCAGCCGTACGGGGCGAGCCCCTTCACCGGCCCGACAACCCCATCGGGCTACCCCTCCACGGCGATGCCGTTCAATGCCCCGACCAGCCTCTATCCGGGCGGTGTGGTGCCGAGCAATTGGGGGCCGACGGTCAGCATTCCCAACGCGCTCCAGGCCGGACGTGGGCCACGGGTCAGCTACGGCTATATCTACGACTCCGACTCGGCCGATTCGATCACGATGAACGAGTTCGACTCGGGGATCGGGCTCGGCTTTCCCGATTTCGTCCGTTCGGGTCAGCCGTTGGTCGTCTCGCCCGGTTTCGGCGTCACCCTGCTGGATGGACCCAACAGTTCGACCGGGGCCGACCTGCCAGGGTCGCTCTTTTCGCTTTACACCGATATCGAATGGCAGAGCGACCCGAATCAGATGTTCAGCATCGACCTAGGGACGCGACTCGGGTTCTATACCGACTTCGATGCCGACTTCGCCGACAGCTTTCGCTTCATGGGGCACGCGATCGGCAATTTTCGCCTGAGCCCCTTCACCACGTTCAAAGGCGGGGTGATGTACCTGGACCGCAACGAGATCGATTGGCTGCCGGCGGTGGGTTTGATCTACACGCCCTCCCCCGTCTCGCGCTGGGAAATATTCTTCCCCGAGCCGAAATGGACGCACTACTGCTCCACCCTGGGGACCAGCGACCTGTGGTTCTACGTCGCCGGCCAGTACGGTGGCGGTAATTGGAATGTGGAGCGGCAGTTTGGCGGCACGGAAGACGTCGACCTGAACGACATCCGCCTGCTGGTCGGCTGGGAGTGGGGCCGAAACGACCTGCTCCGCAACGGCACCCGCACCGGCTTCTTCGAATTCGGCTACGTCTTCGATCGGGAAGTCATCTATCGCAACAATCCTCAGGACAACCTGTTCCCGACCGATACGTTGATGTTCCGCACCGGNNCCCTGCCCGGGCCGCATCGCCAGACGTAATCGGCCGGAATCACCGCCGCACCAGCTCGTAGATCGCGATCGCCCCGGCGACGGCGACGTTCAGCGAATCGACGCCGGGGGCCATCGGGATCTTCGCGCCGACCGTGCAAGCCCGCCGAACTTCGTCCGGCAAACCATCCCCTTCGTTGCCCATCAACAGCAATTTGGGGCGGCGATGAAACTCCGGATGGTTCGCGACCTGACTCAGGGGAATCGAATCGCCGTCCAGGGTCGTGGCGATCGTAAACCAAGCCCCTCGCCGCTCGTTCTCCTCCAACCAGGCGCGCGGATCGGCCAAGTCGATGAATCGCATTCGCAGCGCCGTCCCCATGCTGACCCGCAACACCCGGCGACAGAGTGGGTCGACGGTCTGCGGGTTCATCACCAAGGTGCCGATCCCGAAGGCGGCCGCTGTCCGGATCAAACTGCCCAGGTTCTCCAGATCGTTGACGGTGATCGCGCCCAGCGCGATCCGCTCGGTTGACAGCCGCTCCGTCTCGGCCGCCGACGATCGCGGAGGGCCCGAGGTGTCCGTGACGGCGGTGTCCGTGACGGCGGTGTCCGCGGACGGCTTGGCGAGAGGCGGGGACATGGCGAACAGCGTCTCGGCGGGCTCGAACGGGAGCCTGCGGCCGCAAGCGAGCAGGCCGCGGTGAAAATTGAAGCCGGAGATTTCTCGCATCAGCTCCTGCGTAACCACCAGCAGCGGGGTATCGGGAGCGACTCGGCCTGTGAGCCATGGCAGTCGCTTCGCTTCGGCCAAGACCGAGACCGTGGCGAAACGGCTGGCGAGCAATCGCTGCACGACCAACCGCCCTTCGGCGATGAACAGCTCACCTCGCCGTCGCACATCCTCGCGCTTCAGGTCCCGATAGGGATCGAGCCGAGAATCGCTCAAGTCGGTGATGGGAATGATGTTCATGCGTGACAGCGGAAACGAAAAAGTGGCGGGATGAGACGCCCAGGTCTCATCCCGCCTAACCTTTTTTCGCGAGGAAAAGCGGCCGAGTTTTGCCGCGGAAACGATCCCACTCGTCGCCGCACCCGATCGCCCTACCGAACCGTGCGTGGAGGAGACCACCCTGTCTCCTCGCGCCGGCCTCCAAGGTATCGGATGTCCTGGGGTTAAAATGAGCACAAACTTCACAGACGGTCAAACCGCTATCGCCGCCCCTGCATT
>DITY01000161.1 GCA_002422955.1 Planctomycetaceae bacterium UBA6172
CGCTGCGTCAGTTCGCTCCGCTGTTCGCGCTGGCTGGTCAGCCGTTGGCGGGCGGCGATCCAGTCCGTTTCCAAGCCGCGACGCCGCTGGGCGAAGTCGTCGTCCAGCAACGGGATGTTGTCGCCCAGCGATTTCAGTTGGGCGAGCACCGCTTCCCGAGCGGGCAGGAAACCGCTGGCCTTTTCGTAGGCCTGCAGGCGTTGCCACTTGAGCGTTTCATCCCGACGTTTCTGCCGCAGCGTTTCGCCTTCCGCCGTTTCCCGCGTGAGCTCCTGCAGTTGGCTCTCGTAGGTGATCGGCAGCAACCGCAACTGCCGCAACTGCTTCTCCTGCTCTTGGTATTCCGCGATCAGCTTGTTGAGCGACCCAGACGAACCGCCGGGGACGAACAACGCACGGCGATCCTTTTCCAATTGCTGTTGGATGGCCCGCAGCTTGCCGGTTCCGGTCCCGGCCGCGAACAGCACTTCGCCAAGCTCCCCTTCGCCTTCCAAGATCGCCTGCCCGCCGGCGACCAATTCTTCATGGGTCAGCCCGAAGCGTTTCAAAAAGGTTTCGGCATCGACGTTGCGGAGCATCCCCGCGATCAGATTCGGATCGAGCGGCTGTTCATCGGGCGACAGCAGCGTCTTCTGTTTGCCTTTGCGGCGGACGCATTCGTAGGCCTTCCCCGACACGCTGTTGACCAGTCGCCCGCCGACACGCATCGCGGCATACGGGTGGATGAAGTCGTCGTCGGAAGTGTGCGGGATGCCGAACAGCAACGCGTGGATCGCGCGGAGGCTGGTCGATTTGCCCGATTCGTTCGGCCCGTAGATCAGGTGAAATCGCGTCGGGCCGGCGGACAGATCGAGAACCTGATCGGTGAAGCGACCGAAGGCGATCAGGTCGAGACGTTCGATGATCACGAAGCATCCCCCAAATCACGCAACCGTCCCCGCAGTTCGGGCTCGACCTGTTCGACCCAGCGTTCCAGGGCCTCGGGGTTGCTCGCCGACAACGGCTCCAGCGAATCGCCGACCAAGCCGCTGGGCAATTTGTCCCACAGCGGCTTGAGCCAGGCGGTGACTCGTTCGCCGCGGAGGCTGTCTTGACGCAACTGCTCGATCACGTGGTGGAGCGATTCCAAGCCCGGCGTCGAATCGGTGCCGGGTTCCCGCGGTTTCGTCGTGCGAATCCGTAACTGCTCGATCCAAACTTGTCCGCTGCTCGCCTGCAACGCCAGCGACCGCAGATCGTTCTCCAGTCGGACCGCGTGTTGGTGGTACTTGTCATGCAACGCGGTCGTTCCGGAAACGCGGACGCGGACCGCTAGCGGACGGAACTCCGCCGCCGACAACTCGCGAGCGATCCAGGTTGGGAAGCGATTCAACAAATCGTCAGTCAAGGTGTCAGCGATGGCGTCATGTTCCATCAACGCCCAACGGGCGACATCGAGCGGATGGAAACGGGAGGCCACGCGGTTGCGCGCATCGACCTCCAGGATCACACAACCCTTGGCGCCGACTTCGCCGATATGTCGTCCTTGTGTATTGCCGGAAAAGACGATCGGTGGCTGCCCGGCACCGTGGCACTCGCGGCGATCGTGGACGTGACCCAAGGCCCAGTAGTCATACCCCTTGGCCGTCAATTTTTCGGGGCTGGTCGGGGCGTAGTTGGCGTGTCCGTCCGATCCGGTCAAGCAGGTGTGCAGCAAGCCGAGATTGAACATCCCGCCGATCGCGCCTGGGTACCGCGCGGAGAGATCCGCCGTTTCCGCCTGATTGGCGAACGATTGGCCATGGACGGCAATCCCGAGCGATGCGAAGACCCGCGACTCGACCTGGTCGTGGGCCAGCATGATTGCCGAGTCGTCAGGATTGGTCGGCAGACGGATCGACTGAGTCATCCGCAGCGCCGCGTCGTGGTTGCCACGGATCACGACCAGCGGAATGCCCGCGTCACGGAGCCGCGTCGCTTGGCTGACGAAGTACAAACCGGTATGGGCGTCGTCCCAATCGCCGTCGTACAAGTCGCCCGCGATCACGACCAGGTCGACCCGCTGGCCGATCGCCAGGTCGACGAGATTGGCCAGCGCGCGACGCGTCGCCCCCGCGAACTCGGCGGTCGGCGAGTCGGGATAGGCCTCGAGGTTCCGCATCGGGCTGTCCAAATGGACGTCCGCCGCGTGCAGGATTTTGCGAACACTCATGACGCTGCGGACTCCCCATGACTGCCCTGCGTCGCGCCCGGCAGCGATTGGCGACCGAACGACTGGGGCAACAGTTCCTCAAGCCGATAGTGCCGGTGCGTACCGTCTTGAATGTCCACGGTGATGACCAGCAGCCCCGCGGAGAACTCCGCTAAAAATTGACGGCACGCGCCGCAGGGCGTCACGCCCCCTGGCGAAGCGATCACGATCGCCCGCCAATCGTGACAACCGGCCGCGATCGCAGCCGCCGCAGCAACCCGCTCGGCGCAGAGCGTCAACGAGTAACTCGCGTTCTCGATATTACAGCCGACAAAGGTCTGACCGTCCGCGGTGAGCAGTGCCGCACCGACTCGAAATCGGCTGTACGGCGCGTACGCCTGGGCGCTGACCGCGATGGCCGACCGGATCAGCCGTTGGCACTCGTCCACGCTCAAAACGGGCGCGTCCGAGATCAAAACGGGCGCGTCCGCGGGAACAGCCGCGGCGGCGGGATTGAGCTGGGGGCGAATGGAACTTCCTGACATGGGGACTCTCCTGGTTCGCGGCGGGGGCTGCCGCCGCGTGTCCGACTCATTCTAGCGTCGCTGGGCGAAAGGCTAGGTCTCGCCGGCCAGCGTGTCGAGCACCAGCGCTCGAGGGGGCAGCGGATGGTCGACGAGCCGGATCGCCGAGCGCAACGATTCGACCCAGCTCGCGGGGTCGCGTCCATGGACTTTCAGCCAGGTTTGCCCCCGTTCGACGCGGTCACCGATGCGGGCGAAAATCTCCAGACCGACCGTCGGATCGATCCGATCTTCCGCGCGGCTCCGGCCCCCGCCCATTTCGACGACGCAGCGGCCCAGCCGTTCGCAATCGAACGCCGCCACGTAGCCCGACTGGTCGAGCGTGACGTCGGCCGCGGGGGCGAGCCGCAGAGGGCCGCTCCATTTTCCCCCTTGGGCCGCGATCAGCTGTTCGAAGCGTTCCGCCGCCGTGCCGTCGCCGAGCGAACGCCACAGAGTTTCGCTCGCTTGCGGAATCGACTCTGCCCGCCCTGCATCGACTAGGGCCTGCGCCGCCAGCCGCACGGTCAACTCGCCAACCTCAGGGGGGCCGCAGCCGGTCAGGACCTCCCAGGACTCATTGACTTCGATCGCGTTGCCGATCGCCCGTCCGAGCGGCTGGTCCATGTCGGTCAACAGCGCGGTCGTCCCCAGCCCCAAGCGATGTCCGGTGGCGACCAGGCTTCGGGCTAACGCCGTCGCCTCGGTTACGGTTTTCATGAACGCCGCCGAGCCGACTTTCACGTCCATCACCAACCGATCGAGCGATCCGGCTAACTTCTTGGACAGGATGCTGGCGGTGATCAGCGGGATCGATTCGACCGTCCCCGTCACGTCCCGCAGCGCGTACAACCGTCGATCCGCCGGCGCGATCCGTTCGCTGGCCCCGATGATGAAGCAGCCGAGTTGTTGCAGTTGCCACTCGCGCGACGAGCGATCGAGCATGGTGCGAAAGCCGGGGATCGCTTCGAGCTTGTCGAGCGTCCCGCCGGTCAGGCCCAGACCGCGACCGCTGATCATCGGCACCTGCACTCCGTGGCAGGCCAACAGCGGGGCGAGGATCAGCGACACCTTGTCACCCAGGCCGCCGGTGCTGTGTTTATCGACTCGGGGAGCTGACGATTCGTCGGCGACCTCCAAGCGTTCGCCGCTATCGAGCATCGCCAGTGTCAGGGCCGCGGTCTCGTCCGGCGTCATCCCGCGGATCACGACCGCCATCGCGAACGCCGACATCTGGTAATCGGCGACCCGTCCGGCGACGAAACCCTCGATCAGGAATTGGATTTCCTCCCAGGTCAGTTCGCCCCCATCCCGTTTCTTGGCCAAAAGGGTTGCCGGCAACATCAGGGGTCACACCACAGGGGGAAGAGGATGGATTTGGATTATCCGCCGAGCCCCGGACGGCAATTCGTGCGGTTCGCGATATAGTGACGGATCTGGTGCTCGGGGTGAACCGGCTTGACCTGGTGGTTTGTCCCGCTCCCGTCGCGAACTCGTTTTTGGATGGAACAGGATCATGGCTCGGTTCGGTCGTACCCAACTTCGTTGCGGCGCGGGTGGCTGGTGGCTTGCGCTGCTGCTGACCACGGCTCAGGCTCAGGACGCCGCGCTTCCCACCGCTCCCGGTCCGATGCCTGTACCCGCGACCGATGCGGCGGATCCGGGCGGGCAATCCGGACCACGGGCTTTGGCGCGGGCCTTCCGGAATGCCGCGGCGAAAGCCACCCCCTGCGTCGTGACCGTGTTCGCTTATGGCCAAGAGCAGCGTGGAGCTGACAGTTCGGCGAACAACGATTCGCCCAATCGACCGCGAAACCCGCTCGGGCGTGGGCTGCCGGATCCCGGGGATAGTTTTGAAGAGGAGTTGGGGCCGAACCGGCCCGATATGCCAAAGGATGAGCCGGGCGTCGGGCCGACACCACCGCCGTTGACCGACGATGCCGGTCGCAGTGTCCCGTTTTCCGGGCTCGGCAGCGGAGTGATCGTGTCAGCGGAGGGCCTGATCATCACCAACAACCATGTCATCGCCAACGCCCAGCGGTTGATGGTCCAGACCTTCGATCAGACCGAACTGGAAGTCACCGAGGTTTACGCCGACCCCAAGAGCGATCTGGCGGTGCTGAAGGTCAAGGCGGCGGAACCGCTGGCCGCCGCGACGCTCGGCGATTCCGACGGGCTCGAGATCGGCGATTGGGTACTCGCCATCGGCAGCCCCTTCGAACTGGAAGCGACCGTCAGCGCGGGGATCATCAGCGCCAAGAACCGAGCGCTCCGCAGCATCCGTCGCGGCCGCATGCTGCAGACCGATGCGGCGATCAATCCCGGCAATTCCGGCGGTCCCCTGATCGATCTCAACGGCGATGTGATCGGGATCAACACGGCGATCGCGACCCGCGGGGTCGGCTACATGGGGATCGGCTTCGCCATCCCGATCAACCACGCCCGCTGGATCGCCGACGAATTGGCCAATCATGGGGCCGTCCGCCGCGCGGCGTTGGGGCTGCGATTGGCCGATCTCAACAACCGCATCGCCGCCCGCGTCGGGCTCCCCGCCGGGCTGGGGGTTTTGGTCTATCAGGTGATCGACAAGAGCGCGGCGGCCCAAGCGGGCATTCAGCCGCTGGACGTGATCACCGAGTTCGCCGGCGAGCGGGTGAAATTAGCGAGCGACCTGCAGGAGACGGTCGAACGGATGCCGATCGGCAGCACCCAACCGCTCAAAGTCGTCCGCGAGGGGGAAGAATTGTCACTCGAGGTATTGTTGGCACCGATCGAAGACCCGACCGCGACCACTGCCGCGACGGCAGAGCAGCCGATTGAGCAGCCCCCCGCTGACGAGAAGCCCGACTGAGCGTTCAGTGAGCAAGGTCGCGTGAACGGCTGGGAGCTGACTACGCCGCGAACGAGCGGTGATGATCGCAGAGGGTAACGAGTCCGGCGATGATCCCGAGGATCGTCTGGCGGCTGATCGGGAGCGACCGGGCGCACCAGGCCTGATTCAGCTGCAATTCGATCCCCAGATATTGCGCTGCGGGGTAGACCTGGCGAAGCCGTTTGGTCAAGCCGTCGCGGGTGCCGCGGATCGGGTAGTTGCGACGGACACGCAGCATCGGCAGCGTTTCGTACAGACTCCAGTTCCAGGCCTCGCACAGGGCTCGCTCCAGTTCCCGCTTGGGGTCGTAGAGCAAGCCGAGGTCGGTTCGCCGGGCCGCGTCAAAACGCGTCTCTCCCTCAGGAACCGGCCCGGGTTCGAACGGGGCGAACGAGTGGATAGCCAAATGGATCACTTGTCCATCCAGCCGAATCTGTTCTTCCAGCAATCCCGTGATCCGTTTCTGATGCCGGCCGTGAACGTCCCGCATCAAGGTTTCGCGAATTTCCGCGGGGGCGGATCGCATCGGCTTGGAAAAGAGCAGCCGGTGTCCGAGCGGTCGGTTGCAGTCGATGACCGCCGGATGAAAAGGGGCCTCGACCAACGGGCAGGCCAATTCGCTCGCGAAACTGCGGGCCACTTCACCAGCACCGATGTCGAATCCGCCTGCGAGCGAAAACCGCCCATCCCGTTCGGATGCGCCCAGGTAGGCAGCCGCCGCCGGGGGAACGCGATTGGAACCGTGTTCGTTCGTAACTATAAAACCCATCATGGAGCTCCCTCTCGAACCGGCCGAAGGAGGACCACGTACCCCCCCTTCCGCCGATCTGACCCGCCGCTGGAAGGATAGCTGTTTCATCAAATTGGCTGAAACGCCAATCGTTAAAATACCACCTCGGAAGGGGTTTGGCTAATCCTTACGGGCTAGCGACTAGAAACCGCCTCCGCCACCACCGATCCCGCCTGCGCCGCCGCCGATGCCGCCGCCGCCGATGCCGCCACCGCCACCGATCCCTCCTCCATCCTCGCCGGTGACGAAGTTGAAGGTGTTGATTTCGGTGATCTGCGAGAAGAAGGGGTTGGGGGTGACGCGAACGTACCGACGGTCGGCCGATACGATGGCGCTAGCGAACAGCATGGCACCTTCGGGGATGACCTCGATCACCGGCATGTAGCCGACGGCGGGACCACGTCCGAAACCGGCCGGGCCGATCCCAGGAATCACACCGGGTATGAAGGGGCGACCGCCGCCGGCCGAACCGCTGCCGTAGCCGAGGCTTTGGATGTTAGCCATGTCTCGCATGAATTGGCCGAGCACCTTGGGATCCTTGGCGTCGGCGATCTGGCCGAGGACGTGATTGACTTCGGCGTCGCGGAGGTTGCGGAGGTGGGCGAGTTGGGCCTCACCGACTTCCGTTTTTCGCGTCCCGTCTTTGACTTCGACCAGCACCATCGCGTCCTTTTCGGTCAGGTCGACCTGCTGGCGAATGTACCGCTGGCTGGGGCGACCGACGTCGCTGAGCACGTCGACGGTGATTTGGCCCGAGGTGACGTTGCCCCAGACGCGGCGGACCAGGATCCGATAGGTTCCCGAGTAGCCTTGGGGGCAAACGTAGGTTTCCGACAAAATTCCGCCCTCATCGTTCGCTTCCAGTCCGGGGAACCCGTCTCCTAGGAAGCTGCCGCCGGCTGGCGAATTGGGGCTTTGGCTGGAACAGACCGTGCCCGAAGGCTCTTCGACGGCGATGTCGATATCGGCATCGCCGGTCCAACTGATCCGGACCATCAGGTCATGAGCGGTCGCCTGTTGCAGTTCGGTCATGAAGCGTTCGGCTTCCGGCTTACGCCCTTGGTCGACCAGCATTTGATGCGTGGCACGGGCTAGCAGACGCGCGTCTTGCTCGATCTTCTCGCTCCCCTTGGGCCAAGCCTGGCTGAGGATCCCCCGGCAAGCCCAGAGCAGCCCATCGACGTCGTCGAGCTGTTCCGCCAACCGCAGGCCCATCACATAGGGTTCGCGGCGATAGGGGACCGCCGACGAGACGTCACGGCACAGCCGCAGCGCCGACTCCTCAAAGCCTTCACGGCGGAGACGATCGGCGACCATCAGCATGTCTTCGGGTGAATCGGCCAAGTCGGCCGCCGAGAGCAACGCTCGTTCGATTTCGGCCCGCTCGCCATCGGTCGCCTTGAGCGACACGGCATAAGCCATGTGCATCCAGGGCTGAACGTGGCCGCTGAGGATCGCCGCCGCCAAGAAATCGCGATTCTGGACGAAGGCCAACCGCGCCGCGGCAGCGTCACCCGCTTCCTCGGCCCGGGTGACCTTGTTGGCGAAGTATTGGACTGTCGCGAGCACCCGTTGGTCGTGCAACAGCACGTCTTCGGGCTGGGCCAACTTCAAGTCAGCGAAATAAGCCTGCCAGGCCTCGAACGAGACCGGTTCGGCAACGCCGGTGATGCGAATCCGATGATGCGGCAACGGCTGATTACTCTTCTCGGCCGGCGAACCTGAGACCGCGGCCGGATCCGACGATACCGGCACTGGCGCCGCGGTCGGCTGATTGGTTACAGCCGCAGCATTGGCCGAGACCGGCGTCTTGGCGGGGACCAGCGTCTT
>DITY01000245.1 GCA_002422955.1 Planctomycetaceae bacterium UBA6172
CACTTCTCTTCGAGCGTCCCACGCCCGATCACTCATGTCAAGAATCGCTGCACAAAGCGCCCCGTCTCCAGACCGTTACCCCGGGCTTTCAACGTTCGTTCCGTTGGGACGATACCGGGGATCGGTGTGGGTGATATTTTCCGTATTCGGGCACCTGCCATGCTCCGTATCCACCGGGCCGCTTGGCCGAGTGCCGCCATCGCGGAGCGATGACCGAACGTAACCGTGGGTTTTCAGCCCACGCAAACGCGTCCCCTCACACATACGACCGCCACGGACCGGCAGGATGACAACGTTGCCGCCCACCCGCGCTGAGGCATTATGTCGCTCTGCGACGGCCATATCCTTTTCTTGAACCATTCCGGGTCTTGAAAGACCCGGCAACCTTCACTGCGTCGCTCCGCGACGAGGGCACGGAATTCGTTGACACGCTGCGCCCTGACATGGACGCCGGACCGATCGTGTGCCAGCGACACACACGGTGATAGCCCAGGCAGGTGCCCTGGGAATTGCCGGCCCTCAAACCCGCTTGCCCCAAATGGGTAACCTGAGTCAACGCGCGATCCCGACTGGACGTGAGGAATTTCCATCGCGTTGCCCTAGGATTTTGCTAGCGAAACGGCTGTTGGCTGGGTAAAACCGAAGGTGTCTCCTCTTAATCTCACTGGTTTAAAGGGTTGCAATACCCATGCCAAGATTACCGTCAAGCAATCCTACAACAGGTTCCATCTCTGCTCAGCAACCTCCAACGGACACCGCTTGGCGAACCGCGGAATGGGAGCAGATTCGGACACGCCGCCGAGTCGCATTTGGCTCGTTGGCGGCCGAAACCGACCCGGCCGGTACGGATGAGGATTTCGTCCCCGACGGAGGCGAACAAGCGGACGCGCACCTCGGTCCAGCTCATGCAGCAGAGCGCCCCAAGGACCTGGTCGGATTGGCACTCAGTGGTGGCGGGCTTCGGTCCGCCTTTTTCAATGACGGACTGCTCCAGGCGCTATCTCATCGCGGCTTGCTGCGGTACGTCGACTACTTGTGCAGCGTTTCGGGAGGAGGCTACATCGCAGGACACCTGATGACTAAGGCCCGTCAGCAGGACGTGAACCACCAGGAACAAAGAACGACCGCCAACGATTCGACAGAAAATAGACAACCGATTTCCAGCCATGACGATCGAAACCCGGATCATCGGCAGCCTACCAATGATTCGTCCCCCTGGAATTTTCACGAAGACGTTGGCGATGACGCTACGGCGCCGGCTTGGCATTTCGGGCGTGATCCGGATTCGGGCCGGGAATGCGAGCAGCGTCTTCCCGGTATCGGCGCCTACCTGAGCCGTTCGTTCCGCTTCTTCGCGGGCTACACGCTGCGTCAACTGCCGATTTATCTGCTCTACATGTCGTTTGTCGGCCTGATCGCAGCGCTGCTGGCGATCAGCTTTCGATCATACGACTCGTTGCACTTCCGCAGCGTGTATCGAGTTGCTCTAGGCGTGATGTTTGGCAATGAATTGCTGATCGCGTTCATCTTGCCTCTGCTCGCCATGTCGGCAACGTTGACGATCGCGCTGGTCGCGTGGTGTCCGTTGTGGGGTTCGGATCAGTCGTCCCGTGAGGCTAGATGGCGGGATTCCATAAGATGGCTCGCAAAGTGCGGTTTTTGGTTGACGGTGATCATGGCCGCGACGAGCGTCGCGGTGTTCATGGGCAATGACCTTACCAAAGCGACAGGCGATTCGAGCGTCGCGTCCCACAGTCGGCTGAATCAGTTTGCGTTGCAGATGACGATTCTGGCTGGGGCGATCCAGTTATTGGCTTTCCTCGGCAGTGATCGATTGCTGCGATCGGAGCAGTCCGAAGCAGCCAAGTGGAAACAGACCTTTCAGGCCGTGATCTCCAACGGCGTGGTCGCGTTTGCGATCTTCACGATGATTCATCTGATGGCTCGAGAGAACATTTCCGGTTACACCGACCGCCGTGACCCGGCGTTGGTCACCGGTGACATTTCGAACTGGCCTGCGACCATCTCGACCTTCGCGCAATTGCTTCCGCCTGCCACCGAAGGGATTGAGGGGCAGAACGCGACCGAAATAGACCAGCGGATTCTCAAGACGGTTGCCCTGTTGGATCTGCAAGCGTGGTCGGATATCGAACTGCTGGGGCTCAGTTCGCTGAACCGTTACGATCGGTTCCTGTTGGACCCAGACGCGATCGCCTTACCTGATTCGCCACTCAGTCAGCGGGACCGGCAGCGATCGGCGCAGCTCCTGCCGGCCCATTGGCGTTACTGGTACGTCATTCGCGCCTGCCTGCCGCTCGTGGATCGTGTCTCGTTCGCTCTCGATCAACCGCACAGCCTGGGCGCCGGCGGTGATCCGCTCGGGGAAGCGTTCACGGCGCAGGAATTGGGTGAGGCGTCCGGGGCCTATAGCACGATCTATCGAGCGGCCGATCGCGCTCTTGCCAATGGCGAGCGCTTCCTACACGATCACAACGCGCTGCTGCACTCCCAACAATTCACCGAACAGCTCTTGAAGCTGATCGTGCGGCAAGGGAACAACGCGTCGGCCGATATTGACATACAGCGGGCGGAAGGCGCAGAGCCGGTGGATGAACTCCTGGACCATCCGCTCCTGAAAAGTAACTTGTCCTCCCTGGCGGTTACCCATCGGTCCCGGCTTCAAAACCTGCTGACGATGCATTTCCTGGGATCCTTGGGCAGCGTCAACTTGAAAATGAAGGACGCCCCTGGGTTTCCTTGGAAGTACAGCTGGTCCATCGCCGAATCGACCGATCAGGGCCAGCTCCGCGCATCGATCGACCGTGCGTGGCTGAACGTCTTACTGCTGTCGTTGATGACATCGGGAGAAGACCATGCCATGCTCCGTCCGTTTCACATCGGCAGCACTTGGGTGGTCCAGCCTCATGACCAACGGTCGCGATGGCGGTGGGTGATCTTCTGGTCAGCCCTGCTGTCGATCAGCCTACTTCTCACGAGTAATTTGAATCGAAATCACTACCTCTTCACGTTCTATCACCGCCAGATCGGTGACGCATTCTTAAAGGGGCGAGACTCTCAGCGGGGAACCGCTGGAATTGGCGGTGACACACCGCTTCGACTGATGCGACCCTGCGAAAGCGGGCTCCCCTTCCCGATCTACTTAACGGCGGGAATGGTCGAAACGGGAGACGGCCGAGGAATCGTGCCTGCCGGGATCGCATTGACGCCGTTAGGGGCAACTCGCGGCGCAACGCCTGGCTACCAAAGAGTCCACGACGCATTCGACGACCCGCAGCGACCGAGAGACGTGACGCTGGGCGAGGCTGTGGCAACGTCGGGGGCGGCGATCACCCCGCTGATGACCAGTACGATCGCCTTGCGGGTGTTGATGGATTTCTTCGGCGCACGGCTCGGCCGCCGCATGTGTCTTGGCGAGAAAGTGACCGACAATTCGGTAGCGGGAAGCAGCGGGTGGACGTTGAAAATCGCCGCCCTGCTCGCGATTTTTCTCGGATTGTTGTTGCGGGCTGGCGCCGAACTTTCTTGGCTGACGGTCCTGGCATGTTGCGGCCTGTTCTTCGTCACCGCGGTGATTTTGTGGCAACTCCACCACCGCACCGGTTACCCAGCACTGCTGCTCGATTGGTGGCAGAGCATGGGTCGCAAGCAGGAGGCGAACGCCTCAAAAATGTCTGCATCGGACGTCAAACCTCCGCCACTAGCCGAGCCAATTCCGGACACCCGGTGGTCCAAGCGACCGGGGATTTTTGTTGCCGATGGCGGCTTTTACGACTATCTGGGCGTATCGGAATTGTTTAGGCGACGTTGCGAATTGATCATCGTCAGCGACGCGGGGATCAACCGGGGTTCGACGACGATGGAGGCGTTGGCTTCGATGTGCGAACTGGCCAGCTCCGAGTTGGGGGTCCGCCTGGTTCAACTCGACCATGACATGCCGATCGAGTACGCCCGGCTGCAGCGGGATGAAGGACAGTCTGCGTCTCAAACATTTCTGGCAATGCGGGTGAAGTATCCCGAGCTTCCGGGCCGTCCCGACCTGCCGCGAGAAGGCCTGTTGTTCTATGTGCAAATGTCGATCACTGACCGAGACCCGATCGAGATCCAGCAGATCCGCCATCGGTTTCCGTCTTTTCCGGACGAACCGACAACCAATCAGTTTTACTCGCCCGACCAGGTCGCGGCCTATCGAGACCTGGGCTATCACATCGGCAGCCGACTCTGCAATCACCTGCACCGCTGGGACGCCAAAGCGATCCGCAAATCGGTAAGCCAACCCACGCTGCCCGGCCAACCGCTGTTTTGCGAACTCAAGCGAAGGCTGGTGCGATCCTACGTCCAGACCTGCTATGAGGAAAATTTCTTTTCCGAAGAAGACGTGTTCGGCGAATCGGTATGGCGGGACGAATCGGGAGAAAGCGTCTTCCCAAGCTTCATGACAACCTGGAAGAAGACCTGGCGGGATCTCCTCACAATGGCCGTGCCCAGTCAAGCCACGGCGGTGCCTGCCAAAAAAATGAGTTGTTTGTGGTTAGATGAGTTCCAACGAAACGCCGATGTGTTCAGCCGATACATGGAGGCGGTAAACCGCGAGGTGAACCGGTTGCACTCATCGGGCGAATGGAAGGCGGGCTTCAGCCCTTGCAGTGAAATCGCCTGCGATTGCTTGCTGCTGGACCGTAACAACCAACCGGCTTTCGTCCAAAAGCGAATCAACGCGTTGGTCCGCTCCAAGTCACGGAAGTTCAAGTCACCGAAATTCAAGTCGAGATGGACCGCTCACCTCGCGGTGGTCGCCGCGGCCGCACAGCAACTTCATCGCGGCACGCCGCACCAAGTGTTTCAGGTCGGCGGAAGAGACAAACTGACCAGCGTCGTGGAGCATCTGGCGAACGATATCATCAACGAACTTCATTTGCATCAACGCCGACTCGATCCACTCGTACAGGGGACGGATCACGGAAATGACGTTAACCTCGAGAAGCGGGCGTTCGAGTTGCTGAGTGTCTGTGAAAAAATGGCTGAAGCGATCATTCATGAAATCTACGAGTTGTCCGAGTCGGTGTTCCAAGGGGCAGATCGCGTGGCTGTGGTCAGCTTCGTGCAGTGCCTCTGTTCGGAAATCGCCTCGGGAATCCGCTTGCTAGGTTGGATCGACAACGAAGTCGACCGTAAGCGACTTTGCGAAGCCGTGGGACGCTCCCTCTCCGCAGTGAACCCCCACGAATTCGAGACCGAACCATCGGCGGTACGCGCGGATGGGTTTTCGTTGCCGCTCGATTTTCGGCAACTGATGTTCGACAAGCTGCAAAGTGGCTACCGGTCCCATGCTAAGAAGTTACTCGCCGCCTACCTAAGATTTCTCTGTACCGGCATTCCTGGGTACAACGAGGAGACGCCAGTCGTTCCCCAAAGAATCCTTAACGTGTCGAGCGTCGGTACCGCTATGAAACGCCCCCGCTGAGACTGGTGATCGCTTCGCGAAATGAATCAGACAGGTCTTGCGTTAGCCCAGCACTGGTGACGACTGGGAACCTACAATGAGCCGGCGGCGTCGGTCTTAGATCCCTTGTCGGCAATTTTGAACGTGAATGCATGAGTAGCAAGCTATTGGTGAGCGATTTTGACGGCACCATGACGCGGAACGAGTTTTATCGCTTGGCAATCGAACAGCTGCTGCCGAGCGATTGCCCTGATTTTTGGCAGGACTATCGCGAAGGCAAATTGACGCATTTCGAGGCGCTCGATCGCTACTTCCGATCGATTCGAGCGTCTGATCAGCAAATCTTGGGGTTGCTGAAACAGATGGAACTGGAGCCTCGCTTGTCGGCGTCGGTCGATGCGTTGGCGGACGCCGGATGGAAGGTCGTTATCGCCTCCGCCGGATGCGATTGGTACATCGATCGACTGCTCGACCAGGCCGGGGTGGAGATCGAGGTTCACGCGAATCCCGGCGAGTTCGCTCCGACAACGGGTCTGAAAATGCGGCTACCCATCGATTCCCCCTACTTCTCTCACGAGTTTGGCATCGACAAAGCGGGGGTTGTTCGCGCCGGGCTTCGGCAGGGGATCAAGGTGGCGTTCGCCGGGGATGGCCTTCCCGATGCGGACGCGGCCAAACTGGTCCCCGAGGAGCTGCGGTTCGCTCGCGGAGCCCTGGCATCCCTGTTGGCGGATGAAGGATTGTCCTTCAGAACCTACGGTTGCTGGGCCGAGGTTGCTGAGAACTTACTAGCCGGTTGAGTCAAGCATGCGATTTCGAAATCAGGTGGACGTGCCGACCCTGGTGCGTGTCAAGGAAGGCGCGTTGGACCGCGTCGGCATCTATCTGCGACGCGCGGGGCTGGACCATGTCGCGGTGCTGCAAAGTCACGGCCTGATCAGCCCGTTGCCGGAACGGCTGCGAACCAGCCTGGAGGAACAACAGCTTCAGATCGTTTGCTGGGAGGAGGTGCTGGCGAATGAGATGGAATTGGCGATCAAGACTTTCACTTCGCTGCCGCGCCAGGTGAACGCGGTCGTCGGCATCGGAGGCGGCAAGGCGTTGGACATCGCCAAGTACGTGGCCACGCTCGCTCGATTGCCCTACATCGCGGTGCCGACGTCCTTATCCAACGATGGTTTTTGCAGCCCGCAGTCGAGTCTGACCATCGCTGGCCGCCGCCGGTCGCTGCCCGCCGCGGTGCCGCATGGGTTGGTGATCGATACCGAAGTCTGTCGCCAGGCGCCGCGCGAGTTGACCCTGTCGGGCATCGGCGATTTGGTGTCGAAGTTCACGGCGGTGCGGGATTGGAAATTGTCGTTCCACCAAACGGGTGAACTCGTCGACGACTTCGCCGCGTTGCTATCCGACGGTTCCGTCCACGCGTTCCTCAGCCACCCGACGTTGGATCAGTACGGCATGCGGCTGCTGGCGACGGCGCTGATGATGAACGGGACCGCGATGGCCATGTGCGGATCGTCCCGCCCGGCAAGCGGCAGTGAGCATCTGATTTCGCACGCCTTGGACCAACTGTTGCCCAAACCCCGGCTGCACGGCATTCAAGTCGGCGTGGCGGCGTACCTGGTCAGTCTCTTGCAGGGGGAGAACTCGGACAAAATCGCGCAGCTGTTTGAAACCACCGGATTCTGGGATCTGGTCGCGGCCGACCCATTTCCCTACGACCTTTGGGTGGAAGCCGTGCGATTGGCCGAGTCCATCAAGCCCGGGTATTACACGGTGCTGTCGAGCAGGGACGTCCACGCGGAAGTCGAGCACCTCTTGACCAGCGATCCCCATCTGAGCCGGGTCATACAAAAAGTCTGAAAGGTGCCGCCCTGATCATCAGGAAGTGTCCGGCAATCAACACTGCATCGCTCCGCGACGAGGCGATCGGGCATTGGTTCGTGGCTCTGCCCTACCGTGTTCTATGGTCCGGGGCTAGCGTCTTGCGTGAGCCATGCTCAGCATTTGGCGGGGGGATTCGAGAGCTCGCGAATCCTATTCACCCACGCAGGAACATCTCGCAGGATCTCCTCGAGAAGGCGGCACATAGGTCCGGTGGGTTTGTTGACCCCTTGCTCCCAATCGCGCAGTGTTGCAACCGATATGCCAAGGAAGTTTGCAAAAACTGCTTGACTGACACGAAGTGCGTTGCGGACTTGCTTCACCTCGTCGGCGGCAAAAGCGCGAGGCTGAAGATTTCGCTTTACCGTCCGGACAGTCAGTATCCCTGGAAGCTGTGCGGCTTTGTCGATGGCTCCTAGCTGTTCCGTGAAGCGACGCAGCCGCTCTGCAAGCTCACGACCCACCGCCTTGTCAGCTTCATTATTTTTCACGGTTATCCCTTGGGCAATCCGGACTGGGCATGTTGAATGTAGGCACTATGAATGAACGTCCAGCCAATCCGAAATGATTTGAAGGTATTGCTTGATTCCCTTCTTGTCTTCCGCGGTCAAATTGTCTTTGACGTTTTTCGGATAGGCCATGACCATCACAACGATGTGGTGGAGCGGGAAAAGCGCATAGCAAATGCGATTGCTCCCGCTCTTTCCTTCATTCACGGATCCGAATCGCACCTTTCTCAACCCGCCAGTCCCCGGTATGACTGGCGGCCCATCGGGCGTCGCCATGATTGCAAGCTCAAGGGCAAAAAGGCTTTTCTCGTCAACATCCGCGGGGTAGAGCATTCGCCAGTCCGCCACGAATTCATCAAGGTAGACGAAGTGAAGGAAATCGGCGGGATTGACTGACCCGGAGTGCCGTCGGTTCCATTCCTCGCTCATGGATTTGACTTGCGATCACGCAAAAAACGGCTCTAACGACCGAAATGTTGTGCTGGTACCTGTGAAAAACTATACTGGTTCGCAGTATGGATTCAAGCTCGGTCCGCCCGAATCGGCTTTTTCTTCAGCGTTTTTAAGCCGCCCGTGGGTGGGATGGCGAAAAGATGGACAATCGTTTTTCTTGAACGGGCGCGTTCCGTGTTCACCGGGCCGCTTGGCCGCGTGCTGCCATCGCGGAGCGATGACCGAAGGTAGCCGTGGGTTTTCAGGCATTCCCCCCCAGCACGACCGCCGCGGAG
>DITY01000254.1 GCA_002422955.1 Planctomycetaceae bacterium UBA6172
AACTCCGGCACCAACACATGTCCATGCCCGGCCTCGCCGGCGCTGGCTTCGCTCAGCGCCCGGTCGACGGAGCCGTGTTCGTGCAAGCGCTCGTAGAACTTCGCGGCCAGCCGTTCGGCTAAGGAGATCGCTACCGGCTCGGTCATGGCGACGACCGCCGGCATTCCCAGGTCGCGCACCAACCGCTGACCTAGTCCCCCGAGTCCCTGCTCTGCTTCCGGGCTGGCGGTTTCGCAACTGCACAGAAACGTCAAATGGGGCAGACCGCGGGCACCTTGCAGCATCCGCATGCGATGCACGAATTCGGTTGCCGAAACGCGGTGGACATGGTCATTCGGCCGGTCTGGATCAACCGGAACCGACTTGCGCAGGAACAGGAACGTCTCGGCGGGTGACTTCAGTTCGTTGTTTTCGTAGTCCGCTCGTTTGAACTGTCCGTGGCAAACGACATGCAGGATCGAATATCGCTCCTTCGTGATGCGTTCGCAGATTTCGTCCAGTGTCGGCAGACCGTCAGCACCTTCCGCCTGTTCGACACCGTCGCTGGCCAGAACGGTGCAAGGGATCTCTCCCAGGGCTGCGCGGACGCTCTTTACGGTTTTCGAGGCGTCGAAATCCGCAAGCCCGAATGGCCTGGACGGTCCCAGGTTCGCCACCACGACCAGCGCCTTCAGATCGGTCCGGCTGATCGCCGGATACCGCTTGTCGTTCTCGGAAGGTAAGTAAAACGAAAAGGGTGTTCGTTGCTGTAGCCGCAGGAACTGCCAACCGCCATCCAGGCGACCGCACAACCTCTCCCAGCGAAGCGGGATCAGATCGGCGTCCTCGATCGCGAGCAGGACATGAAGAACCTCTCCCGCCTGGTCGGCCCGGCTCTGGACCCGCTGCATTGACTCGCCAACCTTGCCCACGAACACGGCGCTTCCGAGTGCCGTTCCGTACGCCAACGCCGCGTCGAAGCTCGCGCCGAGCGTCCTGGTAGTCGGCAAGCTCGCCTGGTCCAGCACGAACGGCTCGTCGACTCGCGTAGCGGCCGCGAGCCCAGGTTCGCTCGTCTCCGCGATCACTCGGTAGGCGTCGCGGACCCGGCGAATGGTGAGTGTGAACGTGCGCACGACCTGTATCTCCCTGATCTCTCAATTTGCCATGAGGCGGCCAACACGAACATGTCGATCAGGGATTCTCGTTGGCGACGGACAAGTTGATCAACAGCGGGTCCAAAGCGCGTGGATTCACTTAAGCAAATATTCCACAGCTCGCTCGACCGCAAAACTCCTGCGGAAGTATACCGCAGTGGGCGGCTGAAACGCGTCGAATCCTCGATCTAAAAGAAACGCGTCCGAGGTTTTAAAGATAACGTCCACATGAGCTGCAACAGTCGATCGTAGACGCTACCCGGCATCAGCAAACCTCGTCGCCTCAAGGAGCCATGGTCGCCGCACGTAGTCCGACGCTCGACCGCGGCGGAGCGAGCGTTGATGGATCGTGGCCGGGTTAGGGTTACGCAGAAATCCAGCCTTGGATCTTTTTGTAGACGTCGTTCGTGATCCGCGTCGCGCTGTTGCCAGAGCCCGCCCCGTAGTTGTGAATGCCCACCACGATCGAATCACCATTGCGTACCAAGAACACCGGACCGCCACTGTTACCTTCAACGGTATCGATGTCGTAGATCAGCACGTCGGACCGGACACTCTTCAGACGGCGACCGTGGCCCCACATTTCGCTAGGCTTATCCCCAGGGTAGCCGACGATGTGAAACATGCCGACCTTCAGCTCTTCGTTGGTGAGTGCGCCAAATCCGAACGTCCCAACGCCTTCGATCTTTCGATCCAGACGGATGGCGCCGTAGTCGGCCGAAGCACTCTTCTGTTCAGTCCACCCACGAGTCGACCAGGTCCGCAGGGCTCGGGCTTGGTAGGGACGCGAAGTGCCATTACGGCCCGGGTATACGTCGATGGATGCGGCCCAGCCCCCATTGAGATGCATGTAAACGTTATGCCCAGCCGTCACGACGGTCTGCTCGTCCGCCAACCATCCAGTCCCTACATATCTATTTCCGTTGCGAGCTCGGATCACTAGGTGGCAGATGCAACCATAGGGGTAAGCGAGCGTATTGGTTACTCGTAAACGGTCATCATCGCCAATGATAACCTCGAGCAGGCTCGGGTCCTCACCGCCTGAGTCGAAGCCTCCATTCGGCTTCGTTTCAAAGCTCCCGTACCAGGCGTCGACCGATTCCTCATCACTCGGCTCAGGAAACTCATCCGCCTCCGATCCCACCGCAACGTCGCGGGAATAGGTCTGAGCGACTTGTTCCTGAAATTCGGGCAACACCTCGCTCATCGCCACCGATTCCGGGAAGACCTCACCCCGCACGAAGGAGTTCATGTCGTGGCTGACTTCCTCGTGCAGGGTCTGATCCTTGGCGTACGGTTCGTTGCGGAGCGATTCCTTCACGACCGGCCCCGCGTCTGGGATCGGCTTCTTCCCGACGGTCACAAACGCTGCATCCGGCTTTATGCCCCGTTTGGAATTGGGTGTGGATCGGCCGCGTGTGGGCTGGGACATCGCGAGGCACTCCGGAAAAATGAGAAGGGCAGACGCGTCGAACGACAAGATTCTTTATTCTAATGCCCGGCTGTGGCATCCGCAAACTTATCGCCGTGGGGGGCCAAACTTTATGTCGTGGACGCTTTGCCGAGCGACGCGCGTCCGGTCGAGGACGAGAATTTGAAGCTTGACGATCGGTACCTCCGCGGATTTGCCACTTTTTCCAATCGGATTAAACTGGGAAGGGTTGTCGGCACTCCTCCGCCATTTCCCCTGTTGCAATTTCCGGCATCACACTCCGTTTGGGTCCAAAATGGTCAATCGCGTTTCGCTTTCTTGGGCTGCTATCGCTTTCGCCCTGATCGTTTGGGCGGATGCTCGGGACTGTGCCGCCCAGTATGGTCCTCCTTCCTGGGCGGGATCGACCTTGCGGGGACGTTATCACTATTACAACGGTCCGTCCGTCAGCTTCGGGCGCGGCAGGTGGGGGGGAGGCATCTCGAACAACGGGGCCCTGGTGTTGAACAACTTGGTTTCAACGGCGGGGGCGGTGGCCCCTGTCATTTTGCCAATGCTGATGCCGGGCGTTGCGACCGAGAGCTCGCAGTTGCAAAACGGATCTGGCATTGAGAGTGCGTCGGCCGAAAGCGAAAGCGATTTCAACAGTGAGCCTGTCGATCCGAATCGTGTCTCTCGCGACGCGAAAATCAGCGATATCGAAGAACGTACGGGTCGGATTCTCAAGCGGCTTAAGATTGACGAACCCACGTCACTCTTTGCCAATGCCCCGGTAGTGCAGGGTGGCACACCCCCAGGTCAGGAGCCGAGCGGCAAGCCGATTACTTACGGCAAGAAGCCCTAGAGCAAGACCGGGCGAGTGCTTATCGAGGGCCAGTCCTGGTTCCGAACTCGGCCGTCACGTGACGTCGCGGCCTCGTTCCGGAGGGCGGAACTTGTTCGAGGCCACCGACCCAGCGGGTTGGGACGCTGTGCGGGTTGTACCGATTGATACGGATGCGCCATAAGAATGAATCGCTTTTGAGTGATCATGGTAAACCTGCCGATTTTGGAGATAGCGGAGGAGACGCTTGCACTCTCCTCGAATCCAACCGACATCGGGGTGAACAGGGATGCGGCAATATTTTCTGCGCGGACTGTTGGTAGTCTCGACCACCGGCACCGCCACCGCCCACGCAGGCGGCCCGGGCCTGTTTCATCACCTTTGCCGTCATCACGCTTGCGCCTGCGCTGAATGCAGTCAGCGTCCGATCGTCATTCATTGCTGCCCGTCGGGCGGTTCGGAATCGGATCGAGCGCCGGAGTCGGGTAGGCAGCCGGAATCGTCAACCATCTCCGCGCCGCTGATCCAGTCGACCGTTCCCGCATACGGCTACGGCTATCCGCAGTTCGCAATGCCGCAAATGCCGCAGATGGCGGTCATGCCCTATCCGGTCGCTGCTCAAGCGGGCGGTTACCAGTTGCCGGAATCACAGCAGCAGAAGCAGCGAGACTGCAGCGATCAGCTGCGACGGTTAGAAGATGACGTTCGGCAATTGACGCGTGACGTCGATCGGATCGTCGATGTCGTCGATCGACACAGCCGAGTGCTGGAGAGGCTAACCGAAGTTCTGAGTGCCGACAGCGAATTCATGAAGCGGGTCGAGGCTTCCGGGCAGGTGTTGCCGCCCGCCCCCGCGGCCGACGGACTCTTACCCTCGCCTCCCGCGCCTAGCGGTGAGACGTCGCAGCTCCGTAGTTCGTACCGTCTGACTCGCTGAGTAAGAACGGATCTTCGCTCCAGGGAGGGAGTGGATAAACATGTTCGATCGAAAGCTCTCGCGGGCCCTGACTTGCCTTGCGGTCATGACAACCTACACGGACGTGTATGCCCAAGGGGATGCGGCAATCGCAGTTAATCCGAACGAGCGACAGCGCTATTCGGCGGCAGCCTACGGCATGGACACGCCTTGCGACGCTGCCCTGTCAGCCGCAGGCCCGGGATGCGCCGGTGTTAACGATCGCTGCACGGCCTCACCGCAGCCTCGACACGTCTACGTTTGTCCCTGCCCTTCCTGCAGTCAACCACGGCGAGGAAATCCCGAGTCGGCGCAGCAGCCCGAATCGCAATCCCAACCGGGAGCCTTCGTTGCACCGCCCCAGACCGGAGTTCAGGTAAGCCCCAGTCGACAGACAAGCTTCGGCGGGATGGCGATCCGCTTCCCCGAAATCCGCATCGGCCTGCCGACCATCGAGCTTCCCAATCGGGTCACAAGGACTCGGGGAGCGCATATGGAGCTGGATTCGGCCGTCGCGGACTACCGCACCTATCCGGCTCAGCCTGTCCAGCGACAGGAATACGCAGCCGCCCCTCGCTATGCGGCACCCGCAACGGAATCGGCGCGGGCGGAACCTGAGAGTCAGCCCGAAAACGCGGAAGTCGAGGACATGCGTCGCAGGTGCGAAGCCATGGCTGAGCAGCTTCGCAACAAAGAGGCGATGCTGGACGAGAAGCTTTCCGAACTCGAACAGCAACTCCACAACCTACGGTGTCTGCCCGCCCAACCGGCCGTACCTCGCCATCCGCAAGCAGCCCCCTGCGATACCTATCCTGAACCGAACTGTGTCCCGCGAGGAAACGCCCTTGGGATGCTGTCGTCGGATGGGGAGTCGGGTTACGGCGAATCGTTCAACTCGGAGACCGGGGCGTATCAGGCCCCCAACCATCCGCGATCATCCGAGCGAGGCCAGACCGTGACCCCGCTGGAACAGGTCCCACGCCCCGCTCCCGATCATCAAGGCTTCCGCCAATTGCCAGGTCGTCCCGCTTCGACGCCCGATTGGATCCCGACGCAAGGCAATTCGGTCAAGCCCGTGGTTCCCACTGCCCACCAGGTAGCGATCCCGGCTCCGCAACATCCCAACACTGCCCCACGTCGCTTGCCGAGGCCAGCTGTCTCGCGGTGATCGGATCGGTGCTTGCGGATCGCTCGGGGGCACTTGCAGCTCATCGGCCGCTCGATGACTTCGGCAGTGATTTCGGAAAACTGTCTCCGCATTCGACAGCTGCGTTGGGGAAAACTACCGGGCGCTGGATACCTGGTTTCCTCATGATGCCTGGCCCTTTCATGACGCTTCGTCTCTTCAGGACGATCGGCTTGCCGCCGGGAAGGCAGCTCAGTTCTTGGCATGTTCCTTATCGATGGCTCGGAGCAGTTCGCGGAGGTTGCGGGGGTTTTGACCTAGGTCGCCTTTGCCGAGCCGGGATTGGCTGCGGAGATGCACGGTTGCGGATTGGCCAGTGGCCGACGGCTCGATCCGGGCGTGGATGTCGTCTTTGTATCGCATCAGCAGCGTCGTCCGGACGAAGTGCCATTCCAGCACGCCGCCGCCCAAGTCGCGGGGGGCGGACTCGGTGGCCTGCCAGCCGCGGAGCGTTTCGGCAGCTCGGCGGACCAGGCTGGCGGCGCGGTCGGGCGGCAGCGGCAATTCGCGGGGGCGGAGAGCGGGCGACAGGGCGTCGGTTTGCGCGAAGTTGGTCGTCAGGTCACGGCCCCAATCATCGATGTGGCTGAAAATGTACAAAGTCACGATCGCCACGCCGGCCAATACCCACCACATCGATTTCGCCTTACGCTGTTTGGATGACAAAGTCTGCCCCTTCCCTCTTCGATCAAGCCGAAACGGCGGCTCGCGCCCAGGCGCAACCGCTCGCCGCGCGGATGCGTCCCCGTAGTCTGGCCGAATATGTCGGCCAAAGCCATCTGCTGGGGGCGGGACAACTGCTGGAACGGATGATCCGAGCCGGCAGGATCGGATCGGTCGTGTTGTACGGCCCGCCCGGATCGGGGAAGACGACGCTCGCCGAATTGCTGGCGGTCGAGACCGGCAGCCAGATCCGTAGCCTCAGCGCCGTGACCTCCGGCGTCAAGGAGATTCGCGACGCGATTTCCTGGGCCGTGGACATCGTTTCGCGCGGCGATCGCGCGCCGCTGCTGTTCGTCGACGAGATCCATCGGTTCAACCGCTCGCAACAAGATGCGCTCCTGCCCGACGTCGAAGCGGGGACGCTCTCCTTGGTCGGCGCGACGACCAGCAATCCGTACTTCGCGATCAACGGCGCGCTGCTGTCGCGCAGCCAACTGTTCGCGCTGCGGCCACTCACCGTCGAGGAAATCACCGAGTTGCTGCGCCGCGCGATCCGCGACTCGGAGCGGGGTTTGGGGCGGTACACGATCGAGGCCGATGATGACTCGCTGGAATTCCTGGCCAAGGCTTGCGAAGGGGATGCGCGGCGGGCGCTGTCGGCGCTCGAGATCGCGGTGCTGAGCGACGTTAACGCCGCGGGCCAAACACGGCCGATTCGTCTGACGAAAGAACTCGCCCGCCAGTCCTATGGCGACCAGCAGATCGGCTACGACGCCACGGGCGATGATCACTACGACCTGGCCAGCGCGCTGATCAAAAGCATTCGCGGCAGCGATGTCGACGCTTCGATCTACTGGCTGGCCCGAATGCTGGAAGGGGGCGAGGACATCCGCTTTCTGTGTCGGCGGTTGGTGATCCTGGCGAGCGAAGATGTTGGCAACGCCGACCCGCGGGCCTTGACCTTGGCGGTCTCGGCAATGCAGGCCTGCGAGTTCATCGGTCTGCCTGAATGTCAGCTGACGCTCAGTCAGACCGTCGCGTATTTGGCGCTGGCTCCCAAGAGCAACGCGGCGACGACGGCGATCGGCGCCGCGCGGCAGGACGTTCGCGAGAACCGGGTGCTGCCGGTACCGATCTCGCTCCGCGATTCGCACTACCCCGGCGGTAAGAAATTGGGGCATGGGGCCGACTATCAGTACAGCCACAATCATCCCGATGGCGTGGTCGCCCAAGACTACCTGGGGGTGCAGCGAGATTACTACCAACCGGTCGACCGCGGATATGAAGCGGAGCTGGCGGAGCGGCTGCGTCAGCTGCGGAAAAAACTTCGCGAGAATTCCGCGGAATGATTCAAGCCCGCTGGCGGGACGGGACGATGCAAGCCTCTAGCAAGAGGTGTTGCTCCATTTTCAATGGCTTCAAGGACGAAGCTGACCCCGCCGGGTCGGCTTAGCGATCTCCACGTTCGCACGGTCGGCTCGGATTCGTCCCAGCCCCCGAGAAATCGCCTTGCGCCCTACCCAAATTGCTTCGTGCATCATTCTGACCGGCAGTCTCGCCGCGTTACCCTTCTATCGCGCGGCCGATCAGCCGCCGAGCGAATCGGCCCCCCGACTAGCCACCGGTCCGAAAAGTGATCCGGACGGTCTCGTTGTGGGAGCGGCATCCCGGCATTCCTCCCCCGATTACGACCAATCGATGGCGTGGCAGCCGATCCCGATGGTGCTGCCTCAGCGTCAGACCGAACAGCAGCCGGTGTTGCCGGATTCTTATTACGATCTGTCGATCCCGTGGGAACTGCCGGCCCCGATCCGCGAGCGATATTCCGCGGCCATGCAACCGTCCGCGAGCGACCGCACGCAGCGTGATCCGGGGGCCGACGGGTCGGGTATAGCCTCGTTCGTCTCCCAGTCGACGCCGGTGAACTCGGCGGCAAGGATGGACGAGGAGGAGAACATCTTCAACGATCCCGACCCGGTCGACGAGTTTCGCAAATGGGCCGCTGAGGATTCCTCGGCGACGCAATTGAAGGATCCGACCACTGGGATCATCGAAGACCGCTTCGTCTTCGAACCGATCCATTCGCTGCCTGCCTTTCCTGCCGCCGCAACGCCCCCGGCCGGACCGGCGGCGCGAGACGGCACGCCGGCGCAGCGTGTCTCGACCGGCCGAGTCCTGCCGACCGCGCCCGCCGACGGGCAACGCCCCCGCTACTTCATCCGCGAGCCGGACTGATGGCGACAGGGAACGAGGCTGCCGAGCGAGGATACCGAGTCTGCGGAGGATCATTCCCGCCGCGGGCTTGTGGTCGCGGTTTGCCCCCGCCGCCATTGACTTTCTCGGCAGGGGGTGCGTACGCTTGGTCTCATTCGTCTATCTAACCCGGCCTTGATGCGTCGCTTCATGGTTCCGCCCAAAAACTCGCTCGCGGCGGTCATATCGCTCGTCACCCTACTGCTGTTGGCAGTTGGTTACGGCTGTTTCGTCGCCGGTTGCATGGGTGCCGTTAGCGACTCGACGTCGGTGAACGCTTCCGAGGCCCAGGATCACCTGGAGCAAGGGGAAGACGATGCGGCGCGAGATCTAACGCACGTCGCGATCCGGGATCTGCCGGCGAGCACCACCCGTGCTTGCCGTTCCAAGACGGTCACGATCGGTTGTGAGAGCTCGATCCTTCCCCATTGGGCGGGCGTGGACCGCCATCTTTCGCGACTGCCCAGCCGCGAACGCCAGCGAAACACTGGCTTGGCTTGGGTGTCTCTACAGCGTCGCCACGTGCGACTGGAGATTTAGGCGGCGATTCGTTCGCCCGTCATTTCTTCCCTGTGCCGGCGGTTCTCAACGCGGGTCGCGAGCCAAACCTTTGCGGTTGTGCCGTTCGCTTCGCGCCGCATGGCACGCACTTTTCATAGTTTGTGGAGAGATCCGATGTCCTTTCAATTTGAAAAAGAAGCGAGTCAGGAAAAGAACGTCATGGCGACCAGCCGCGAGCGGGAGAAGTCCGCGTCGGCCGCGCCCCGGCCGATCGATTACGCCGCCATGGCGTCTCAGTTAGTCAAAGCGACCCGCGATGACGCAACGCTCGATCGCCTCGGCGTCTGTTACTTGCGACAGGGCAAGTTCGAGGAGGCGTTGAAGGTTTACCGACAAATCGCCTTGCAGGCAGGCGGTGTCTGTGAACGGACGGACTTACCCGAGCCGTACGTGAGGAACTTCGCGACGGCATTGTTGCTGTCGGGCCTGCCCAGTGGCTGCATGTTGGTTCTGCGCGGGTTGCCCGACCAGCGGCATCCCCGGGTAGTGGAACTGTATGCGGCGGTTCGGGATTGGGAACGGTCGCTGCCGTTCCTGCAGCGATGGGATTGGCGATTCAATTCCGTCGATCCCAAGAACGCTCGGGTCGCGATCGATTTTGAGCCGGGCGAAATGAGTTGAGCTGAGGCACGCTTTCGCTAAGTGAAGCCTCGGTCGGAAACATCCGCGGCGCAGGTCCGCCGGCCATTCGCGCCGGCGCGATCGCCGCCGCGGATGGGCGCGGCCGAGAACCGGACCGGCCGAGAACCGGACGGGCCGAGAACCGGACAAGGGTTTCGGACCGAGTTTCGCTTCGCTAGGCGAATTGGCAGCGATCACATAGAACTTTCACGCACAGACGACACCGCTTTAGGTTGGTATTTGCATCTCCCATGATCACACTCCCCTTCGGACAAACGCTGGAATGGCTCGACCTGCTGACGGTCGGCCTGTTGATCATCCTGGAAGGGGTGTTGTCGATCGACAATGCCCTCGTGCTGGGTTTGCTCGCCAAGCGTCTGCCGAAATCCCAGCAAAAGCGGGCATTGACCTACGGCTTGGTCGGGGCGTTCGTGTTTCGCGCGATCGCGATCCTGATGGCTTCCTATCTGTTGCAGTGGAAGGTCGTCAAGTTGATCGGTGGCGGCTACTTGGCTTACGTCGCGCTCAAGTATTTCCTTTACGAAATGTGGAGTGCGGAGTCGGAGCACATCGCGCTGGATAAGTATGGGCATCCGATCCTGGTCGACGATGAGACGGGCGAGGAAGTCGATACGCAGAAGTTCGAAGGTGAAATCGAGGCCCGGACGGCGGTGCCGGTCGAGATGATCGCACCGTTGCAAAATGGGGACCAGAACGGCAATGGGAATGGCACGGCGCACGGTTCGTCCGGTGACTTGTCACGCGCGGGTACGGGGGACATGGCGCGCGCCGGTTCGGGGAACTATGCAAAGAAGATCAGGTATGCGAAGTTTTGGCCGACGGTGCTGGTGATCGAGTTGACGGACATCGCGTTTGCTGTCGATTCAATCCTCGCGGCGCTGGCATTGATCAGCACCAAGCAGCCCGAGGGTGGCGGGTTCAATCCCAAGCTCTGGGTCGTGTTCCTAGGCGGGATTTTGGGCGTGATTTTGATGCGGATCGCGGCCGTCGTCTTCATCCGGATGTTAGAAAGATTCCCGCGTTTCGAACTCTCCGCCTACCTGTTGGTGCTCGTGATCGCGGTGAAGCTGGTTGTGGACTGGTACTTCAATTCGGGCGTGGAACATGATCCGAGATTCGACTTCCATGCCGTTGGCAGCGCCGCCTTCATGACCTTCTGGGTCGCGATGGCGCTGTCGTTTTTGGTCGGCTTCCTGCCCTCGAAAAACCGAACTGCGGCAGGCTAGGGTTGTCGGCCGACATAGCCTCAAACTGCCGCTAGCCCGAGCGTCGGTCGTTTGGTGAAGCCCGACGAGTGGTTTGTCACGGTCCGATGAGTCGATGGTCTAGTCGGCGAGCAATTCGTTGATGCTGGAGGTCAAGGCCTCGATCAACTTTTCGAGACTGCCGCGGGCCAGGATCGAGGCCTCTTCTTGGTAAAGCCCTTTGCCATAAGATTCGGCATCGGGCAAATACCAGACGTCGGAGCCGTTGACGAGCGTGCCGACGATCAAGGTCTGCCGCGGAAAGCGCTGCCGCAGTTCGGTCTGCAGGACGTTGTAATGTTCACCGTTGAGCGGGACCCAAATGGCGTTCCCCATCCGCCATAGCGCGGCCTGGTAGGCGAAGGTTTCGCCCTCCGGCAGGTGCGCGACGCGGACCAGTCGCCGCGTCGCACGCTCGACCATCGCGCGGGCATCGGCCGCTTTCTGTTGCTCGTCCGCGTCGACCGCGGCTTGATACTTGGCTTGCCAATACTTCTGGTCGGCGAGCAACTGATCTCGATCGGGAAGGTCGGATCGGAGCGGCAAGTCGACGCGGCAGATGACCGAGCGCCAAGTCCGATCGCTGTCGGTCTGTTGCGAATCGATCGGCGCGATTCGCCAAGTACCGATCGTGGCCCCCGAGACGACGGGGCCGGCATAGTGCAGGCCGTGGTCGGGCGGCAGCAGGTTCTCCCAGGCGGCGAGAGCGGCATAGCCGAGTTGCCTGCCGTTGG
>DITY01000261.1 GCA_002422955.1 Planctomycetaceae bacterium UBA6172
GCGGTACATTTTGCAGGCCGCATCCGATGGGCGAGTTCCTCGCTCAAGGTTCTAAGCACTTCGTTTACCGGATGGACACTTTCAATACTGGCCAACGGATTTTCGCATCATGATCCTGCACGTCGACATGGATGCGTTCTACGCCTCGGTGGAGCAGCGGGATGATCCCACGCTGGTGGGCAAGCCGGTGATCGTGGGTGGATCGGCCGAAGGGCGCGGCGTCGTGGCGGCGGCGAACTACGAAGCCCGCAAGTTCGGGGTCCATAGCGCCATGGCGGCCGCTCAGGCCAAGCGACTTTGCCCCAATGCCGTGTTCCTCAAGCCGCGGATCGATCACTACGCCAAAGTTTCACGCCAGATCCGCGAGATCTTCGAACAGTTCACCCCCTTGGTCGAGCCGCTGTCGCTCGACGAAGCTTTTCTTGACGTCCGCGGCAGCGTACCGCTGTTCGGCCCCGCCGCCGAGATCGGACGGCGGATCAAGCAGCAGATCCGCTCGGAATTGCGACTGGTGGCCTCCGTCGGGGTGGCCCCCACCAAATTTGTCGCCAAGATCGCCAGCGATTTGCAGAAGCCGGACGGGTTCGTCGTCGTCAACCCAGAGGAGGTGCGGGGCTTTCTCGATCCGTTGCCGGTCGGGCGGTTGTGGGGTGTCGGCAAAGTCACCGGGCGAACCTTCGCGCGGCTGGGGATTCGCACGATCGGGCAATTGCGCCAGCTCCCGCTACCGACGGTCCACGAGTTGTTCGGAAACGCGGGGGAACATTATTGGCAACTGGCTCAGGGGATCGACGACCGTCGCGTCGTTCCCGACCGCGAGGCGAAATCGATCTCGCACGAAACGACCTTCACCGAGGACATCGCCGATGTCGAACTGCTGCGGGCTTGGCTGGTCGAGTTGGTCGAACAGGTCGCGCGTCGCTTGCGCCGCCATGGGCTCAAAGGGCGAACGGTTGAGCTGAAGGTGCGGTACGCCGACTTCAAGACGATCTCGCGTTCCTTGACGCTTGCGGAACCGTCCCACACCACCCAGGAATTGCTCGCGGCCGGACTTGAATTGCTGACCCAACGTTTGCCGCCGCGAAGTTTGCCCGTGCGGCTGCTCGGCTTTGGCGTGACGAAGTTTGACGAGTCGGGCGAAACGCAGCAGCTGTTGTTCGACCAGCCCGAGCGGGAGCGGAATCGAGAACTGGACCGCGTGGCGGATCAGATCACCAGCAAGTTCGGCAAACGCGCGCTGCATCGCGGCGCCGGGTTCGACCACCGGGACGCGGACGCGTGAACGGGCACTTGACCGGGCGCGTGACCAGGCGAATGGGCTCGGGATGGATGAGCGAGCGGGCGGCGGCATGACAACCGTTCGTCCTCGCTGGCGATCTGTGGTAACTTGCTGGACGTTCACAGCTCATTTCTGGGGGAGCCAAGCTCATGGCGAAGTCGCGTTGGTTGGGTCGCCTGACGGCGGCGGTGTTGGTCTTGATGGCGCTGGTTCTGGTGGGCGGTTGGACGGCCGCGGCGCGGGCTGAGGATGTTCATTGGCCGCAGTTCCGCGGGGCGGACGCACGCGGGATCGCCAGCGGCACGAACCTGCCAGATCGCTGGACGGAAACCGAGAATGTCGCTTGGAAACGGGACATCCCCGGCCGTGGCTGGTCGTCGCCGGTCGTCTGGGGCAACCGCGTGTTCTTGACCACGGTCGTCAACACCGGCGAGTCGGAAGAGGCCAGGAAAGGGCTCTACTTCGGCGGTGATCGCCCCCTGCCCCCCGACGCCGTTCACAACTGGATCGTCCTCTGTCTCGACCTGCAGTCGGGTGAGGTCGTGTGGGAACGCCAGGTGCATTCGGGCAAACCGGAGTCGTCGATTCACCTGAAGAGCAGCTTCGCATCCGAGACGCCCGTGACCGATGGCGAGCGGGTCTACTGCTATTTCGGCAACCTGGGGATGTTCTGCTTCGATTTCGCTGGGAAGGAAGTTTGGCAGCGCAAGTTCCCGTCGCAACCGACCCGCTATGGTTGGGGAACCGCCGCCTCCCCGACGCTCGACGGCGACCGGCTGTATCTGGTCAACGACAACGAACAGGATTCCTACTTGTTGGCGCTCGACAAGCGAACGGGCGAGGAGATTTGGCGGGTGCCACGAGATGAAAAGAGCAACTGGTCGACGCCGTTCGTCTGGCACAACGCGCTGCGGACCGAAATCGTCACCCCGGGAACCGGCTTGGTGCGGTCCTATGACACCGACGGCCAACTGCTCTGGACGCTCGCCGGCATGTCGAGCATCACGATCGCGACTCCCTACGCCGACGACGAACTGCTGTACATCAGCTCCGGTTACGTGATGGATTCCAAGCGTCCGATCTACGCGATCCGCCCCGGTGCCTCGGGGGACATCTCCTTGTTGGCGGACGCCACGGCGAACGACTTCATCGTCTGGTCGTTGCCCAAGTCGGCTCCCTACAACCCCTCGACATTGGTTTACGACCGACGCTTGTATGTGCTTTCCGATCGTGGGTTGGTGGCCGCGTTCGATGCCCGTGACGGCCGCGAACTGTACGTCAACCAGCGTCTGCCCGACGGCCGCGCCTTCACCTCGTCGCCGTGGGCATATGACGGCAAGCTGTTCTGCTTGAACGAGGATGGCGCGACCTACGTGCTGAAGGCTGGCGATGAGTTCGAGTTGCTGCATACCAACACGCTGGCGGCCGACGACATGGGGATGGCGACGCCGGCGATCGCGGGCGATTCATTGCTGCTCCGTACCGCCGCGCGGCTGTACTGCATCCGCAAGGCTGAGCCCACTCGCGGCGAATGAGCGTCCCGCGAACGCTGTCAAGACGCCTGCTGTTGCTGGTCGGCCTGCTGCTGATCGCGTTGGCGATTTTGCAGCCCGACCGCGCTACGCTCCGCCGCTGGGTCGAACGGTTGCAGCCGCTGGCCGGCACGCCAGCGGGACCGGTATCGCGTCCCGCCGACGCCGCGCCGTCCCCCGCGACTGCCAACGACGATACTTCGCGCGACGAAGCCACTGCTGGCGAAGCTTCTGATGGCGAGCCCTCAGTTGAGGAGCGACCCGCCGAGAAACCTCGGCCGTCCCGCAGCATCGCTCGTGATCGACCGGCGGAGGCGAACGCGGGGTTGGTCGCGCCGGCCAGCCTGCCGGCAGTGTTCGAAGCCCGTGTGGTGAAGGTTCGTGACGGGGACACGATCGACGTATTGCTCGGCGACGGTCGCAAGGCCCGCGTCAGGCTGCATGGCATCGACGCCCCCGAATATGGCCAGCGGTTTCATCGCCAGGCAACGGCGTTCGTCCGCGAGCGGATCGACGGCCAGCGGGTGCGGATCGAGCGGGTCGATATCGATGACTACGATCGGCTGATCGGCCAGATTTGGATGGCGGACCAGCGATTCAATGCCGAGGTCGTCCGCGCGGGCTGGGCCTGGCGATATCGGCAATATGCGCCGGACGATGCCGAATTGCAGGCGGCCGAGTCCCAAGCGCGCAGCGCCAAACGGGGGCTGTGGGCCGATCCGCGGCCGTTGCCGCCGTGGGTCTGGCGGCGGCAAAACCGACGCTGAACCGCTGGCGAGTGGTTGGCTATCGGCGACGCTTCGGCTAAAGTCTGGCTTGGTCTCGATGCCGCCCGTTTCGGGGCGCGACAAACCACGCCGGTCCGCGACCGGTCGATTTTTGCATCGGCACGATTCCCGCGAATCGCCGACCGTTTTCACTTTGGGGCGATTTTTACTGTGTCAGACGTTGTTCCGATCCGCACCGCCATCATCAGCGTCAGCGACAAAATGGGGATCGTCGATTTGGCGATGGGTCTCCGCATGGCGGGAGTGCGAATCCTCAGCACCGGCGGCACACGCTCGCACTTGGAGAAGTCGGGGATCGAGGTCGAGGACGTCGCGGAGTACACCGGCTTTCCCGAAATGCTCGACGGCCGCCTCAAGACGCTGCACCCGCGTATTTTCGGCGGTATTTTGGCCAAGCGGGACGACCTCACGCACATGGAGACGATCGACGAGTACGACATCGAACCGATCGACTTGATCGTCGTCAATCTCTACCCATTCGCCGCGACCGCCGGCCGCCCGGGCGTGACCCGCGACGAAGTGGTCGAGCAGATCGACATCGGCGGCCCCAGCTTGGTACGAGCCGCGGCCAAGAACCACGCGCACGTCGCGATCGCTACCAGTCCCGAACAGTACGGCGATTTGCTCTCGGCCCTGGAAACCGAAGGTGGCACCGATCTGAGCCTGCGGCGGCGATTGGCCCACGAGGCCTTCGAGCACACGGCGGCCTACGATCGCGGCATCGCGGATTACCTCAGCGGCGAATCGGTGCAGAAGGAGTTTCCGCCCACGATTCACCTCGAGTTTCGCCGCAAGGCCCAGCTGCGGTACGGCGAAAACCCGCACCAGCGCGCCGCCGTCTATGTCGACCCGAAAGTGCGGACGGCCAACCTGGTCGCGGCACGCCAGATCGGCGGCAAGGAATTGTCCTACAACAACTTGCTCGACCTCGATGCGGCGCTGGAGATCGTCCGCGGGATGACCGGCCCGGCGACGTCGGTGATCAAGCACAACAATCCCTGCGGCGCGGCGACGGCGGCGAAGTTGTCCGATGCCTGCCGTAAGGCCCTGGCCGGCGATCCGCTGAGCGCCTTCGGCTCGGTGCTCGGTTTCAACCGCACCGTCGATCTGGCGACCGCCGAGCTCCTTTGCGAACCCGGTCTGTTCATCGAAGCGATCGTGGCCCCCGAATTCGAAGCGGCCGCGGTCGGGCTGCTGACGAGCAAGCCCCGCTGGCGGGAAAACGTTCGCCTGCTGCAGGTCGGCCGGCTCGACGAACCGGCCGCCTCGATCCAGCGACGCTTCATCAGCGGTGGGGTGTTGATCCAAGATGCGGATAACCTCGCGTCGATCCCGCTGCAGTGGGAAACGGTGACCGATCTGGAAGTCTCCGAAGAGCTGTGGGATGACCTAGCGTTCGCCTGGGAGATGGTGCGGTACGTCAAGAGCAACGCCATCGTGCTGGCCAAGGATACCTCGCTGATCGGCGTCGGCGCGGGGCAGATGAGCCGCGTCGATAGCGTCCAAATTTCGATCGAGAAGGCTGGCCAACGCGCCGAAGGCTCCGTGCTCGCCTCGGACGCGTTCTTCCCCTTCCCCGATTCGATCTCCGCCGCAGCCCAAGCCGGAATCCGGGCGATCATTCAACCCGGCGGCTCGCGCCGCGACGACGAAGTGATCGAGGCCTGTGACCAACACGGCATCGCGATGGTTTTTACAGGCCGCCGCCACTTCCGCCACTGATCACAAGGCTGATGTCGCTGGCCAACGTTCGCACGGCTCACCCCCGCGACGCGGCCGGCCCCTCGCCGACCGACGTTGCGCGATCGAAAGACGCGACGTACGCGGTTTGAACCGTTCGCATTCTCCGTCTCCGCCAATCGATTTCACCGCCCCCGTCGAAGCCTGGCCGTCTCGATGAGCATCCTCGATCGCATCCTCGAAAAGACCCGCCAGACCATTGCGGCGGACCGCGCGGCCATCCCCGCGGAGCAGCTTCGTGAGCAGATCGCCCAGGCCCCGCCGCCGCGCGACTTTCACGCCGCCTTGGCCGCGGGCGACGAAGTGCGGTTGATCGCGGAAGTGAAAAAGGCGAGCCCTTCCGCGGGGTTGATCCGCGCCGACTTCGACCCCGTTGCCATCGCCAGGACCTATGCCGCGGCGGGTGCGGCTTGCATCAGCGTGCTGACCGACGAACCGTTCTTCCAAGGCCGGCTCGAATACTTACGCCAGATCCGCCGAGCCGTCGACGTCCCGCTGCTCCGCAAGGACTTCATCGTCGACTCCTACCAGTTGCTGCAAGCCCGCGCGGCCGGAGCCGATTGCGTGCTGCTGATCGCCGAATGCCTCTCGCCAGCCGAACTGAAGCGGTTGCATGACGAGGCGGCCGAACTCGGCATGCAGACGCTGATCGAGCTCTATGACGAGGAAAATCTCCCCGCCGTGTTGGCGACCGGCACGCGGCTGGTCGGCGTCAACAACCGCGATCTGCGAACCTTCAAAACCGACCTGCACCACACGCTGCGGCTCCGCACCCAGATCCCTCAAGATCGGTTGGTGGTGGGGGAAAGCGGCATCGCGACCGCCGACGACGTGCGACTGCTCGGCGCGGGTGGGGTCAAGGCGATCCTGGTCGGCGAATCGCTGATGCGGCAACCCGACATCGCCACCGCGGTGCGGAACCTGCTCGCTGCCCCATCATCCCAGCCAAAGTGATCGTCGATGCGTTTCGGAGTCTTGGGCACGGGCCGAATCACCCGCCGACTGGTCGCCGATCTGCAATCGACTCCCGATGTCAGCGTGACGATGATCGGCAGCCGCGACGCGACGCGGGCCGCTTGGAGCGGCGCCGAATACGGCATCGCCCGCGCCGTCGCCGGTTATGAACAGGTGCTGCGGGACTCGGAAGTCGATGCCGTGTATGTCGCCTTGCCGCCGTCCCTGCATGCCCAGTGGTGCATCGCCGCCGCCCAGGCGGGCAAGCATGTGCTGTGCGAAAAGCCGTTGGCCATCGATCACGCCGAAGCGGTGGCGATCGATCAGGCCTGTCGTGATGCCGGCGTCCGTTGGCTCGACGCGACCGCCTGGCTGCACCACGAACGGACGACGCGGCTGCGGGAATGGGTCAGCGATGGGACGATCGGGAAGCTGCGGCACATCAGCGTCGCGATCTCGTTCTTCGAACCGTTCCAGCACGGCGATCATCGCCTCGATCCGCGGCTCGGAGGCGGCTGCGTCCTGGACCTCGGTTGGTACGCCGCGGGGTGTGCGATCGCCGCCGCCGGAGCCCCCCGCCGCGCGCAAGCGACGACATTGCTCCGCGACGGGGTCGCCTTCCGCTGCACCGCGATTCTGTGGTTCGATGGCGATGTGACCGCGACCGTCCATTGCGGTTACGACACCGCCACGCGAAAATGGATGGAGTGGGCGGGTGACCAGGCGTCGGTCGTGTGCGACGATTTTTCACGACCTTGGCCCGACCGCCCGCCGCGAGTTTGGATCCACAACCGAGCCGGTGAAGTCCAATCGCACGCGTTCTCCGGCTCGCAAGAACGAAACCTGATCGCCAAGCTCGCTTCCGACGAACCGCTCGAATCATTCCACCTCCAGGCGCTGCGAACGCAAGCGACCGTGGAGGCGATGATCGCCAGCAGCCAGACGGGGGCGGTGGAGACTATCCGATGCGAATGATCCTGGCCACGATCCAGCCGACCAAACTGTCGACCGTCCGAGCGGCGTTGGAACAGATCGGCGTCCACTCGCTGACCGTCTGCGACGCTCAAGGCTACGCCCGCCAGCGTGGCCAAACGGCCCGCTTCCGCGGCAACGAATATCGCGTCGACCTGCTCCGCAAAGTGACGATCGAAATCGGCGTCGAACAGGAAAAGCTGGAACAGGTGATCGAGACGATCGGCTTGGCGGCTCGCACCGGCCGCGAAGGCCAGATCGGTGACGGCAAGATTTTCGTTCTGCCGATGACGCTGATGGCCGACATCGGAGCCGCCCCATGATTCACGAATCGACCCCGCCAGTCACCCCAGGCCCGCCCGCCGTCTGGTTCTTCTCGGGCGACCTGCTGTTCGCCAGCCGCATCCGCGGTGCCGCCGAACGGGCCGGTGTCCCTTTTCAGCTGCTCGGCCGTTGGCCAGAAAACGCGGAACCGGCTCCCGGCTGGATCATCGTCGACCTGGCGACGCGCAGCGGCGGCGCGACGGAAATCCGCCAACGCGCCGGCGAGTCATTCCCCGCCGCGGTCACGATCGCCTACGGGCCGCACGTGCAGCCGCAACGACTCAGCCAAGCTCGTGCGGCCGGCTTCGATCACGTGCTGACCCGCGGCCAATTCGACGCCGCGCTCCCCGACCTGTTCACGGCCACGGCGTGAACCGGCACGATTGGCTCGTCGACGGTTACGGGGTCAGGNNTCGACACTCGCTTCTCTCACGTTCAAGTCGCTTCGGCCATCCCGCGAGCACGAGGACCGAGTCGGCCGAACATCCGATCGAGTTCATCACGGCTGAAGAACAGTGCCGTCGGACGGCCGTGCGGGCAATGGTGGGTGTCGTGGTATAGGTCACGCTGTTCGAGCAGGCTGGTGATCTCGTCGGGGCGCAACCGATCGCCCGCCTTGACCGCCGCCTTGCAGGCCATCGAATGCAACAGATGATCGAGCAATTCGCGGGCGTCGGGTTCCTTGCCGGCACCGAGGATCGACTCGAGCGATTGGCGCAGCACATCGCCCGGGGCCTGCCGCGATAACATCGTCGGATAACCGCTGATCAAGATCGTGTCGCCGCCAAAGTCTTCGATCTCGATCCCCACCTTGGCCAACAACTCGCGTGCATCCAGCGCCGCGGACCGTTCGGACGGGGTCAACGATACGGGCTCGGGGACGAGCAACCGCTGGGTCTCCAGCCGTCCGCCGTCTTCCAGCACTTTCGCCCGAATCCGCTCGTACATCACCCGTTCGTGCAGCGCGTGTTGGTCGATCACGACCATCCCGGCCTCGTCCTGCGTGACCAGGTAGCGGTTGTGGATCTGAATGCCCAGGTAGCTGTGGGCTGGCGAACCGAGCGATTCGGCCTCCGTTGCCGAACGATCGGTCATCATCGTGGGGTCGTGACGCGGCGTTTCGTCAACGTCCGGCGAATCCCAAGCGACACTGGCGTCGCGACCGCTCGGATCAGCCATCGCGAAGTCGGGCCCGGTTGCTGTCAAAGGCTCGTGTCGCCTCAAATTCGAGCCGATGTCCCAGGGGGCGGCATTGCCGGGGTAGGGGCGGAAGTCGGGGACCGCGCCGGGCAACCGGGCCGTCGAGACCGTGCTTCCGGTCCTGGCCCAATCGATCACGCTCTGTTGGTGCGCGGCTTCGGCCGGCGAGCCCCATTCGTCCGAGGAAGAACCGAGCGCCATCTCGTCGCTGGCGACACTGACGACCGGCGTCGGGCCGACCCGCATCGTCATGTCGGTGGTCAGGAAATGGTGGCGGAGCGATTGCAGCAACCGCGCGTAAACCCGTCCGGCGTCGCTGAAACGGACCTCCAGTTTGGTCGGATGGACGTTCACATCGACCAGGTCGGGCGACATGTCCAGCCGCAGGAAGCAGACCGGGTGGCGGCCGACCATCAGCAGGCCGCGGTAGGCCTCCCCCATGGCGTGCTGCAGCGACCGGTCGCGAATGTGGCGGCCGTTCAGGAACAGATACTGCATCCGGGCGTTGCCACGGCTGACCGACGGATCGCAGACAAACCCGCTGACGCGGACTTCGCCATCCAGGCTATCGATGCGGATCAACGAACTGGCGATTTCGTCGCCGAAGAAGGCCGCGATCCGCTGCGACCAATTCGTCGTCGGCGGCAAGTCGTAGGTCACGCGTTCGCCGACGCGGAGCACCATGTGGATTTCGGGATTGGCGAGCGCCAGTCGGGTAAAGGCTTCGGTGATGTGCCCATTTTCGGTCTGCGCCGACCGCATGAACTTGCGTCGCACCGGCGTGTTGAAAAACAGGTTGCGGACTTCGACCACCGTGCCGACGGGGCAGCCACAGGGGGCAGGCGATTCGACGTTCCCGCCCCGCACGACGATTTCGGCCCCTTCCGGCGACTCGGCGGTGCGACTGCGGATCGTCAGGTGCGAGACCGAGGCGATCGAGGCCATCGCTTCGCCGCGGAAACCGAGCGTGTCGATGTGGAACAGCGCCGCGTCGTCGGGCAGTTTGCTGGTCGCATGACTCGCGATCGCCAGCGGCAACTGGTCAGCGGTCATGCCGCAACCATCGTCGCTGACGCGGATCAGGTCGCTGCCACCGCCAGCGATCGTCAGTTCGATCCGTCGGGAGCCGGCGTCGATGCTATTTTCGACCAGTTCCTTGACGACCGACGAAGGCCGCTCGATCACTTCACCCGCGGCGATCTGATTGACGAGTTGCGGTGGCAATTGGCGAATGACAGGCATGGCCGAAATTGTACCGCGCTCCCCCCCACCGCCCAAGCCACATTCCGCCCGCACCGTATTTCCGGAACCGGACATTCCCCAGAACCCCAACGGTGCAGTCGCTTTCATTCGGGTCCCAGTGTTTTGCGCAGCAGCGGACGAACGAGCTGGCGAATTTCTAGCGGCAGCTGAAATAGTGGCCGGTCGCTGCGTGGGTCGGACTTCATCACGTCGACCGCGGCACGCATGCAGGCTAAGGGGATTTGCAGCGCTTCGCTGTCCTGGCCAACCGCCCGCCATGCCTGGAACCATAACTCGAGCTGCGTTGATGAAAAATCACCTTGGTCGAGCAAGCCGATCGATTGAGTCAGCCCGCGGCCGAGTTGCTCGGCCAGGCCCTGTTGAAGGGAGAGCTGCGTGACGGCGGCAGCAGAACTTGCCCACTGCGCCGGTCCCTGCTGCAGGATCATCGCCATCCGATCGCCGGGCGTGCCGACGTACTCGTCCGCGCCTTGGACCCCTCGCTGCCAGGCTGTCCTGAGTTCCGCCACGACTGGCGGGCGCGGCTCGATGGAGACCTGCGGTTCGCGAATTGCCAACGAAGTCTTGGAACGATGCTTCGCGGGTTTTCTAGGTGGACCGCAGGCCGCTGACCGTGACTGGCCGTCGCCGATTTCGGGCAGGGCCTGAAGCTGGTTTTCGGTGAACCAGGCCTTGAGGAACCTCGCCACCCGGGTCAACGGGCGGCGTCTTTGATTCTTGACTTCCAGGCAAAGCCGCATCAGAGGCTCCGCCAGCTCGTAATACGATTCCTTGCCTCGCTTTTCGCTGCGAACGTATCCCTTGGCTTTTAGATTGCCCAACTGCTTGGAACAATTTCCCGCTGCGATGAACGTTTCTTCCACGAGTTCCTTGACCGTCATGGCCCCCGCGGCA
>DITY01000107.1 GCA_002422955.1 Planctomycetaceae bacterium UBA6172
TTCAACATGCTCGACCCGATCAAGGCGACGATCATCACGCCTGGCTTGGACGTCACCGGCCGATTCTCCGAGTCCGGGATTCCGGCTTCGATCGTCACCCGGTATTTGGCGGAGCACGGCGTCATCGTCGAAAAGACGGGGCTCTATTCGTTCTTCATCATGTTCACCATCGGGATCACCAAGGGCCGTTGGAACACGCTGCTCAGCGCGTTGCAGCAGTTCAAGGATGACTACGACAAGAACCAAAAGATGTGGCGGATCCTGCCGAAGTTCAGCCAGCAATTCTCCCGCTACGAAAATGTCGGGTTGCGGGACCTTTGCCACCGCATCCACAGCACCTACCGCGAGAACGACGTCGCCCGCGTCACCACCGAGATGTACCTGTCGATCTCGCAGCCCGCGATGAAGCCGGCCGACGCGTACGACATGATGATTCGGCGCGAGATCGATCGGGTCGAGATCGATGAGTTGGAAGGGCGGATCACCAGCGTGCTGTTGACCCCTTATCCGCCCGGAATCCCGCTGCTGATCCCCGGCGAACGCTTCAACAAGATCATTGTCGAATACCTGCAGTTTGCCCGCTTCTTCAACGAGAAGTTCCCGGGCTTCGATACCGACATCCACGGGTTGGTCGAAGAGGACACGCCTCAGGGGCGACGTTACTTCGTCGACTGCGTCCGGCCGTCGTCGATCGTCAGGGTGCCGTTCACGGAGGATTCGTACGTGGCCGGGCAGCGGACGCCAAACGGCCCGGTGGCCCCCCCAAGGCTCGATCCGGGCCTGCCGATCGGCTCACCTTAACGCGAAACGCTCGGTTTTCGAGCGGCTTCGATGGTCGCTCATCCGGCCAGGGATGAGTGACGGGCGTTGAGCGACGAGCCAGGCGGGCTCACGTGCCTCGTTTGACCGACGAAGGCAGCATGAGCACAGCCCCCTGATCAGCACGGGGGGCTGTCTTTGATTTTTCGGGGGCGTTCGAGCGGCGCGAGCCGACGACCGCCAACCGAGGTCACTGCTTGAGCATCGTCAGAATGTTGATCGCGCGGCTGAGACCGCCGGCGGCCTCGACGAATTGGAGCATCGCGTCGTACAGGTTGTCGGCGCTGCTGGCGACGGGCTTCACCACTCCCGGCTTCTCCGTTTCGGTCCTGGCCGCGGGCGGTGGGGCGAGCTTCTCGCTGGACCGCTCTACTTTGGGGCCGCGTTTCTTCTTTTCCGGCTTTTCGCCCGAGCGGCGGAGGACTTGATAGATCAGCGGCAGCGACACCGGCGTGCCGGCCGCGGCCAATTTGGCGGCGATCTCGGACGCTCCGGCCCCGGGATGCTGCGTCAAGCAGTCGCGAATCAATTGCGATTTGTTCGTGCCGGTTTCCGCCGCCTCAACGGTCTCTTCGATTGTCGTTTCCAAGCCCACGTTCATTCCCTAGCGATCCTGAGTGAAGTGCCACCAAGCCGAGGAGAAATTATAGTCCGCGAAAGCGTTGTCGCAATCGGCGGCGAGGTGTGGTGCCCTGTCAGCCTGGCGCCTGAGCTTGTCCCGGTCGCCGAAGGATCGCGGTTCGCCACCCGGGGTGGGCCCTCGATTCGGGCGTTTCACACCGTAAAAGACGGGTCGAGAAGGAATTGGAGGCTGAGGATATCGGCGCCGTGGTCACTCCAGCGGTCCCATCGGGAAAAAGCGTCAACCCATCGCCAGCCGGACTGATATCGGTTGGGAGTGTCTTGGACGACGCGGCACGTCGGGATCTGCCGGCGATCGCTCGCGGCCTGGCCGGCTCTCGCCAACGGCCTAGCACGCCCTAAGGCGTACCGAGAATTTAGTGGTCGCCTCAATCGCTGATCGATCGCAACACGATTTCATGTCCTAATCGATGGAACTCAACGGAGGCCTCTGCCCTGCCGCGCCCGCGATGATTGCGGCGCGGACCGGGCGACCGACTAAGGCTTGGGCTGGGCGAGGAAATCGTTGACGGTCTTGACTTCCTGCTCGGGCTTCTTTTTACCGCCGAACATGCCGGAGAAGAAACCGTCTTCGTTTTTCTTGGCTGAAGCCGAGGTCGGCTTGGTCGCTTTGGAATCGGAGGGCATGATCCGCGCGGGGTTCAGCGCCTTCTTGGTTTTGCTCCAACCCTGTTGCGCGGACTTGCTCATCGTGTTCATCATCCCGGGCGATTTCTTTCGCGCCGGCGCTTTGGCCTTGGACCATGGCATCGTCGGCATGTTCCACGCCGGCGGCTTGAACCAGGACGAGCCGCCGGTCTTGGGCGGGGCGGCCGAAACATCCAGCGGGGCGAGCAGAACCAGACTCAGCACGATCCACGAACTGACTTTGAAGGCTTTCATGATTGGACACACCCGGAACGTGGGAAATAAATCGACAGAGTGCGTGTCGCAAATTTCGCGGGTCCGTGTCCAGTCCGATTTTCGGCCGGTCAGTTGACGGTGTTCATGTAAGCCTGAAACTTGCGATCCAGTGTTGGCAGATCGGTTTCAAAGGCCGTTTCGAACAATTCGAGTCGCTCGCGGCGGTCCCGTTCGACCAGCGGCTTACCGCGGCTGAGCACCTTCAGGAATTTGATGAACTCACGCTTTTGCGTTCGCATCAGGAAATAGGTTAGGGCCCAGGCTTCGGCGTAGGCATCGGCCGCGGTGGACGGACTGCGAAAACGCAGGTCGTCCGACAGCAGGGTAGCGAGCGAATCGGCGGGGCGGCGCGGTTGATAGTTGCGGAACCGAAGCAGATTGACGCGGTTGACTCGGCCCGCCCCCTGCCAGCCGCTGGGGTTCGCGAAGTGGGGCGATTCGAAAAACATCGCCAATCCCTCGCTGACCCACATCGGGTTGTCCGCAAAACGCGTCTGCAGCCCGGTGTTGTAGGCCAATTGGTGAGTCGCTTCGTGAACCAACGTCGCGACGTTCCGTTCGGCATCGGGGACGTAGAAGGTGATGATCCGGTTGGTCTCGAGGTTGTAATAACCGATCACCGTCTCGCTCGCCTTGCCGAGTTCTCGCCGCGCGTACTCGTCGAAACTGGCCCGATCGGCGAAGACCAGCGCGACCAGGGGGAACCGCGACGGCTCCAGTGGCCAACTCTGCTTTTTGAAATACTGGTGGAAGCCGCGATGCGTCGAATCGAACAGCGTCCCCACCCAGCGGACGTAGGCGGGCAGCGCGTTGTGCGCGATGATGAACGACTTGGTGCGATGGATCTGAAATCCGCTCGGCAATTCGGCCAACAAGCGGCGGCACATCTCCTCCTCGTCGATGGGAGTGAAATCCTCGGCCAGCGTTTCGCGGGCGATGACCGTCTCCGGCTGCACGACCAACAACTGCCCCTCGTCGGTCAGGATCATCTGCCCACCGTCCTGGGCCGTGACCAGCGGCTGCCCGATGATTTCCAGCTCGCGGTCGGCCGATTTTTTGAAGCGGATCCGCAGTGCCGGTTTGGGCTTCACTTCGGCGGCCGGTTCGTCCCCCTGGGCATGGCGGGGAACGACAGCGATCAGGCCGAGCCACAGCACGCCGAACAGCGTCAGGTGCCAGCCACGTGACAACGCCAGGTGCCAGCCACGTGACAACGTGCCGGCCAGTGGGGCGAGGTTGGGCAGAGGGAGCGGTAGAACGCTCGCCGAAGTCTCGCGGATTGCGGAGGCTGCGTGTTGCGGCCGAGTTCCACGCGGTCGATAGGGAGTCGGCAAGGGCATGGAGCGGCTAATCAAGGCGTCGTTGGTCGATGGAAGGATTGCGGAGATTCAGTTTAACCGACCACTCGTGGTGCCGTGCGTGCGGCGGTGCAGGAACCGGCGACCGAGCGCCAGGAACGTCGCTAGGATCAGGAAGATCGTTATCAGCCCCAGCGCCAGACCCGCTTCCTGGCGGCGCGCGCCGCTGTGCAGCAACTCGAACAGTCGCGTGCCGACGGTCGAGACGCCGGCCGGCAACACGGAGAGGGTTGCCGGGACGTCTCCCAAAGCCGCGAGCGCCGCGACGGCGACGGCGGCCAACAGGGGCATGGCCAATCGGGAGCTGTCGACCAGCCACAACCGGTGCCATCGCGAATCAAAATCGATCCGAGCGAGGTCGGAGACTGCGGGATCGAGCCGCAGCGCTGCGACCCGCAGCGTCACATAGGCCGCCGCCAAACTCCGCGGCAGCAGCGCGATCAGCGTCGGGACCAAGGTTTGGCGATAGAGCAAATCGAGCCCGGGAAGGTCGCGGCGAAACAGCCAGACGACGGCCAGGGCGATCAGCGGTCCAGGAATCAGCACGCCGACAAAAACCACCAGGTCGGTCAGTGTCGGGTAAACGGTGGGCCCCGTGGACGCCTTCTCGGGCGAGCGAACCGGGTGCCTCTTTTGGCCACGGATCAGCACCAGCCAGGCGGCGAGTCCGGTGGCGAGGAGACCTGAAGCGCCGGCCAAAACGGCGGACCAGCGATACTCGGGGGCGAAGCTGAACCACGCGTCGAAGATCGTCCGCAGGGCCTCCTCGGCTCGCCAGGTGCGCTGGAGCTGCGACGCCCCCGGCGAGAGGCTGCGGACCGTCACCGCCTGACCGGCCGCGGCGACCAGGCTGATCAGCGGTAGGGCCAAGATCAGCGTCACGCCGGCGATCGCGAGCACGGCGGCCAACCAACGCCGGGCGGACCGTCGCGCGGACGAGCCACTGGGAGCGCAGCCGAAGGTGAGCGGCGATGGGCGGGAGTCGACTTGGTCCCAACCCGCGGCAGCGATCCCGCCAGCGACGCGGCGGAGCGCCAGCGCCAGGCCGATCCCCAACACGATCGCCGGTAGCAGTGTCCGCAGGATCGCCCAGGAGTTCGGTTGGGACGCGTAGAGCAGGTAGAACTCATCCGCCAAAGTGCGAACGCCATACAGGTCGACCACGGTCATTTCCGTCGCCGCCAATGTGGCGACCCACCAGGCCCCCAGGGCGATCCAGGGGCGGATTGACGGGGCGAGGATTCGCAGCCAGGCCCAGGGCGAAGGGGCGTCGAGTCGGGCCAGGTCGATCAGGCCGCGGGGCAGTCGCGACAGCCCCAAGTCGGTCGCGATGGCGACCCAGGCCGCGCCGCTGAGTCCGTGCACCCAGATCGCGGCGGTCAAGCCGGCCAACGGGCCGCCAACGGCGCCGACGCGGGTCCAGCGGAACAGGCCGAACTTGCCAGCCGCCGCCTCCCAGCCCGCGGCATGCAGGTAGAGCGGCAGCGCGCAGGCGGCGAGCAGCATCAGCCACACGAACCGCGAGGAGCGGGAATCGCGCCCCGCCGCATGCATCGCGAAGGCGACGGCACAACCGATCGGAACCGCAAGGATGACGCTACCGATCGCCATTTCGCACGTCAGAACGAAGGCGTACGGGTTCATCTTTGGCGGAGTCGGGTTACGATGATGGGTCGATGAAGATCACAGCAATCCCCCAACTGTACCGCAACCTGCTCCGTTGGCGAGAGATCCTGACGGTCTTGCGTCGCCACGGCTTGGCGGACTGGCTCAGCCAGTTTCCGCAGCTGCCGTTTCGCGATTGGTTGAAGGATTCCGAGGGCCAGCCGTTGACGTCGTTCTCTCGCGAGGAACGGTTGCGGATGGTGCTGACGGAGCTGGGGCCGACGTTCATCAAGCTCGGCCAGGTGCTCGCTTCGCGTCCTGACTTGGTCGGCGCACAAGTCGCCAACGAATTCAAGAAACTTCACAGCAACGTTCCGGCCCTGGATTTCGAAACGATCCGCGGGACGCTGGAGCAGGAATTGGGGTTTCGGCTCGATGCCGAGATCGTCGATTTCGACGAGACACCGTTGGCCGCGGCGTCGATCGGCCAGGTCCACTGCGCGCGGTTGGTCGATGACACGGAGGTGGTGGTCAAGGTCCAGCGGCCGGGGATCGAGGAGACGATGCTCCGCGACCTTGACGTCCTGGACGGGCTCGCGCAGTTGGCGGAACGGGTCGAGGGGCTAGCGGCGTTTTCACCCCGCGCGATGCTCGAACAACTCGGACCGACGCTACGTCGGGAACTCGATTTTGACCGCGAGCGTCAGAACCTGGATGTCTTCGCCGCGATGCTCCGCAATTTCCCGGACGTCCACATCCCTAGGCCGATTCCCGGGTTGTGTACCCGCCGCGTGCTGGTGATGACGCGGTTGGCGGGGCAAGACTTGTCTCGTTCGCAGACGCTCAGCCAGCTCGATGCCCAAACCCGTGCGGAAGCCGCCCGGCTGATCACCACCGTCTACATGCAGATGCTGTTCGATCACGGGCTGTTTCACGCCGATCCGCATCCGGGCAACCTCGTGTTGATGTCGGGGGGAGGGATCGGGATTCTCGACTTCGGCATGGTCGGGCGGATCGACACACGGCTCCGCGAGCAGATCGAGGAGATGTTGATGGCGATCGGCAGCGGCGACAGCGTGCGGCTGACCCAGCTGATCCGCCGGGCCGGCAAAGCCCCACCAGGGCTCGACGATGCGGCGTTGTCGGTTGACGTGTCCGAGTTCATCGGGACCTACGGGCATCAAGACCTGGGCAGCTTCAACCTGACCGGTGCCCTGAACGACCTCGGCGATCTGCTGCACCGGCATGGCATCAAGCTGCCGACCCAGTCGGCGCTGCTGATGAAGATGCTGATCTCGCTGGAGGGGACGCTCGCGGCGTTGCATGCCGATTTCGATGCGATCGAAGTCATGGCCGGCTTCCTCCGCAAGGCGTCGCTGAACCGACTCGACCCGCGCCGCCGGTTACGCCAAGCCAGGCTGATGTTTCGCGAGGCGGAATACTTCATGCAGGTCGTGCCCGACAAGGCGCTGGGGCTGCTGGACCAGGCGGGGCAGGGTCAACTGAAAATTCAGATGGAACATCATCGGCTGGGAGCGACCGTCAACCGTTTGGCGTTAGGACTGATCGCCAGCGCGCTGTTTCTCGGTTCGGCGCTGATGCTGTCGATGAAGGTGCCGCCGCTGCTGTTCCCCGAGTCGACATACCTGGGCATCACTCAGCTCAGCGTCCCTGGGGTGTTCGGGCTGTCGGCCAGTGTGATGCTGATGCTGCGGCTGTACATCGCGATCAACCG
>DITY01000221.1:0-8622 GCA_002422955.1 Planctomycetaceae bacterium UBA6172
ACGAAGGGGCTCAGCGTCTGATCGCCGCGATGCGAGAACGGGCGACGATGCTGCTGTTGGATGAGTTCTCCCCCAGCGCGGCTCAACTTGAATAAGCTTCCCGCAGCCAGGCTGAACGCCGAACGACCTGCATGGCGACATCCGATTTTGTTGGCCAGCTTGGCGATGGTTGCGCTCGTCGGCATCGGTGCGTTGAGTTCCTACTTCGGCCAAGCGATGCCGCCCGAAGCGACCGCGCACTTCGTCGGCAGGTCGGCTTGCATCGATTGTCACCGCGAGCAATCGGAGGCGTTTGTCGGTTCCCATCACGATAAGGCGATGGAACTGGCGACCGACGAGAGCGTGCTGGGCGACTTCAACAACGCCGAGTTGGAACATGATGGCATGGTCAGCCGCATGTTTCGCGATGGCCAGCGGTTCATGGTCCATACCGAGGGCGAAACGGGGGCGATGGAAGACTTCGAAGTCAAATACGTCTTCGGGGTCGAACCGCTGCAGCAGTACATGGTCGAGTTCGGCCGCGACGAGTCGGTCGGCAAGGACGAGATCCCTCGGTTGCAGGTGCTGCGGATCAGTTGGGATACGATCCATCGCCGCTGGTTTTATCTCCGCCCACCCGACGTCAAGGACAAGTTGGCTCCGGACGATCCGCTGCACTGGACCGGGATCGCGCAGCGCTGGCAAACGATGTGCGCGGATTGCCATTCGACCAACCTCAAGACCGCCTTTGACCCGCGGGCCAATCAGTACCACACGACCTTTTCCGAGATCGATGTGAGCTGCGAAGCCTGTCATGGCCCGGGCAGTTTGCACGTCGAGTTGGCGAATCAGAAAAGCTTGTTCTGGGATCGCAATCATGGGTATGGATTGGCGAAGCTCAAGGGCGAGGATCCGCAGCCGCAGCTGCAGGCCTGTGCCAAGTGCCACAGCCGACGGGGGGTGCTAAACGAAGGTTTCGTCGCCGGACAAAAATATCACGACTTCCATGACCTGGAATTGCTCCAACCCGAGACCTATTACCACGACGGCCAAATCAAGGACGAAGTCTATGTGTTCGGGTCCTTCGTCCAGAGCAAGATGTATCACAAGGGGATTCGCTGCACCGATTGCCACGATCCGCATTCGTTGAAATTGAAGCATCAAGGGAACGAGACCTGCACGTCGTGCCACCAACACCCGGCCGGCAAATACGACGTCCCCAGTCACCATCGGCATGCCGTCGGCAGCGAGGGTGCCAAGTGTGTCAATTGTCACATGCCGGGCCGGACCTACATGGATGTCGACTTCCGCCGNNTGCCATGTCTCGGATTCGCTCGCGAAGATCCCCGAGCCGCGGCGGGCTGGGCTGCGTGAATACGCCGATTGGCTGAATGCGGCGGAAGCGGGCGACGAGTTGATCTCCGGCGTGATCGCGGAAACCGACAAGTGGTGCGACGAGGCCTGCGACCGCTGGTATGGCGAGAACCGAAATCGGGAACCGCATTTCGGCCAAGCCTTGGCAGCGCTGCGCAAGGGAGATCCGACCGGGATCGACCAGGCCTTGGCACTCGCCAGCCGCCGCGACGACATGACGCCCGCGATCGCACGTGCGACGGCGCTGGATAACTTGGCCGCGATCGGCGATCCGCGCGCGGCGGAGCTTGGCCAGGTGTTGGCGGTCGACCCGAGCGAGCATCCGATGGTCCGCGCGGCCGCGATCCGCACGCTGCGAGCCTTGCCGCCCACGACTCGCAAGCGGCTGTTGCTGCCGCTGCTCGGCGATGAACGCCGGCTGGTCCGGCGCGAGGCTTCGCAGGCCTTGGCCGACCCTGAGGTCTACGGCGGCTTGACCGCTAATGAACGGACCCGCGTCGATCTGTCGCTGCGTGAGGTTCAGGAGACGTTGAGAATCGTCGCCGATCGCGGTGGCGCGCACATGGCCTGGGCGGGGCTTTGCGAACAACGCGGCTGGGTGCCCGAGGCGATCGAAGCTTACGAAACCGCGATTCGGGTCGAACCGAACATGGCGGGGGCGCGGACCAACTTGGCCGCGTTACTCGACAGCCTAGCGGAACGCGGCGATCCTCGCGCCGCCAGCCGCGCCGCGGAACTGCGTCAAGAAGAGTTGCCATTGCTGGCCCGTGACGCGGGGCTGGCGCCCCAGAATGCCCAGGTGCAGTATCGCTACGGTCTAGCGCTCTACCTCGCCGGTGATCTGGCCGCAGCGCTGCGGCAACTGGAGTTAGCGGTCACACTGGCGCCTGACGTCGAGGATTATGCGTTGGCCCTACGACTGCTCCGCGAAAAGCTGCAGGCCGCCCCGCCGTGATTTTGCTCGGGCGCGACGATTTCGTGGCGGTTTCGCGACGACTCGCGTCGCCCCGAATGATTTTCCCACGCGGCTGGTGTATCCTGGACAGGAAAACTTTTCGGTTTCGCACGCTAGGAATGTCATCATGATGCTTCGATCGGCCAGCCTACTCACGCTGATCGTTTTAACTTTCGGATTTTCGCCCGCTACGACCGTTGGGCGGGGAGCTGAGCCGCTGCTGCAGGCGGGCGATCGATTGGCCTTGGTGGGGGGCACGTTCGTCGAGCGGATGCAGGCCTATCCGTGGCTAGAAATGGAGTTGCAGATCCGTCAGCCCGACTGGCAACTGAAGGTCCGCAATCTGGGCTGGTCGGGCGACGACACGTATGGGTTTGCCCGCAAGGTCTTCGATCCCAATCCCGAAAATGGCTTCAAGCGTCTGCAACACGACCTCGATTTGGCGAACCCCACGGTGGTCCTGATCGCCTACGGCTTCGCCGAGGCGAGCAACGGCGCGGCGGCGGTCGAAAAGTTCGAACCGGGATTGGTGCGGCTGGTCGAATCGATGCTCCAGCGTCAGCGCCGCGTGATTTTGATGCGACCTTTCGCGCTGCCCGGCGTGCGAACACCCGACTACGCGAACTGGATTCGCGGCTGTTCCGAGACGGTCGATCGGGTAGCGGCCCGATTCGGCATTCCGGCGATCAGCGTCAGCTGTGAGCAGTTCCTCGACGACGGGTTGTTGCCCAACGAGGTCGGGTATCGGAGCATCGCCACGCAGCTCGCCAGGGCTTTGGTCGGTGGGCCAGAGGACCTGAAAGCGTCGACCCTGGAAAGTGACGCTTACCGCGAATTGGCCGGGTTGGTGCTCCGCAAGGATGAGCTGTTTTTCCATCGCCATCGTCCGCAGAACGAGACCTACCTGATGTTGTTCCGCAAGCATGAGCAGGGAAACAACATGGTCGAGTTGCCGGAGTTTGACGCGTTGGTCGATCAGTACGAGAGCCAAATTTGGCGATTGGCCAACAGCCTGGGCGGTTGAGATCCGGCGATCCCGTGGGGTCGCGGCCGGAGCTTCGCGCCTAAGGGCGAGACCTTTTTCGCAATCGGAACGGATCAGTGTTCGCGCAAGCCGAAACGTTTCGATACGCATCGCAGTGGCCATGGTTGCTGCTGGTCCTGATTTCTGCCCCGATGTTTCTGGTGGCTTGGCGGCGGCGGGTCTATCCGACGTGGTGGTGGATGGTGCCGCTGGGCGGGTCGCTGCTGGTAAGTTTGGTGGCGGTCTTTTCCCCGCGGTGGTTGCCGCTGGTGTTGTTGATCGACGGGCTGGTGGTAGCCGTGGTCGTCACCGATTTGGTGATCCTGTTGACCACCACGTCGCGCGGGATCACGGCGGAGCGGAGCGTACCGCGAACGGTTTCGCTGGGGGTGGAGCTGACCTCGCAATTGACCGTACACAACGGGACGGCGGTGCGTCTGCGTGGCGCCGTGCGCGATGATCTCCCGGAGGATTTCACCTGCCGACCGGATCGACACCGGCTCGATCTGCCGCCGCAAGGGCTCGTCACGATGCGGCGACAACTGATCCCGGGGCGGCGTGGCGCCTTTCAACTGGAACGCGTGTACGTGCGTCTGAGCAGCCCGCTGCGGTTCTGGGTTCGTGATTTGCGGTTGGACGTGAAGGACCGGTTGAACGTCTATCCCGACATGAAGCAGTTGTCGGACTATGCGATGTTGGCGCGGACGAATCGCTTGAGCCTGATCGGGGTGCGGCGGACTCGGCGGATCGGGCAAGACAGCGATTTCGAACGGCTGCGCGACTATACCCGCGACGACAATTACCGGCATCTCGATTGGCGGAGTACGGCGCGACGGAACAAGTTGACCGTCCGGGAGTTTCAGTCCGACCAGAGTCAGCGGATCATCTTCCTGCTCGACTGCGGGCGGATGATGACCAATCGCCGCGACGGCTACACGCTGCTCGACCATGCCCTCAACGCGGCGCTGATGATGTCCTACGTGGCGCTCGCCCAGGGCGACGAGGTCGGGATGCTCTGCTTCAGCGATTCGATCCACACGTTTCTGCCGCCACGGGGCGGTCCCAGCCAGATGAATCGGCTGCTGCAGGCCGGGTTCGATCAATTCCCGCGGATGGTGGAATCTCGCTATGACGAGGCGTTTTTGTACCTCGCCAACCATTGCAAACGCCGCTCGCTGATCGTGCTCGCCACCAACCTGATCGACGAGGTGAACGCAGGGCGGGTGGTCGAGCATTTGACCCATCTCAGCGGACGCCATCTGCCTCTGGGGGTGTTGCTCCGCGATCGCCAGATGTTCGACGCCGCCGATTCGCCCGAGGGTGGGCCGCTGAAGCTTTACGCAGCGGCGGCCGCTGCCGACATTCTGGTCTGGCGTCAACAGCAGATCGTCGACCTGCAGCATCGCGGCGTGCTGGTTGTCGACGCGTTTCCCGAAGACCTGACCGCGCCGCTAGTCAACGAGTACTTGAAAATCAAAGCCAAGCACCTGCTCTGACACGGCCGCCGAGGCAGCCTCCCGGTTCAGCCGTTTAGGAATTGCTGGGGTGGCCGACGAAGCGTTGCATTTCGATCGGCAGCGGCGATTCGAAGGTGATCGTCTCGCTCGTGAGCGGATGGACCAGTGTCAGGCTACGGGCGTGCAGGGCCAGTCGTTTTTGAGTCCAGTTGGGGTGCCGACTTTCACGATTGCCGTAACGCGGGTCACCCAGGACCGGATGGCCGGCCCCGGCCAAATGGACACGGATTTGGTGTCGGCGTCCGGTCTCGAGACGGACATCGAGCAACGTCGTATTCCGCATCCGTTTGCTGATCTGGTAATGCGTGATCGCCAGTTCCGTGTCGGCCGACGGTGGGGCCGAGAAGCGGTCCATGTTCTTGCCGGTCGCCAGGTGGGAGCGGAACGTGCCGGTCTCAGCCTGCATATGGCCGGCTACGATCGCCGCATAAACCCGCTCCGGCTTGCGATGCTTGAATTGCTCGATCAGCGATTGCGCGATCGTCGCGGACTTCGCCATCACCAAGAGCCCACTGACCTCGCGATCCAGGCGATGGACGACGATCGCCTCTTGCTTCTTTTTGGAGTGACTGAGGTAGACCGACACGCGATCGACCAGCGTATTCGCTTCGCAATGGTCGGTCGGCACGGTCAACACGCCAGCCGCTTTGTTGACGATCAGCAAGGAGGAATCCTCGAAGATCACCGAGAAGGTCCGATCGCTCCAAACCTGCTTCTTCGGCTTGTAGCCCTGGTTGGGGTCGAATTCGACGCTGATGAGGTCGTCTTCTTTAACGACCGTCCCGAGTTGGTCGCAGGGATGGCCGTTGACACGGACGCAACCGTGATCGAACAGCCCACGAATGCGGCTCCGCGACAGCGAAGTCAATTCACGAACGACGAGGTCGCAACGTCCGGCCTGGGCGGCCGTGACGCGAGTGGACAGGGAAGTGAGCGTCATCGGGGCCCGGTAGGAAAAATGCGTGGAGAGTGAACGGGGCCGTGTCAGTCGAGAAGCATGCCGTTGACGCGTGAGCGGGACGCGGGTCAGTCCGACTTCGACTTGCCGGTCGAAGGCTTCGACTCGCTCTTCGATTCGGCCTTGGCTTCTTTAGGTTTCGATTCGCCCGATTTCGATTCGCTCGACTTTGACTCGCTGCTGGCCTGATCCGACTTAGCCGCCTTCTTGTAGCTGTCACTACGATAATCAGTCTGATAGAAACCGCTGCCCTTGAAAACGATCGCGGCGCCGGTGCCGAACAGTCGTTTGAGCTTGCTCTTGCCGCAAGCGGGGCATTTTTTCAGCAGCGGCTCATTGATCCCCTGGAACACTTCCATGGTGTGATTGCAGGCTTGGCATTCGTAGTCGTAGGTCGGCATGGCGATCGGTACGTGGCGGGTGGTGATTGAGCGATCAGGCGGACTGAAAACGGGTGATCATTCGGCAGCTTGGCCAGGTTTCCCGGTGCTAACCACGACCTGGCTGGGACGCACGACACGGCCATGCATTTGGAATCCGGTCGTCGCTTCGATCGCGATGGTCCCCAGTTCATGGGTCTCGCTTGGGGCTTGGGCGATCGCCTGATGGTAGTTCGGATCGAAGGTTTCGCCGATCGACGGGATCGGCCGAATGCCGTGTTTGGCGAGGATGTCATCCAACTGCTTCGCAACCATGTTGACACCCGCCTGCAAACTCTCAACCGACCCGGCGGCCGTGTTCGCGGCTTCGAGTGCCCGCATCAGGTTGTCACGAACTTGCAGCAGGTCCTCGATCAGGGGCAGCGCCGCGAAACGCAACTGGTCTTCGTAATCCTTGCGGGTCCGCTTGCGAAAGTTTTCGAGCTCCGCCTGGGCCAGCAGCACCCGTTGATTGGCTAATTCGACATCGTGTTTCATACGGCTCAACTCGGCGTCGGGGGAGTCGTCCGACGGCTCTTGGGTGGCCTCCAGCACGGCGTCGATGGCATCCGTGTGGCTGGCTTCGCCATCCGGCTGCGTATCTTGGCCGCCCTGGTTGAACTCGTCGGGATCGATGGTGAAATCGGGATTCGTATTGGACACGGGATCTAACTCGAGTGGTTCAGATGCGGAAGTTTGACCAGGGAAACTCAAGAGGAACTCGAAGCTTCAGGATCAAAAAAGTTCTTCAACTTGTCGAAAAATGATTTGTGGGCGGGCAGCACCGACTCGTGATCGAGTTCGGCGAGTTCACGGAGCAATTTAGCTTGGCTTTCGGACAGCTTCTTGGGGACCTCGATCACGGTCTGCACCAGCAGATCACCGCGGCGGGAGCCACCGGGTTGGACGACGCCCTGCCCAGGGATGCGGAATACCTCGCCGCTTTGCGTACCCGGATCGATCCGCAGCGGAGACTTGCCATCGAGCGTGGGGACCTCGATATCAGCCCCCAGCGCGGCTTGGCTGTAGGAGATCGGGAATTGCAGGATCAGGTTCGAGCCGTCGCGACGGAACAAGTCGTGCGGGCGAACGGTGATGAAGCAGTAGCAATCGCCACGGGGGCCGCCGTCGGGACTGGCCTCGCCTTCCCCCTTCAGTCGTACCCGCATGCCGTCATCGACGCCGGCGGGAATGTCGACGGTCAGACTCGCCTTTTCGCTGACCAGGCCGCTGCCACGGCAATTCGAGCAGGGTTGGCTGATCGTCTTGCCGGCGCCGCGACAGGTCGGGCAGTTCGTTTGGACGCGAAGGATGCCGTTGGACTGGATGACCTGTCCGCGACCGCCACAGGTCGAGCAGGTGACCGGTTGGCTGCCGGGGGCGGCACCTGACGCGCCGCACGGTTCACAGGCATTCCGCCGGCGGAACGAGAGTTCTTTGGTGACGCCCCGGGCCGCTTCTTCTAGCGTCAGGGTGACGTCACAACGGAGGTCGTCGCCACGAGTTTGTCGGCGCTGGCCAGCTCGCCGACCGCCGCTGCGTCCGCCGCCGAAGAAATCGTTCAGGACATCGCCAAAGATATCGCCGAACGTATCGAAGTCGTGTGCCTCGCCGCGACCGCCATTCAATCCGGCGTGGCCAAATTGGTCATAGCGAGAACGTTTGTCGGGATCGGTCAGGATCTCGTAGGCTTCGCTGCATTCCTTGAATTTTTCAGAAGCGTCAGGATCCTCGCGGTTGCTATCCGGATGGAACTTGATGGCCATCTTACGATAAGCCTTGTCAATCTCCACCTTGGTCGCGGTGCGAGTGACCATGAGGACTTCGTAAAAATCTCGCTTCTCAGCCATGAAACGTGAGCAACCTGGTCGTGATCGAAATCAGGTCCAATGGGGTGCCAGCCGGTGGGCTGGATAAACGGGTGCCCCCGTCCGCCGACGTCGGTCGGCGAACGGGGAACGCGAAAAACGGGACAGGGAAAGCTTAGGCGACAACGCCTTCGACGGCTCGCTTCGCCTTGTCTTCCTTGTCGAAGGTCGTGACCATCGCTTCGGTGGTCAACAACAGACCGGCGATGCTGCCGGCGTTGGCGAGCGCGGTCCGCACGACCTTAACCGGATCGATGATCCCAGCCTTGAGCATGTCGACATACTTGCCGGCATAGGCATCGAAGCCGATGTTGCCCGCCTTCTGGCGAACTTCGTCGACGATCACGGCCCCGTCCAAGCCGCCATTGTCGGCGATCTGGCGCATCGGGGCATCGAGCGCGCCCAACACGATCGACACGCCGATCTTTTCGTCACCCTTGGCCGACTTCTTGGCCGCCTCGACCGCTTCGTAGCAACGAACCAACGCGACGCCACCACCGGGAAGGATGCCTTCCTCGACCGCCGCGC
>DITY01000221.1:8771-9007 GCA_002422955.1 Planctomycetaceae bacterium UBA6172
GAAACGGTCACCTTCTTGGCGCGGCCCAATTGCTCCAGGGTCACGTTTTCCAATTGGATGCCGAGGTCTTCGCTGATCAGCGTGCCGCCGGTCAGCACGGCGATATCGCCGAGCATCGACTTGCGACGATCGCCGAAGCCCGGAGCCTTGACGGCGCAGACGTTGAGCGTGCCACGGAGCTTGTTGACCACCAACAGGGTCAGCGCTTCGGCATCGACGTCTTCGGCGATGATCAA
>DITY01000009.1:0-7373 GCA_002422955.1 Planctomycetaceae bacterium UBA6172
CGAGGCCGGGGGTCGTGGGGATCGCTAACATCCCGTCGCCATCGAGCCGCCAGCCGCCCAGCGTGATCTCGTCGATGAACGGTGAGCCGGTCAAGTATTCGACAAACTGAGTGTTGGGAATCGCCGAGGCGAGATGCAAATCGGCTGCCAAGCCGACGGCCGTGTTCCAACCGTGCGGGATGAACTGCACGCCATGATCCTCGGCCATCCAGGCGATCCGCCGCTCTTCGCTGATCCCGCCAACCTTGGTCACGTCGGGCTGCACGATGTCGAAGGCGCGGGATGTGAGCCAGGGCTGGAAGGCCTGTCGGCGGGTCAGCACCTCACCCCCGGCGATGCGGACCGGCGAATGTTCGCGGAGTTTTATGAAATCCTCGAGCGCGTCGGGAACGAGGGCTTCCTCGAACCAGTGGACGTCGTAATCGGCAAGCATTTTGGCGGTGTTCAACGCCCACTTGTAGCCGTTGGGCCAATGCGCGTCGCTGCCACCGGCGTCGACCATCAGCTTGGCGTCAGAACCGATCGCGTCGCGGGCCGCCCGCACGATCGCTTCATCGGTCGCGGCGTTGCGACGGCCGAACGGGCCCCAGCCGATTTTGAAGGCGCGAAAGCCTTCCGCCGCGACGCGGTGCAGGTGTTCGCTGAGTTTGCCCGGTTCGTCCATCAGCAGCGACGCGTAGGGCTGGACCCGCTCGCGGTAGCGACCGCCCAACAGCCGGCCGACCGGTTGGCCGGTCGCCTTGCCGAGCAGGTCCCAGAGCGCGATGTCGATCCCGCTGATCGCGTGCGTGATCGAGCCGCCTCGGCCGAGCCAAAACATGTTTTGATGCAGCTTCTCGCTGACCCGTTCCGGCTCCAACGCCGATTCGCCGCGGTACAGCGGTTCGAGCATCCCGAGCGCCGCGCGGACGAGGCTTTCCGAGGTGAACACGCTGCCCAAGCCGACGTGACCCGTGTCGGTATGGACGGCGACGAGGGTATGGACGCAGTCTTCCGGTTGCAGCTCGTTGCTCCAGCCCCCTTCCGGGGTGGCGCCGCGGAGTCCGGCACAGCGAATTTCACGAATCTTCATCAGGTCTCTCGGGGGCGTTGAAACAGTTCGACGTGGGGGATGAAATCGACATCGGGATCGAGTGGGAAAATCGGACGTGGGCAGCGGGTATGACCGAGGTACGGGAGGTTGGCGCTGGAGGAACCGGAGGCGTCGACCCCGATCATGCGGGTACACCAATCGGCGTACATGTGCGGTTGGCAGTGGGGCGATTTGACGACGACGGCCGCAAAGTTCCGCGGGTCCTGGCCGTGGGCTAAGAAGAACGAGCGGTCGTACAGGTTCACGGCCCGGCTGCTGGCCACGATCGTGAACGGGCCCGATTGCAGGACCGCGGTCGGCCCGGCCCGCCACAGTTCGCCGAACGATTCGCTGCGGAAGTCGCCATCCGCCAGCATACGGACAGTGGCGGTGATCGGCAGCGGCTGGAAGCGGGCGGGATCGAGTGTGCCGCCGAGCGTGGTGTGAACCGTACCACCAACCCACGCCGCGAACGCCCGCTCGACCGCCGGCCGATCGACGATCGGCAGCAGCGTGCGGCCTTGGTAGCCGGCGCGGATCAATTCGGCCAACACCGCGTTACTGTCGCCGGAAGCGCCAGAGCTGGTCGCGTCGGCGGCGTCGACGATCGCCGTGGTCCCGGGGATACCGGCCAACATCTGCGCCGACATGTCGGCCAAGCTGACCAGCGGAACCCGCATCGACTCGTGGTGCGACCAAAAGTTCTCGGCGATTCGCAGGGCCTGCGTGGAGGCCCAATCGGGATCGTTATCGCTGACCACGAAGCTGTAGCAGCGGAGGGCGGGGACGTCGGTGAACGGGTTGCCGATGAACATGCCGGCCGACAATCCCGGGGCGGTCGTTTCGGCGGTTTGCGCCAACCGGATCGCTTCGCCGAACTTGCCCGTAGCCGTGATCAATTCGTCGCCGCGAACGAGCGCCGGGATCGCTACCTTGGCGGTGACGGGACGAACCTCGCCGGCCAAGATCCGCAGCAACAGTCGGGCGGCGCGTTGCCCGGTCTCGAAGAAGTCGACGTGCGGGTAGGTGTGGTAGGCCACGACCGCGTCGCTGTGGCGAAGCATTCGGTCAGTCAGTATGCCGTGCAGGTCGAGCGACAGGACCAGCGGGATCCGTTCCCCTACCAGTTTGCGGATTTCCTGCAGCAGGTAGCCTTCGGGATCGAGTTCTTGTTCGCTGGCCATCGCGCCGTGCATGCAGCAATAGATCCCGTCGATCGGTTCCCCCGACCCGACGGCTTGGCGGATCGAAGCGAGCAATTCCGAGGAGAGTCGTTGCCAGGCCGATTCGGCCAAGGTGCCGCCGGAAGTGATGAAGAAGGCGCTGTAAGTCGGCACGATTTCGACCCCGGCCTCATCAAAGACCGTCAGCGCCCCGCCGACCTCGTTGCGGACCGTGCGGTGGTATCGGAGGAGTTCTTCGCCGTGGCGGACGCCAAAATCTTCGTAACCGCTCAGGTGAGGGTTGAAGGTCGAGACTTCCTGTTTGCACTCGGCGATCAGAATTCGCGGCATGATGGGATCCGGTGGGCGGTCGTTTAAAGTTCCAGCGGCCCGGGTTCGCTCAGCCGGGCGGGGTCAACGGCCTGGGCGATCACCGCGACACAGTCCCCTTGGTGGGTCAGGCAGGGGGCGCGCATGCAGATCAGATAGCCGCTGGCGGGCGAACGGATCTCGATCGGCGCGCGATCGGGGCGTTCGAGATGGTGGATGTAGCCGATCGGTTGGTCGGTCGCGACCGGGGAACCGAGTTCGACGGCGACTTCGAAGATTCCCGATTCGGGCGCCAGCAGGTAATTCTCCGACTTCAGCGCCGCGGTCAGGATCGTCGGCGGCAGATTCAGTTCGGCTCGTGTCTGGGCGACGCCGGCCAGCACGCCGGTGTGCAGCAACACGTTGCGGAGCCCGGATTGCGCGATCCGGTGAACATGCGCGGGGATCGCCTCGCCGCCGCCCAGTTCGGTCGTGACCACCAGTTTGCCCTGATTTTCGGCTTCGACGGGGAGCAAGCCGGTGCCCGCGATGTCGGTGTACAGGAACGAAAAGTCGGTGTTCCAGGCGAGCATCGCCGCGAGCATCCGGCGGCGTTGTTCCAGGTCGGGGACGACGTGCATGTGGGAACAGGGGACGAACTCGATACTGCGGCCGCCGGAGTGGATATCGATCACGATGTCGCTGAGCGGGAACAGCACGGTCGTCAGGAAGTGGGCAATCTGACTGGTCACCGGGCCGTCGGGGTCGCCGGGAAAAGCCCGATTCAGGTTCATCCCGTCCAGCGGTGAGAGCCGGGTGGAGGACTGGGCGGCGGGAAAGTTGAGCGATGGGATTAGCACGATCCGGCCGGTGACCATTTCGGGGGTCAGTTCGCGAGCCAATTTCATCGCCGCGATTTGGCCTTGGTATTCGTCGCCGTGGTTACCGCCCAAAATCAGCGCGGTCGGTCCGGCACCGTTGGTCACGCAGGTGATCGGGATCATCACATTCGCCCAGCCCCCCAAATTGTGCGAATAGGGAACGCGCAGGAAGCCCTGCTGCTTGCCGGGGCGGTCAAAGTCGATGGGGTTGATGACCATAGTCAGTCAAAAAATTCGTCCTGGGGGTCAAACTTGGGCGTGCAGTGGATCAGCACCGTCATTTCGCCCACACCGCGATGGCGAACGCCGGGAGGAATCAGGATCGCGGTCAGCGGACGGACCGGATGGAGTTCACCATTCAGCTCGATCGCCGCGCCGGGTTGGCATTCCAGCACCACGTAAACTTCGGTTTGTTGGCGATGATAATGGACGGCGGCGTCGCGGGTGATCTGGGTCAGGTGCACGGTTGCCGGGTAATCGCCCCGGTCGGTGAACGCCCGCCGCGCCAGGCCACAGGGGCAAGGGACTGCGGGTATGGCGTCAAGCTGGGCGATTTCAGCAGGCTGGGGCATGGCTGGTCGACACGCGGCGGGCGTCGTGAAGTGGTTCGGCGGCCAGTTGATGAGGGCAGGATTGGGGGAGTAGCGGTAGGAAGGGTTGCGAGCCACGTTATAGCAGCTCGGTCGCCGGTGCTGAGTCGCCCGCGATGTGGGAACCGAAAAGCGATTGAAAAGGGGCGGATTGGGTCATTGACTGCGTGGAATGGCGAATTTGGAGGGCGGGTGGGGCTTGGTGGCATCGGACAGACTTCGCGAGCGTTCAAGTCGCCTTAGGCCGCGGATTTTGCTTATCCGGCAAAGGTTTACAAGCTTGCGAAAATCGTTTGTATTGTTCAACGCCACGCCAGCGCTTGCCGATTAAACATGCGGTTGGCAAGGAACCAGGACGCTCGGAGCTTCCAGCGGTAAGTTGTCAACTTGCAGAGAGTGAGGTCCTGGTGAGGGAAGCCAGGGCCTTGTCGGTAATCGAGATGACGCGAAATCGTGCGACGGGAAGGCGAACAGCCCAACGTCAACACATAGGAGTGTGTTCGATTTCGCCGTCCCGGGGGTCACAGGGCGCAGAACGAAGTCAGCGGATCGGAGTTCCCGCGTCTGGTTCGCGTTGTGTTCCCTCAAAACGGATGGGTGTGATCGGCGGCGACTTCGTCCGCCGACCGTACCCGAGTTTACCCCGTGACGATCCGTCCCAACGGATGCAGCTTGGTGATCGCGAATCTAAAGAACGCATGAGCGACAGGGAGACGTGGCTTCATGAAACGAATTACCTTAAGTCTGACGATGGCGATGAGCTGTTTGATGACGACCCAGAGTTTCGGATTTGACTTGCTGGACCGGATGCTCGGCAGCAAGGGCTGTGGCTGTGACACTCAGTGTTGCGACACGCCGGTAGTCGCCGGTCCCGGATGTGGCTGTGAAGCCCCTTCGGCCGGTTGCGGATTGCTCGGACGCTTGAAGGGCTGCGAAGCCCCAGCTTGTGGCTGCGAAGCCCCGGCTTGCGGCTGCGAAGCTCCCGCTTGTGGCTGTGAAGCCCCAGCGTGTGGCTGCGAAGTGGCTGATTGCGGCGGATGCGATGCAGGTTGCTCGCCCAAGCGTGGTGGACTGCTGAAGAGGCTGTTCAGCAAGGCTCGCTGCAACAAGGGTTGCGACTCGGCTTGTGGATGTGGCGAACCGGCTTGCGGCACTGAAGCTGCTTGCGGTTGTGCCGAACCGGCTTGCGGTTGCGGCGAAGTCGCGGCTTGTGATACCGGTTGCGACAGCTGCGGATTGGGCGGTTGCAAGCTCAAGCGTCCGGGCCTGTTGAGCAAGTTGTTCGGTGGCCATCGCAAGGGTGGTTGCGACGAGTGCTGCGATGCCGCACCCAGCTGTGAGTGCGGTTCGCCAGCCATGGTGCCGATGTCGACCCCAGCACACGACGTCGTCCCGGCGGCTCCGGCCCCGATCGTCGACCCGAGTGCCTCGATTAAAACCAAGAGTCGTGTCGTTCAGGCCAGTGCTCGCTACGTCCACTGATCCTCACGGATGAGTGGGTCTGCGAAATCTGAAACCTCAGAGACGTGACCGAATGAAAGCGGTCTGGCGGGTGAATAACTCGCCGGACCGTTTTTCATTTCATGACCTATAATGGGAGGTCATGAGGGGGCGATCGGAGGATCTTGACCGGCAGACTCCGCCTTCTTGGCGATGTCGCTCGGGCCACGGTGATATTGACCCGTGGAGCGTCAATATCCAGTGTTTGTTTTAGGGTGTCAGGAGTCAATTGCCGGAACGGCCCTGCGGGTGCTTCGCGCAATTGACTCCTGACACCTTAAACTCAATTTGACACCTTAAACTCAACTGACTCCTGACCCTCTCACCTAGACCTTCCATTTCAACCTGGACGCTCCCCTTGGCCTGCCGTGGGACGGACGAGTGGGTGCGCTTGTGAACGAATCGGCTCCGTCCCGCATCGCCCCCCGCCCTTGGCCGCGGCGATTGCTCAATCGGCTGGAGATCGACCAAGCGGTCTTCTTTGCCATCGCGGCTCGCGGTTGGCAGTTTCTCGCCGGACCGCTGACGGTCATCCTGATCGGTAAGTTTTTCTCCGCCGAGGTTCAAGGTTACTACTACACGTTTTGGAGCCTGATCGCGCTGCAGACGGTGTTCGATTTTTCTTTTCACCCGGTGATCGTCAATTTCGCCAGCCATGAATGGGGTGCGGGCGGTCAGGCTATGGCGCGCCATGCACGGGCGGGGGCGGCGCTGGGTGGCGACTCCGCCAGCCAGTCGCATCAAATTGCTACCGAGCGATTGGCGAGCCTGCTCCGCGGCTCCCTGCTCGGTTATGCGATCGTGGCCGTCATCTTCTTGCTGGTCGTTGGCGGGGCCGGTTTGGCTTTTTTCGCGTTGGGCCAAGCGAGCGACACTTTGGCCTGGCGGGCGCCCTGGTTGGCGTTGGTCGCGCTCACCGCGCTGACCTTTTGGACGACGCCCTGGCTGGCGATGCTGGAGGGTTGCGACGAGGTGAAGAGCGTTTATCACCTGCAATTCACGCGGGCGGTCGTGGGTAACCTAGTCGTGTGGGCCTTGATCCCACTGGGGGCAGCGTTGTGGGTTCCCGCGGCGGCGGCGGCGGTCCGCTTGGGGTGCGAGGCGATTTGGATCGTAGCCAAGCATCGCGTTTTTTTTTCCACGCTGCTCCGTCAACCCCGCGGCGCGCGGGTCAATTGGTGGGGCGAGGTCTGGCCATTTCAGTGGCGGGTGGGCCTGCGGGGCTTGCTCGGGTTCGCGAATACCTTTTTGATCAACCCGGTCGTGTTCCTTTATCACGGCGAGGTTGCGGCTGGCCAACTCGGGATGACTTGGCAAATCCTGACGTCGTTGCAAGCGGCCTGCATGTCGTGGCTCAAGACGAAGACGGCCAAGCTGGGGATGCTGGTTTCGAGTGGTCAGTTCGCCGAACTGGACCGAATCTACTTTCGACTGTTGTGGATTTCCGGAACGTTTCTGGCACTCGGTTGCGCGGCCTTCGTTCTGCTGGTGTTCGGGCTGAACCATTTCGACTGGTCGCTCGCCGGGCGGATGTTGCCGACGCTGCCGACAGCGGTGCTGGCGGTGGCGATCGTGTTGCTGATCATTCCGGAAAGCCAATGGACGTATATCCATGCTCATAAGAAATCGCCTCACTTGGGATTGGCGGTCCTGGGGGCGGTGTTGAGCGCGGTGCTGATCGTCAAGTTGGGTCATGATTGGGGGGCGAGCGGCGTGATCGTCGCCTACTTTACGATGATCGTCGCGTTCTATCTGCCGCTCTGGTCGGCGGTCTGGTGGAGTTGCCGGGCCCGCTGGCACGCGGAACCCGAGCGGCTGCTTGTCGACCGAGAGACGCCATGAAATTTCTGTTTTTGAC
>DITY01000009.1:7519-15032 GCA_002422955.1 Planctomycetaceae bacterium UBA6172
AGACGCTGGTGCTCGACATCGACGATGGCGTGTTTCTGAAGTTTCCGCAAAAGTTCGAGCGGTTGTTGGAGCTGGCGGACCTGGTCGTGGTCGGCAACCGGTTGTTGGCCGAGTGGGCGGCAGCCGCGCACCGTCCCGCCGTGATCATCCCGACCTGCATCGACACCGAGGTCTATCGTCCGGGTTCGCGGACTGGGGTCGCGACCGGGCGGCTGCCGGTGATCGGTTGGATGGGGACCGCAGGCAATGTCGCTTACTTGCGGGACTTGGCGACGCCGCTGCGGAACCTCGCCAGCCGCCACGAGTTCGAGTTTCAGGTCATCGCGGGCGAGCGTGGGATTCTCGACGAGTTGCCGTTGCAAGGGGTGCGGGTCGTGTTTCGAAAATGGGAGCCCGCGACGGAAGCGACCGATATCCGCGATTTCGACATCGGTGTGATGCCGCTGAGCGATGATCCTTGGAGTCGGTACAAGTGCGGGCTGAAGCTGCTGCAGTACATGGCCGTGGGNNGCCGACGAGTGGGAAGCGTCATTGGGCAGTCTGCTGGAGTCGCCGGAGTTGCGGCAGCGGATGGGCCAGGCCGCGCGGCAGACCGTTGAACAGCGATTCAGCCTTACGGTCAACCTGCCGCGGTGGCTGGAGGCGGTGCAAGGAGCGGTCGAACGCGGTCCGACCCGCTGATGCGGTCGCAACGCATCAAGGCCGCCACGATGGCGGCAAGCCGGCTTCGATTTCGAGCGGTTCGAAACTTTGCGCGGGCGGAATCTCGGTTTGGCGAGCCCACTGGGCCATCCGCGCCAGGCCTTCCGGGAGCGGCGTGGCGGTCAACTCCGGAAACGCTTGCCGCGCGCGGGCGTGGTCGCAGTAGGCGATATGAACCTCATGCCTCGGCGGCAGGTAGGCCTTGGCCACTGGCAAGCCCAGGGCCTCCGCCACCAGATCGGCTAGTCGATCGACCGAATCGGCCCGATCCGATCCGAGGTTGAAGGTGCGGTTCGTCGCGTCGGGATTGAGCGGACTGCGGGCGATCGCGGGGGCAACGTCGCCGATGTAGCTGAACGCGCGGGTCTGCGTCCCATCGCCGAAGATCGGCATCGGCTGATCGTGCAGCAACCGATTCATGAAGATGCCGACGACGTTGCGGTACTTGTCCGCCAGGTTCTGGCGGGGGCCGTAGACATTGTGTGGCCGGAAAATCACATGCTTCAAGCCGTGGGTCTGGGAGGCGGCCGCGAGGTCCAGTTCGACCGCGTATTTCGCGATCCCGTAAGGATCAACTGGGGCGGGAACGTCGTCCTCGCGGAGCGGCGAGCGACCCTGGCCATACACGGCGATCGAACTGGTGAAGACGAAGCACTGGCAACCGTGATTCACGGCGGCGTTGATCAGCCGCACGCTGCCGAGCAGGTTGTTGGTGTAGTTGAAGTGCCGGATGAAATGGCTCAGTCCCTCCGCGGCATAGGCGGCGAGGTGGTAGACGTAGCGGAACCGATGCCGTGAGAAGAGTTGCTCGACCAGCACGGCATCATTGATGCTGCCGCGAATAAACTCGACGCGGGGATGGATGGGAACGTTTTCCGCGACCCCGCCCGAAAGGTCATCCAGCACCACGATGCGGGCGGGGGACCAATCGGGGATCGCCAAGATCGCATCGACGACGTGCGAGCCCATGAACCCGGCGCCGCCCGTAACGAGAATTGAAAATGCTTCGTACATCATCGATCCGTTCGTTTTGACGCCTCTGGGTGGGCCTGCCCCGCCTGCGCAACCGTCGCGGATGCCGCCCGCGAATTGGGGGCTGTTGCGCGATCGGCGATGATCGTCATCCGCCCGGTTTGACCGAGTGCGGCCATCAGCTTCGCCGGCAGCGCCAGGCCGAGTCGACCCCACATCGACGGATTGTCCAGAAAGGCCAACAGGCGATCGCCCCAGGACCTGCTAGGGAACCGCGATTTCAGCCAAATTCCCAAGCCGCCGACGTGGTTGTAGAGATTTTCCTGGAACTTCAAGCTGCGGATGGGGAAGCCATGCTCGTGGAGCAGGCGTTCGATGCCGGAGCGGGAAAAATGCTGCAGATGCGTCGGCTCGTTGAGGATGTAGTGATACTCACCCCACAACCGCAGTTCCCAGGACGCGACGTGCGGGACGCTGATCATCAGTGTCCCTTCGGGCCGCAGCCAGTCGTGAATCTGCCTGAGCGCCGCCCCAGGGTCATGCAGGTGCTCGACCACCATCCAGGCGATGACCAAGTCATAAACGCCGGATGGGAAATCGGCCGATTCCACGCCACCCGTTTGCACCTCTAGCCCGCGGGCGCGGCAGCGGCTGGCCGGCGAGTCGGCAGGCTCCAGGCCTTCCACCGCCCAGCCGCAAGCGGCCAGTTGATCGAGGTAGCCCCCTGCCCCGCAACCCAATTCCAAGGCCCGCGCGCCGGGGCGCGGTGGTGGCGGGAGCGGCGCCGCCCAGCGATCGGACAGCCAGTAGTAAAAGCTTCGCAGCCCCGGTACGCCGCGGCTGAATCGCGACAAATACCAGGGTTCTTTTGCCGCCCGACTGTCCGCTGGCGGCAGCGGTTTGCTACGCGAGTTGCCCGTCGGACCGGCTGCAGAGGCGGGAGGCGTTATCGCGGCATCGACATCGGTCGCGCTGGCGGCGACGTGGGGGCCATAGTTCGACGGATAACAACCGGCGATGGTGTCGCGGGTCGGACGAGGGCTCTGGTACAGATGGCCACAGCTGTCGCAGCGGACGATGCTCGCCGAGCCTTCGCGGCCATAAATCAAATGGCTGACGCGCAACTGAAACGTCGACTGCTCCCCGCCGCAGATCGCGCATACCGCCCGCTCCCAGCGAATGCCCGACTCGCCAGCGGGGGCGGAAACGACGGACGGCGGGGCCGGAGGAAGAGACGGCAACGGTTCGGGTCCTGGGCGCACTCGCACGGTCGGAAGAAAATAATTCTACTCCGGAGCACCGCGATTCAGAAGTCCGAGCCCAAAAGTCCCATCGGGCAACACCGCCGTGATGGCTGATGAGGCTACCGGAATCTTCGGCAAAGGCCGCGTCCCGCGGGCGTGGTTCGCCGCTGCGGAGAGCGACACAAGTTGTCCCGCAACCGCGGCAGGATTAAACTGACAATCAGGATTCGACATCGACCGTCGCGCCGGCGGCGAGGATGATTTCGGGGTTCGTTTCGGCTCGGGCTGGTGATCGCGGTCTCTTTTCGGCAGGTTCTTCGATGCGCGGTGGACGATTGGATTGGGGATACGCGATCGGCTGGCTGCTATTTCTCGGCGGCCTGGGTGGCGTCGCGACTCCAGCGCGGGCTTATACGCCGGACGATCCTCAGGTGCGGGCGATGGTCGACAAGGGGGTCGCCTATTTGGAAAGCCTGTCCGAGGAGGATCTGCTGCTGAAAAATTGGGGCGATGCGGAAGGGCAGCCGATGCTGATCGCCTACGCCCATCTCAAGGCGGTTGGCGATACCGAAGCCCCGCTCGTCCAGATCGGTTTGAAGAACGCGTTGGCCTACGCCAAGCGAGTTCGCGCGGATGTGGCGGCCAAGCGGAATCATGGCCATAAATCGACCTACGAGATGAGTGTCGCGATCATGCTGCTGGCGGAGATCGATCCGCGAGCCCATGCCGACGATTTGAAGATGCTGGCCGACGCGTTGTTGTCCGAGCAGATGTCGCACGGCGGTTACGGTTATCACGGCGAGGAGCACGGCGATTCGTCTCAGGTCCAATACGTCACCCTCGCGATGTGGACCCTCGATCGCGCCGGCTTCGATATCGATTTCGCGCGGGTCGGGCGTTTGATCAACTGGATCGTCCGGGTCCAAGATCCGAGCGGCTTTTGGACGTACAAGCCGCAGTTTCCCGGTAGCGGTGGGCCGGTGAAGCAGAACACCAACCAACTCACCATGTCGACCTGTCTGGCCGCCGGATCGGGGCTGTTGATCGCGGCCGATGTCTTGCGGCAGTGGGGCGAGACGAAAGGGATGGAAGTCAAAATCGAAGGGTTGCCCAAAGCGGTCAAGTTGGTCGCGAGCGAGTCGGTCGAGCAGAAAGCGAATACCAGCCGTAAGCAATCGGCGGTCGTCCCGGCGGAAGCGATTCGGGGCTCGATCGGCCGCTTGGAGCAATATCGGGGGCAGAATCCTTTTCAGCGAACGGGCGGGCCCGATTGGTATTACTACATGATGTATACCCTCGAGCGGTACGAGAGTTTCATGGAGGTCGCGAGCTCCAACGCCGCGGGGCGGTCCGGCTGGTATGACGATGGCGTCAACTCGCTGATGAAACTTCAGGACGCCACGGGGGCTTGGGGTAAGTCCGACGCCTCCTTCAGTTCCGCCCCCGTTTCCACCGCGTTCGCGATTTTGTTTTTGATCCGCAGCACCAAAAAATCGATCGCCAAGGCGAGCCGTGGCACGGTCGCGGGCGGGTTCGGTTTGCCGGACGACACCACAAAGATCGTCGTCTCGGGGACGCAGATCAAAGGCGAACCGGTCGCCGCCGCCGTGACCGATCTGCTGGGGTTATTGGAAGCGGATGACTCGGATAAGTTCGACCAAAAATCGATCCCCGAGGACCTCAAGCTCGACGCTGACCCGCAGCGACGCCGCCAACAGCTCGACCGGTTGGAGCGGATGGTGCGCGGCAGCCAATCCTGGCAGGCGCGGCGAGTCGCCGCACGGCTGCTCGGCAAGAGCGATGAGCTGTCCGTGGTTCCGGCGCTGATTTTCGCGCTCAGCGATCCCGATACGGTCGTCCGCAACTCGGCCGCCGACGGGCTGCGGTTCATCAGCCGCAAGTTCGACGACATCGGCTTGCCCGCCAAGCCCGATTCCCAGCAGATCCGCTCGGCCCAACAGCAATGGCGGGAGTGGTTTCTGACGATCTATCCCGACTACGTCTTTTTGGACAAAGTATTTTAGGCGGTTTCGCCGCGGGACCGATGTCGCGGCGGTGCCCCGTGATGCTTCACGGGCCTGCCTCATGGGAAACAGGAGCCCGCTTTCATGGACGATACGCCGGCCTCGGGCATCCGCGAAATTCGCCTGACCGATGCCCCGCACGGTCACACGTTGGCGAACCGCGGTTGTTGGGCGGCCGATGGTCGCTCGATCCTCTTCGACCGGCGAGATGACGAAACCCGCTTCGATTCCCCTACCATCGATCGCGTGTGGGTCGATACGAGGCGGACGGAAACGGCCTACCGGGCGGCGACCGGACTCCATTGCGGCGTGCCGACCTGCAGCAGTCGTGACGAGCGTTTCGTTTTCATTCGACAGGACGATCCGCCAGTGTCCGATTGGCCCTACTGCGCTTGGCATCGCCATGGCGCGATCGGGCGGTTGGGCGAGCCGTCCGCGGTCGAGACGCTGGATGCTCGTGACCTCGTCGCGCCCTACACGCCCGGCGCGCTGCGAGGCGGGACACATTTGCACACCTTCCATCCCACCGCACCGCTGCTGCTCAGCACCTACGAGGATCATGTCCTTGCGACAGCCGACCCGGGGACGGCCCAGGCCAATCGCCGCGGCTTGGCCGTCCATCTGCTGGGGCAGCCGGTCACCGTACCCAAGACGCATCCGCGCAACCAGGACGGCAGCAGCTTTTCGGTTTGCGTCACCGAGTTGACCGATCGGCCCGAACCCGGCAGCGACCAGATCGCGATCGCGGCGGGCGAGGCCTGGTTGGGAGGCGTCGCCGAGTCGGGGTCGGGAGCCAGCTTGGCGATCGCGTTTCAGGGAACCGTGATCGACGCCGAGGGTCAGCCGAGGCTGGAGTTGTTTTTGTTGACGCTGTCCGAGGACTGGTCGCGGTTGGTCGAGGCGGGTGGGCGGCCATTGGCCGGGACGCCGCGAACGCGTCCGGGCGTGCCCGCCGGTGTCAGGCAGCAGCGTTTGACTTGGACGACCGATCGCAAGCACCCGGGTCTCGCCGGCCCGAGGCATTGGGCGGTCGCCGCTCCCGATGGCTCGCGTATCGGCTTTTATCTCCGCGATGAGGCGGGAATCGTTCAGTTCTGGACCGTTTCTCCCAGCGGCGGTGAACCGGTGCAGGTCAGTCGTGGAACGGCCGAACCGAGCTCCCCGTTCAGTTGGCACCCCAGCGGCGAGGCGGTCACGTATGTGGCGGACGGGAGCGTGGTGTGGCTCGATGTCGACTCGGGGCGGGTGCGGCGACTGACCCCGCGCGCGTCGTTGGCCGAGGGCCCGACGCATCATGCTTGTGTTTTCGCCCCGGACGGTTCCGCGATCGCCTACATGCGACCGGTAACCTTTCCGACTGGCGCACGCTTCAATCAACTCCACCTTGTCACCGGCTGGGATAAGGTTTGACGAGAGGATAATCCAGGAGATCTTTAGCGGTTTTAACAGGGGACGGCGGATCGACTGGGCCGAAATCGCCCGCTCCCGAGGGTTTGCCGTCTACCGGAAATCGTCTCGCTGAGGTCTAAAGAAGGTGTTGATAGGAACGGTTGGACCGTTCGACAGGATTGAACCGAGCGTGGTGATCGAACCGGTAGAGACGAAACGATGAGCCTTGCCCCCGCAGAAGAGCGTGCTCCGGTGTCGGTCCAGGGATGGGAGAGTCGCGACGCCAAGCGTCCGACCCCGGTCGCACCACGTCCGTCCCTTCGCTGGGACTATCTGGTTTTCTTCGTGGGTTTGCACCTGCTCGCGCTGCTGGTTTTCGCCCCCTATTTCTTCAGCTGGTTTGGTGTGGCGGCCTTTATCGTCGGGGTGCTTGTGTTCGGCCAATTGGCCATTCCGATCGGCTATCACCGGTTGTTATGTCACAAGAGCTTTCGTTGTCCGAAGTGGTTCGAGCGGACGCTGGTGACGTTCGCGATGTGCACGGCGCAGGAGACCCCAGCGCAATGGGTCGCTTGGCATCGCCGCCATCATTGTCATTCGGACGAGCCGGAGGATCCGCATTCCCCGCGGGTCACTTGGTTATGGGCTCACGTGAACTGGCTGCTTCACGAAAACCGCAGCCGGTTGCAAACCTTCTCGCTGTTCGAGAAATATGCCCGCGACATTCTGGCGGATCCTTACTACCGCTGGATCGAGAAGTTGCCATCTCCAGCGGGGGTGTTCTTTCTGGCGCACAGCCTGCTGCTGACGGCCGTCGTGGCGGCGGCGGCGATCGGGTGGTATGGCTGGAGTGCCGATGCGGCTCGGTTGACCGCCAGCTTCGTCGTCTGGGGGATCGTCTTCCGCACGGTTTGGGTCTGGCACATCACCTGGAGCGTGAACTCGCTCAGCCACATTTTCGGGTATCGCAATTACGAGACCGGAGATGACAGTCGCAACAACTGGTTCGTTTCGTTGCTGACCGGTGGCGAGGGCTGGCACAACAACCATCACGCGGACCCGGCGAGCGCGTCGGTCCAGCACCGCTGGTGGGAGCTCGACCCGAATTACTACGTGATTCGCGTCTTCGGCTGGCTGGGGTTGGCCCGGGACATCATCCCGCCCCGCCATCAGCGTCGGACT
>DITY01000009.1:15086-20281 GCA_002422955.1 Planctomycetaceae bacterium UBA6172
ACCGGCTTGCCATAGTCGCTGCCCAGCCGCATCAGATCGAGACTGACGGCGCGATTGATATGCTCATCGTGGGTGGTTTCGCCACGGATGACCACTCCGATCGCGATCGTCCCGACGGTCTGCTTGCGTTCCAGCACGGCCCGGATCGCCAACGGCAATTCCCAGGCACCTGGGACGCGGACGATACGGATCGACCCACGGTCGATCCCCGCGGCGGCCAAGTGCGCGACCGCGGCGCGGACCATCGAATCGCAGGCGGTTTGGTGGTAACGCGACGCCACGATGGCGATCTCGCCGCTCGGCAGAGGTCCATCGGTCCCGGTCCAGGATTCCCACAACGGGAAATCCGACGGGCTGTCGGTCGCCGGTGAGCCCGAATCAGAAGTGGGAGCGGGTTCGGTCGGCTTCATCGAGGCTCCTTCAGGCTCATCAAAAACTCGGCGTTGAACTTGGTCTTGCGGAGTTGTCCGAGCAGCGACTGCATCGCATCGACCGGTGACAGTTCCGCCAAGGCGGACCGCAGCAAGCACGTGCGGCGGTATTCTTCGGGGTCCATCAGCATCTCCTCGCGACGCGTGCCGCTGCGGCTCAGGTCGATCGCGGGCCAGATCCGGCGATCGACCAAGGTGCGATCGAGCACGATTTCGAGGTTCCCCGTCCCTTTGAACTCCTCGAAGATCACGTCGTCCAGGCGGCTGCCGGTGTCGACCAGCGCGGTGGCGATGATGGTCAACGAACCGCCCTCTTCCACCTTGCGTGCCGAGCCGAACAACGACTTGGGTTTTTGCAACGCTCCCGCATCCAGACCGCCGGACAACAGTTTGCCGGTGGTTTCGCCTTCGCTGTTGTGGGCGCGGGCCAACCGTGTGATCGAATCGAGGAAGATCACCGCGTCGATCCCCGCTTCCACCATCCGTTTCGCCTTTTCGATCACCATTTGGGCGACCTGAATGTGGCGTTGGGCCGGTTCATCGAAGGTGCTGCTGATGACTTCGCACTGCGGGCCGCGAACCTCGCGTTCCATGTCGGTGACTTCCTCGGGCCGTTCGTCGATCAGCAGCACGAACACGTAGGCTTCGGGGAAATTCTTCAGTACGGCGCGAGCCATCTGCTGCATCAGAACCGTTTTGCCCGCGCGGGGCGGGCTGACGATCAGGCCACGTTGGCCGAAGCCGAGCGGGATCAGGAGGTCGACGACCCGGGTACTCATTTCGTCCGACTTGTGTTCCAGCACCAACCGCTGGTTGGGGTGCAGCGGTGTCAGTTCGTCGAACGGCTTGACCCGTGACCGCATTGTCGGTTCTTGGCGGTTGATCGCCTCGACCCGCAGGAGCGCGAAGTAGCGCTCGTTTTCCTTGGGGGGGCGGATCTGACCGGCGACATGGCTGCCGGTCTGCAGCCCGAACCGGCGGATCTGGCTCGGTGAGACGTAGATGTCGTCGGGGCAGGACAGGTAGTGGTATTCGGCGCTCCGCAAAAATCCGAAACCGTCCGGCAAGATCTCCAGTGTCCCTTCGCCATACATCAGGCCGTTGGCCTTCATCCGCGACTTGAGGACCCCGAAAATCAGTTCCTGTTTGCTGGTTCCCTCCAGATCGGTCATCCCCTCGGCCGCTGCCATGTCGCGCAGCTCTTCGCCGCTCAATTGCTGCAGGGCGGCGAGGTTCAGGGTCGGTTCGTCGGGGGACGGACTGGGGATTCCGACCCGCTGGCCCGCGCGATTCGCTTCGCTGACGATCTCTTCGGGCAGCGACAGAGGATCGCGCTCGGCATCGAGTTCGCGGACCCGCTGGTCGACCTCGGCATCGGGGTGCCGGGCGTAAGAGTCGTTCGGGGGAGAGTAGCGATTGGCGAGCGGTCGACGCCCGCGGAAATCACGATTACGGTTTTCGTCGCGGTGACGATTCGGATAGTTCGGTTGCATGGATGAGGGTTGACGCTGTGGCCGACCACGAGAGGCCGACCGGTCTGGGGAAGGGGATAGAAAAGGGGAGCGGAGTAGCGAAGGCGACCGCTGCGGACTGCGCGGGGTGAAAGGCTGAGGGGAGTGAACGAAGGTTTTATTTTCCCGCGGGCAGGGAGACCGTCTCGGCGGCGGGCAGCCGGTTCAGTCGGGATCGAGGCAAGGCGTTTTGAATCCGACCCCAACCAACCCTCAAACGTGAGGGTTTTGGGATCTCGAATTCTCGAGCGGGCTGATGTGTCGAACCCACCAGGAGTCGATCATCGCCTGCAGGTCATCCAATGATCCATGATTGTCGATGATTCGCGTTGACAAGCGACGTTTCTCATCCGCGGGCAGTTGCCGTTCGATCCTTCGATCGAGCGTCTCGGCGTCCCAACCACGTTTCGCCGCGAGGGTTATTATCAACCCCTTGGGCGTATCCACAAACCAAACCTCATCGCACCAGGCATCCCAGCCGCCTTCGAATAGGAGCGGGATGTCGAGGACGACCGCAGGCCGGTGTTGTCCAATGGCTTCGGCCAACTTGCTACTAATTTCGGCCCGAGTCCGCGGATGAATGATTGATTCCAAATATCTTAGCGCGATCGTCGAGCCCTCGTCATCCCCGAAAACGAGGTGGCCCAAACGTGGGCGGTCGATTTTCCCATCGGGCCCCAAAACGGCCGTTCCGAACTGCCTTACGACCAGGTGAATGGTTTCCGGCATTTCGAGGACATGGTGGGCGATCGCATCCGCATCGATCCACACCGCCCCTAACCGCTGAAGGATCGCGGAAACGGCGGACTTTCCCCCGGCCGGATAACCACAGACGCCGATGACCACCACCAGGCAGCCCTCTCTCAGTTGGGATTCCGGCGATACAGGAAGGCGTTGCAATTGGGGCAGCGAATCATCTGCGACAAGATCATGCGGCTGACCAACTGTGTGGTCAGCATCTGGCTGCAGCCGCTGCATGAATCTCCCTCGACCGAGGCGAAGGCATCCTCGCCGCGGGCGGCGACCAACCTCAGGTATTCGCTCTTGCCAGCCGCGGGGATCAGCAGTTCCGCTTCCTCACGCTGCGCCTCGGCTCGCACCAACTCGTCGCGGGCCGCCATGACCTCCCCATGGACCAGCTCGGCCAGTCGCTGCTGCTCGATCTGCCGTTCGTCGAGTTCCCGCAGCCGCGTTTGGCGATCGATTTCGAGTTGGTCCAACCGTTCGAGCAATTCCAAAATCTCGTCACTCAGCACGCTGCTGGCCTGCACGTCGGCGGCGATCTGCTCCTTCAGCAGTTCGTATTCGCGATTGCCGGAGGCCTCGTTCAGCTTCCCCTGAAGCGAATGGACCCGCTGCTCACGCTCGCGCAGTTGCAACTGCTTTTGGTCGGCGAGCAGTTTGGAACGCTTGATCGCGTCCGCGGCATCGGTCACGGCTTGGCGAGCTTTTTGGACCAGTGTTTCACCGGCGGCAATGCGGCGCGGGCCGCGATCGACTTGTCCCTGCAGGTCGGTGACCTGCCGGTGAATGCGGTGCAGGCGGGCGAGCAGTTCGGCCGAGATTTCGATCGCCGGTTCGGTCTTGGCCATAAACGGTGAATGAGGCTGGCGGTTTTGGGAGCGGGATCAAGCCTTAGAATCGGCGGCCAAGAAGGCTCCGTCAAGCGGCCAGCCCCGTTTTCCACAATCGCCATCGTGCCCGATTTCCGCCCAGCGGCCGTCTCTGGTTCTCGAAGCTTCGCCTCGCGGTGGGGGGCCGAAATCAGATCACCACGGCGCGGATCGGGAGCTGGTCGGCGCTCGTCCAGACCGCCTCCGAACCGGGTTCGAAATGGCTCCGACGGGCGAAGCCAAACGCTACCTGTTCAGCTCGGCCGACGGTCGGCACGACGGTGGTCAGGCGACCGACGACTTTGCCATCGGCGGTCAGTTCGGTTCCTGAAACTACGGGGGTCGACGACTCGATTCGCCAGCGGACCAATTTCTTCTGAACCTGTCCCAAGGCATCCAACCTTGCCACGGTCTCCTGCCCTAAATAGCACCCTTTGGTGAATGAGATCGCCTGGGCATCGCGGTCGACCTCTTGGGGCAGATTGCGATCGTCCAGGTCGATGCCGTACCACGGGAAGCGATTGGCCAAACGAGCTCGAGCGAAATCGGCGGCGGTTTCGCCGACGCAGCCGCCGTCGCTCAGTCGCTGCCGCAGTGGCTCGATCGCGGCGGTGGGGCCGACCAACAGCCACCGACTGTCGGCGGTCCATGGCACTTGGCAGGCGATCACGGCCTCGGAGGCTGAAGTGCCCGCGGCCGCGACGTCGCAGGGCCACCAGGCCAACAGCGGCGGCGCGAGCGGCAGACCAAGGTCGATCGCGGGTTTGAGGCTCGTCAAAGCGTCGTCATCCACCAGCAGGCCGGACCAGGTCTCGCTGTGATCGACCGGAGATGCAGCTTCGCGGATCGTGTAGCGATCGAGGTGCTGTGCGATCACCTCACCCTGTCCCGCGGCGCCGATCAGGCGGAGTCGGTCCGCCAGGCGATAGACACAAACATGACCAAGTGTCCGGCCGCGCACGTCGGTAATGAAGGTCTCGTGGCCCACCCCTTCGCCGAGCGCCAGGATGGGGGCGGTGGCTAAGTTGTTAAGGATCTTGGCAGCGTCCGCGCCGACGATATCGAGCACCGTCAGAGGCGGGAGGGATGTGAATTTCATCGGTTGTATCGGTTAATCTGGGGCGAATCAGGTCGATTTTTGACGGTCGTCGCTAGCAATTGTCCCATCGGCGGGTGAAAATAACAGTATCGAGGCCGGCATCGACTAGACTTGACCGAGATCGTCGCGGATAATTCGAGACTGAAGAATTGCGACTGCCCGAGACTTCGGATCGGGTTTTTACGGATTTCCACTTATCACCCATTTCGGAGCGGCGTGTCATGGCAAAAGCTTTTAGCCCCCAACCTTCCCACCGCGGCGGCTTCACGCTCGTCGAATTGCTGGTGGTGATCGGGATCATCGGGATTTTGATGGGGCTGCTGATACCCGCGGTCAACGCCGCCCGGGAAACGGCGCGTCGCATGCAGTGTGCCGCTTCCATCACCAACCTGGCCAAGGCCGCCATCCAAGAAGAGATGTCCAAGAAGGAGTATCCGGGCTGGATTCGGCAGTACGGCGCGTTCAACGGCGTCGGCGGCGACCCCAGTGACGGTGATAATCTATTTACGTACGCGGCTCACCCCAAGATTGGTGGTTGGGT
>DITY01000009.1:20351-21934 GCA_002422955.1 Planctomycetaceae bacterium UBA6172
TGCCCCAGCAGCATCACGCTGACTTCGGACGCAGGACGCAACAGCTACGTTTCCAACAATGGCATGTCCCATGTCGGGGCACCTGCGGTGTTCAACTTCACCACCAGCATGAAGCGGGACAATGGGGTCTTCAATGCGAAATTTGGCCCCATTGTTGGGCCGATCGTCCGAGCCGACGATTTGAAGGATGGTTTGGGCAACACGGCGTTGTTTTCCGAAAACCTTCAAGCCCTACCTTGGCACAACGTTCAAATCCCCAGTTCGACGTCGGATTTGGCAACTCAGGCCCGGTTCGCGCACGGGATGGTGTGGCACTTCCGCGATCCGAAAGACTTTGTTCGCGGGACGTTGCCCGCTGCTGAGCGTCCTGCTCCCGAAATGCTGATCAATGGCGCCGGTATTGCGGATATTTACGGCTTGTCCATGACTGACGCCACTGCCCCGGTGCTGGCCCGTCCCTCTTNNGAGCAGATCGACTACCGCGTCTATCAGGCGATCATGACGCCCCGGGGCAAGAGCAGCGACGTGCCGTTCAATGAGTTCATTTTGGAAGCGGCCGCTCTTTGATCTCGGCATAAGTTGATTGAACCGTTTAGCGAACCGAGGCTTCCCAGCGGAAGTCTCGGTTTTTTTATTTCCTGTCCGCTCATCACCGCACGCCGGGCAGCGGTCCGAACCCACCCTACCCCGTTCGTCCTGTAAGCTCATGATCTCGGTATTCATCGGACTCGGAATCTTGGCGATCGTCCTCCCGGTCAGCGGCTTGCTCTGGTTTTGGTTCGTACGCTCCCAGGATTGATCCCGCCCAGGACCAGCGGCTCGGAATCGGCTTGGGCCGATGGTCCATTTCCCAGTTCGAACGACGTTGCTCTGGCATCGCTTTTCCGCCCGCCCGCACCCATCCAGCCCATTCAGTCATGCCCCACGATGCCCCTGCCTCCCTGGTCGAACGTTTGCAGTCTTTCGGCCAGGCCCATGTCCTCCAGTACTGGGATGAATTGAACTCGGGGCAGCGGCAGCAATTGCTCGCTCAACTCTCGGCGTTGGACTTGGAACTGATCGCCCGGTTGGTCGCGGGCGACGATGAGAAAATCGATTTTGCCGCGCTGGCGGCCCGCGCGATTGCGCCACCCGCGGTCCGTCGCGACGGAACGGGAGCGGCCTGGAGGCCTGCTGATGCCCGGGCCGCCGGGTTGAAGGCCTTGGCGGCGGGACGAGTGGGCGCGGTCATTGTTGCTGGGGGTCAGGGCACGCGACTCGGGTTTGATCTCCCCAAGGGGATGTATCCCATCGGACCGTTGTCGGGGCGGACGCTGTTCCAGTATTTCGCCGATACTCTCCGCGCGACCCAGGATCGCTTTGGCGTCGAGATCCCCCTGTACTTGATGACCAGTCCGCTGACCCACGATGACACCCTGCGGTATTGGACCGAGAACGATCACTTGGGGTTGGACCCGCGGAACGTGATCATTTTCTGCCAGGGGACCATGCCGGCGGTCGACGCCGAGACGGGTAAGCTGTTGATGGCCGCCAAGGATTCGCTCGCGCTAAGCCCCGATGGCCACGGCGGTACGATCCGCGCT
>DITY01000027.1:0-3440 GCA_002422955.1 Planctomycetaceae bacterium UBA6172
AAGGGCGTGACGGACCGGATCGTGAAGATGATCGGGGAGCTGTCCCAATGAGTTTTCCAGGTTACGACAATCTTAGGTACGGCGTCGGAGAATGGTTCGGCCAAGTCCCAGGCCATTGGAAGCTCGCGACGCTGAAGCGAGTCGTTGATCCATTCCGGCCAATCACCTACGGCATCGTTCAAGCTGGACCAAACATCGAAGGCGGAGTCCCTTACATTCGCCCTGCAGACATGACTGATGAAAACGGAGTGGCGTCGGATGATGACATCCTAAAAACTTCGGACGAAATTGCGGAATCGTATTCCCGAAGCACGATCCGCACTGGCGATTTGGTTTGCTCAATCGGCCCAAGTTTCGGCAAGGTGATGGTTACGCCCCAAAGTCTGGACGGTGCCAATCTCACACAGGGTACGGCCAGAGTCGCGATTCACGCACCAAACGATCCTCGATTCTTTTTTTGGGTCTTGCGATCCCATTCGTCGTTTTCTCAATGGGAAAGTTCCGTTGGCGGGGCAACCTTCCGGGCTTTGAATTTAGGCCCGTTAGCCGCGACCAGCGTTTTGATTCCACCAATCGACGAACAACACGCCATCGCGTCGTTCGTTGACCGGGAGACGTCGAAGATCGACACGTTGGTGTCGGAGCAGCGGCGACTGGTGGAGTTGCTGAAGGAAAAGCGGCAGGCGGTCATCAGTCACGCCGTCACCAAAGGCCTCGACCCCACCGTCCCCATGAAACCCTCCGGAATCGAATGGCTCGGCGATGTGCCGGCGCATTGGACTGTTGGAAAGCTAGCGTACGCCAGCAATCGGATTGGCGATGGACTACATGGAACACCGGAGTACGTGGATCGATCCCAGTACCATTTCGTAAATGGAAACAACTTAAATGATGGCAGAATCGTTGTCACAGAGAAAACCAGATGCGTAAGCCGCGAGGAACACGAAAGGCATCGCGTCGAACTCGGTGACGATTCACTCCTAATATCTATTAACGGAACCATCGGCAACCTTGCTCTTTACCATGGTGAATCAGTGGTGCTTGGTAAAAGTTCGGCGTACATCAACTGCATTCGTAGCAAACTTAATCGAGAGTTCCTTTATTGGTACCTACAGTCCACCTTCATGCGACTATATTTTGACTACAACGTTACGGGCACGACGATTTACAATCTTTCGCTGGAATCGATTCGAAAAATTCCGGTTCCGCTCCCAAGATTAGACGAGCAGTTGAAAATCGTCCGTAACTTAGAAGCGAGAGTTTCAGAGTTTAAATCCCTTCTTACGCACGCTGAGCTTGCCATCACCCTGCTCCAAGAACGCCGCACTGCCCTGATCTCCGCCGCCGTCACGGGCAAGATCGACGTTCGGGAGATTGCCTTAGAGGGGGCCCGCCCGTGAAGCCCTACGTCCCCGATTCGCTTCCTTTGGATTGCCTCGACGTCGCGAAGCTCATTCGACGCGTCGGTTCCGCCAACGGCGCGATCGCCCGCTATGACGGGCTGCTGCAAAGTGTCGTCAACCCCTCCGTGATGCTCTCGCCGCTGACCCAACGCGAAGCCGTCCTGTCGTCGCGAATCGAAGGGACTCAGGCGACCGTTGACGAGGTGCTCGAATACGAAGCCGGTATCGAGTTTGACCCGGAAAAGACCAACGACATCCAGGAAGTGGTCAACTACCGCAAGACGCTGACGCTGGCCTCGGAGACGCTTCGCGATCGGCCCATCACCTTGTCGTTGATCAAGCAGATGCACGCCATCCTGATGAGCAGCGTGCGCGGGGCCGACAAGTCGCCGGGGCAATTCCGCATCGAACAGAATTGGATCGGGGCGGGCGACAGCACGATCGAGACCGCCAAGTTCGTTCCCCCCGACCCGTTTCAACTGCCGATCCACCTGGAAGCTTTCGAGCGCTACATCAGTGCCGAGGACATCGACACGCTGATCCAGTGTGCGGTGGTTCACGCGCAGTTCGAGATCCTGCACCCATTCAACGACGGCAACGGTCGGATCGGTCGATTGCTGATCCCGCTGTTCCTGTTCCAGAAACGGACCCTCGCCAGCCCGATGTTCTATCTGAGCGAGTTCCTGGAAGCGAATCGGGACCGCTACTACCAGCGGTTGCGGGCCATTGGCAGCGACGGCGGATGGACCGCCTGGGTCGAGTTCTTTTTGGAGGCGATCGAGACCCAGGCTCTGGCGAACACCGATCGGGTCAAGGGGATTCTTGGCCTCTACAACGACATGAAGGTACGGGTAACCGAACTGACCCATTCGCAGTACTCGCTGGCGATTTTGGACGCGATCTTCGACCGTCCCATTTTCCAGACCTCCGATTTCATTACCCGGTCCCAGATCCCAAAGCCGACAGCGGTGACCGCACTGAGGAAATTGAAAGAAGCCGGAATCCTGGTTCCCATCCGGGAAGCGAGCGGCCGCCGACCTGCGGTACTGGCGTTCAGCGAACTGGTGAATCAGGCTGAGGGGCGAAAGGTGCTATGAAGATTGTGGATCGTCCGCAAGCCACAAAGCAACTTTGTGAATCGTATTTGCGGTTTTGCGATCCACAAACCGCTTTGTGTCGCGCCGACGATTCACAAATCCACGCCCGCCAACCGGGGGGCATGTCCAGGAGCGGACACGAAAAGCGAGGCGAATACGGCCACATGAACCTGCACACCGAGACCCCCTTCGAGACGGAAGTCTGCGAGTACCTGGCGGAGCAGGGCTGGCTTTACGCCGACAAGGACGCGGTCAATTACGACCGGGTGCTGGCCCTTTACCCGGCCGACGTGATCGCGTGGGTCCGCCAAACCGATCCCAACGCCTGGGAAACGCTCGCCAAGAACCACGGCACCGCCGCCGAAACGACGCTGCTGAAACGGCTGCGCGAATGCCTGAACGAGCGCGGCACCCTCGACGTGATCCGCCACGGGTTCGATGCCCTGGGGCTGCGCAAAACGCTGAGGATGGCCCAGTTCAAACCCGCGATGGCGATGAACCCCGACATCACCGAGCGGTACGAAGCCAACCGCCTGCGGGTCGTCCGCCAAGTCCATTACTCGGTCCACCACGAAAACAGCATCGACCTGGTCCTGTTCCTCAACGGCATCCCGATCGCCACCGTCGAGCTAAAGACCGACTTCACCCAAAGCATCGACGACGCGGTTTACCAGTACAAGAAAGACCGCGACCCGAGGCCCAAGGGTCGCACCCCCGAGCCGCTGCTGGCGTTCCCGTCGGGGGCCTTGGTCCACTTCGCAGTCAGCACCGAGCGGGTGCAAATGACGACCAAGCTCGATGGCATGGACACCTCGTTCCTCCCCTTCGACCTGGGCGATGACGGTGCCAAGGGCAATCCGCCGAACCCCGGCGGCTTCGCCACCGCGTACCTGTGGGAACAAGTCTGGCAGCGCGATAGCTGGCTGGAGATCCTCGGGCG
>DITY01000027.1:3452-4362 GCA_002422955.1 Planctomycetaceae bacterium UBA6172
CCGGACAAAAGTACCTGATCCAACATTCGGCCGGATCGGGCAAAACCAACTCGATCGCCTGGTCGGCGCACTTCCTGGCCGACCTGCACGACGCCAGCGACCACAAGCTGTTCGACACCGTCCTGGTCGTCTCCGATCGCAAGGTGATCGACGGACAACTGCAAGACGCCATCTTCGGCTTCGAACGGACGACCGGGGTGGTGGCGACGATCAAGGGCGACAAGGGGAGCAAGAGCGGCGAGTTGGCCGAGGCGCTGTCAGGCAAAAAGAAGGTCGTCGTTTGCACGATCCAGACGTTCCCGTTCGCGCTCAAGACCGTTCGCGAACTGGCCGCGACTCAGGGGAAACGGTTCGCGGTGATCGCCGACGAGGCCCACAGTTCCCAATCCGGCGAGGCCGCTTCGAAGCTGAAGCAACTGCTGTCGGCCGAGGAACTGGCCGACTTGGCCGACGGCGGGTCGATCAGCGGCGAGGACATCTTGGCATCGCAAATGGCATCGCGGGCGAGCGACCGGGGCATCACCTACGTCGCCTTCACGGCCACGCCGAAACCGAAAACGCTGGAGCTGTTCGGCCGGCCGCCCGATCGATCACGGCCCACGTCGGCTAACAACTTGCCCGAGCCGTTTCACGTCTACTCGATGCGCCAGGCGATCGAGGAGGACTTCATCCTCGACGTGCTGAAGAACTACACCTCGTATCAGTTGGCGTTCAAGCTGGCCAACGCCGGCAAGGAAATGCTCGATAGCCAGGTCGAGCGCGGCGCCGCGATGAAGGGGCTGATGAACTGGGTGCGGTTGCACCCGTACAACATCGCCCAAAAGGTCCAGATCGTGGTCGAGCACTATCGCGAGACGATCGCGCCGCTGCTGGGCGGTCGCGCCAAGGCGATGGTGGTCGTCAGCAGCCG
>DITY01000341.1:0-7910 GCA_002422955.1 Planctomycetaceae bacterium UBA6172
CTCCGCGGTCAACTCGAACGCCCGCTGGGCCTCGCCGGAAGCGACCAAATCCATCGCCTTGGTTTGCCAGCCATGCCACCGCTGAACTTGCTCGCTGCCCCGCAGCGCCGAGTGGTGAGCCTGCATCAGCCGCCGCATCCCCTCGCGTCCCTCCAGGCGAGCGGGCGAAATGTGCTCCGGCAACGCGATGTCGGGGACGCGAAAGTTCGGCTGGTTGGGATCGCAGGTGATCAACCAGGGATCGGCCTGGCCACCCAGCCACCCCGCGTCCTGCCCCGGCCACAAGATCCGCCCGGTATTCCAGATCTCTTCGGGCAGGCGGATCGATCCGGGCAAACCGCCGGCGTCTCCCTTCAATTGCCGGACTACGGCTCCCAAACAGGGCCAATCATTCGGCTTTCCCGGCAATGCGTTCTCGGAGTTCCTCGGCGCGTGCGGCTGACCGGTCAGCATCCAATAGCCGCTGGAGGAGTGCGCGTTGTCGTCCGTCGCCATCGCTCGCAAGACGGCGATGCGGTCGGTCATCGCCGCCGTCCGCGGCATCAGTTCACCGACCTGCAACCCCGGCGTGCGGGTCGCGATCGTGCCGAACTCCCCACGGACCTCCGCCGGCGCTTCCGGTTTGGGATCCCAGGTCTCATGCTGCGGCGGCCCGCCGAGCAAAAATAAGACGATGCAAGATTTCGCTTTTCCGAACGATCCCCCCGCGATCGAGGGCACAACTCTCAGTCCGTCCGGCGTCTCACCCGCTGACAATCGGGCACCGAGCAAACCCGGCAGACTGAGCCCGAATGCCGACAACCCACCGACGCCGAGCGCCTGACGCCGGGAAAACTCGCGCCGATACGCGACCTGCTGGCTCCGAGGGGATCCCATGGGCAGTAATCCGATGAACGCGACGGGAGAGGCGGGGCGGGAAGGCGAGGATGAAAGGCGGAGGAGGGTATTGAAAGGCGGAGGAGGGCGGACGAACAAGCTGGAGATCCGACGGGAGCGGTCCGTCCGTCGCGGCAGGACAACCGCGAGTCCGAACCCTTTGATAGCCCAAGCGAACGGCGACTGCAAGCTTTTGCGGGACGGCGGGACCCGATCGCCGAGCGCGGGCCCCAAAAAAAACGCCCCGGCGATCGAAACCGCCGGGGCGTTCATGATAAGCAAAATGCGAGCCGCGAGGCGACTAGCAGCAGCCGAGATTACTCTGGGCCTTGAACCGATTCGCCACCCTGGATCGAACCGAGGGCGCCCCAAATGCCATAGGGGCTGATGCCGCCAGCGACCGGGGGCAAGGCCGGATTGCCGGCATTGATCGAATCGCTGACGAACCTGACGCTGCCGTCCATGAACATCGCATTCACGCCACCGGGGTGATAGCTGCCCGCGTTGAGCACACCACCGGCGGAGTCGGCGTTGACGTTGGCGTCATTGACGCACGAGACCTTGTTCGGACCGAGGACCGTATTGAAGGCGACGCGTTCCGCTTGTCCGTCCGAATAGAGCGAGCCGAAGCGGGCCTTGATCTGAGTTCCTGGCAGAAACTGGCTGCCCACGGCACGGGTCAAGCAGCTCGACGGGTTCGTGGTCACCGCCGGTTCGACCGCGGTCACGCCGGCGATCTTCTGACCCGCGGCCGTCGTGATCCCGTAGTTCCCCATCGGCCAGGGCCGCTCACTCATCCCGATCGTGTTGCTCAGACCATCGGTGATGTCCCTAAAACCACGGCTGGGGGCGAAGTTCGCGAACACGCCACGTGAAGCCCAGGTGTCCGAGTTCCAGTTCGGGCCAGTGCTATCGCCGATCGAAAACGCGTAACTGTTGTGACCGTGGTTGCTGGTACCCCTAGGATTGAGGTCCGACGGGCAGAAGTTACCCGGAACGTTCGTCCGGTTGGGCAGCCATTCGGCGTGGCCAAACCAGCCTGCGGGGCCTGCTGGCGGGATCACGATCCCGGTCGACAGTGTCATGCCATTGGCGACCATGTCGGCCAACGGCTGCTGCTCGATGAACCCGAGCAATGGAAGGAAGGCGCTCTTGCGGAAGTAGTTGCCGTCCCAACGGGCCGTGTTGCCACCCCCGCGGGAACCGCCCTTGCGTGGCGGCAACAGCTTGAAGGTCCCCTCGTAATTATGAATCGCCAACCCGTATTGCTTGAGGTTGTTGTTGCACTGCATGCGACGAGCGGCCTCGCGAGCCGCTTGCACGGCCGGCAACAGCAGGCCGACCATCACGCCGATGATCGCAATGACCACCAGCAACTCGACGAGCGTAAATCCCTTACGCCTGGATGAAAGCATAGCCATGAAAGATCCCCTGAACGGAAAACGAAGGAAAAGTAGAAGAAGAACGGCGGAATCGATACGAACAGGGGGTTACACAAAAACGGCCATCAGCCCGCCTTCGCCCGCCAAACCCCGCCAATCCGAAAACCCCGACAATCCGATGCCATGAATTATGTCGGCGGGTAAACTCCCTGTCAACAAAGATTTACGCCGCCAGCGGCTCCCTTACGTGAGATTTATTGTCCCGGCATGCTAACCGTCGGTCAAATCCTAAAACTCCCGGACAATCCGCGGCCCCCGTCAGCCCCAATCCGGTCCCCGACCCGCTGTCGGACACGTCGTCGCCCGAGCCGCCCAAACCCGCAAAACTCCGTCAGCCACACGGCTGGGAACGCCTTGCACGCCGGTGCCTTATCCGCCACTGCGAGCTGCCTGGAGTTGCTTAACCCGCCGATGAAAGATACTGTTGAACGAACCGAGGGTTTCCCTCACTCTTCGCAAAAGTTTCGTTCAATTTCTGAAAAAATCGGATCAAAAACATGAGTTCATTGCTGAAGTGGGCGGCTTGTCTCGCCGGCTTGGTTGCGATCGCGGGCTGCAAACCGTCCAGTGGTTTGGCTACGACGCCGGTATCGATCACGGTCACTTACAAGGGCCAACCGGTCGAAGGCGCAAACGTTTCCATGTCCAACGCCACGGCCCAACCGCCCGCGGTTGCGGTGGGTCGGACCGACGCCCAAGGCGTGGCGGTGATGCGTACCGGTGAGGACGACGGGGCGGTGAAGGGCGTCCACCTGATCATGATCAACAAGTACGAAGCGGCCGCCAGCACGGCAACCGCGGAGGTCGACAGCGAAAGCTACGATCCGAACGTTCAAACCAAGGCCCCCACAAGCCTGTTGCCTGTGAAGTACAACAGCGGAAATTCGGGGCTGACGATCACAGTCGGCGATACGCCGATCCAGCAGACCTTCGACCTGGTCGATTGATCCGAGGTCGTGCGATCAACCACGGTCAATCGCTACCCTTCCCAGGCGAAGCTTGCCGCTTCGCCTGCTGAACAGGGTCGTAGTTGCGGCTGTTCTCGGTGTGAACAGCCAACGCCGCCCGCAGCTTTCGCCGCACGGCTTGCAGTTCCTCCGCCAGCGGCTGACCCGACAGATCGATCGCTTCGGCGGGGTCGGCCACCGTGTCGTGAAACTTCCCCGAGGCGTACAGCTTGTATCGCTGGTCGCGGACGTGCTGTGAAGCTTGGTTCCGCACCCCGTTTCGCTGATACCAGCAATAGATCGTCGGCTTGATTCGCTCCGCGGGCCGACCGCGCAGCACCGACATCAGACTGGTCCCGTCCAAGCCGGCTGGCGGCTGAATCCCGGCGGCCTCGTTCAAGGTCGGAAAGATGTCGGTGAAATCGACCAACTGATCGCTAACCTGCCCCGGGGCGACCACCGCTGGCCAGCTGACGACCAGCGGCACATGCGTTCCATTGTCGGTCGTGTTCCCTTTGCCTCCCCGATACGGCTGGCCGCGAAACGGCGAAACGAGGTCGCCGAAAGTTCCGTTGTCGGCGGTGAAGATCACCAGCGTGTTCTCGCGCAGTCCCGTCTCGTCCAGCTTCTCGATCAGCTTGCCGACCATCTTGTCGGTATAGCGTACGAAGCCATCCCAGTACTTTTGGTCCTTGTAACCGCCCGGTTCATTCACGGCGTCCTTCCACATTTCGGGATCCCAGTCGGGGTGGTCCGGAGTGGGGACGAACGGCCAATGCGGCAGCAGCATCGGGTAGTAGGCCAAAAAGGGTTCGGCCGCACCCTTCCTCGACTCGATGAAGTCACACAGGTAATCCGAGACCAGATCCGGGCCAAACTGCCCCTGTTTAAAATCCTTCAAGGCCCCGTCGATCTCCAAGCCAGGATTCGGATAGCGACTCGGCCGACGGGTCAACTGCCACAAGCAATAGCGGTCGAAGCCGAACCGACCGGGGCCTTCCAGCCCACCTTCCAATTGCCACTTGCCAGCGATCGCGGTTTGATAACCGGCGTCGCGGAGCACGTTACCGAAGGTGACCGCGGTGGGATCGAGCAGCCCGAAGCGAATGTAATTCCGGTTGTTGTGGATGCCGGTCATGATCTGCACCCGCGACGGGGTGCAGATCGGCTGCGAATGCGCGTGATCGAAACGGATCCCTTGCGCGGCCAAGCGGTCGATGTTCGGCGTCGCGTAGGCGGTGCTGCCGTAGCAGCCGAAATTCTCAAAGCCGATGTCGTCAGCCATGATGACCAGGACATTGGGTCGCTGGTCCGCCGCCGCGCGCCGCTCCCCAACGAAGCTCGCCAGTACCAAGCTGGCGAGCAAAAGGCCGAGGATGCGGTCGGTGATGCGTTTCATATCAGGGGCTCGTTGCCGGAGGGCGTGGGTTACTTGGCCTTCAGTTTCGCGATCAAGTAGTCGGTGATCGTGGCGTGGCTAACACCCTCCGCGCCGGGATAAACCAGTTCGCACTCGACCCCCACGCTCGCGCACTTCTCGAGCAATTTGACGCCGAAATTGGCGGTGTGAGTCGGGTCCTTCTGCTCCTGGCCGAGTGCCGGTTTGGCGCCGTAAGCGAGGTAGACGGCCGGGTCATCGGCGGTGACGAGCGCGTAGGGGGAGTACTCCGCGATCCAAGGGAGGAGCCGTTCCCGCTGCTGCAGGAACAGATCGAACGGCGAGGTCCCTTTGACAGCGGTGATCCCGAACGCGTGAGCGCCGTAGTTACTATTGGGCGTCCAGTCTTTCATCTGCTGGGGATCGAGCGTCGTTTGCGCGCCGTTGACCGCCGCGCACCACAACCGCGTCGACTCGCGGGCGATCGGATCGGCGCTGGCGGGATCGGCCAGGTCATCATGAAACGCCAGCCACAAGCTGGAACAGGCCCCGGCCGAGCCGCCGGTCGCGCCGATCCGGGCCTTATCGAGGTTCCACTCTGTCGCCTTGCTGCGGACGAATTGTAACGCCCGCGCCGCATCGTGCAGCGGTGCCTTGACCGGCGGTTCGATCCCCGCCGCCTTGGCCTGCGCGACATAACGGTAATTGATCGAAGCGACCGAAATGCCCTCCGCCAACAACCGCTCGACTTGCACGAATCGCCCGGTGCGTCCCTTATCGCCGCCCTGCCAGCCACCGCCATGAATCACAAACACCAAGGGGGTCGGCGTATCCGATTCGGCCTGCCAAAAATCGAGTACCTGACGTTCGTGGTCGCCGTAGGGGACGTCGGCCATAGTCGGTTGGGGAAGCGGCGGATCGGCTTTCGCTGGGCGTGCGGCACGCGCCGGCCGCTGCGTCTCTTGCCCCTGCAAGCTGACAACGAAACACGAGCAGGTGATCAAACCGGCCCACAGCAACCGGGAGGGGATGAGTTTTTTCATGAGAGCTACCGAACGGGGTTGAGAGAAGGGTTGAGAGCAATCGGACAAGTCGCAGATGCGAGCGATCAGTTGAGCAGCAGGTAAGGATCGGAAGATCAGTAAGTGGCGTCACCTTCGACTTTACGTTTCAACGAGGGTGGGTTAAGTGAAGATAAATCGCGTCAGTAAATGATCGGCCGCTGCTTACGCATTAGCTCCCCTCGCCCCCAAACTTGTTTGGGGGAGAGGGGCTGGGGGGTGAGGGGGCGACCCGCGTGCCGCTTCCAGAGGCATCCATTCTCACAGATCCCGCCCCGCTTTTTTGGTCGATGCTCTTGCGGTTGCCGAGTTGCTGGCAGGCCTGTTTCCCAGTGTCAAATGACGGGGATCGCTTCGTCCGTCGCCACTGCCAGAGACATCGGGGACACAGCTCAACCGCGGCGCTCGGGCGGTTGCGCCCGACATGGTTGACAGATGGTGCGCCGCTATGCCGGCGATCCATTTAAGGATCGGAGGATCAATAAGTAGCGTCATCTTGGACTTTGCGTTCCAACGAGGGTGGTTTAAGGGACGATAATTCGCGCCAGTAAATGATCGGCTGGACCTAAAGCGCCCGAACCGTGTTGCCGGTTCCCTGCGGGTCGTGGCCTTTGCCGATGCGAACGTTTGCTAGGTACTAGGCGGCATGGCGTGAAACTCGAAAGACACATGTCCTCTCTGCAATTTCTCAGGGGCGAACCGGCACGTCCCCGCCGCGTTCGCGCTGCGGACGATCTGCGGCGGGGCCTCGCCGCGGGGGCCGTTGCGGCGGCACGCCCAGCCCCAGCGGATTGCTGGGGTCCATCTTTCGCAGATCCTCCGCCGTCGGGCTGCCGCCGAACTGCTCGTAGTACATCGCTTGAAACGGGTTGATCTTCGGTCCCACAGCCGTTTCGTTGACCATCAGCGGCAAGCACTCCGCCCACCAGTTGTCGAACGCGGCACTCAGTTCCTTCGCCACCTCGGGGTGAGCGTCGAGGACGTTGTGCTGCTGCGCGAAGTCGGTGCTGAGGTCGAACAGTTGCCAATCGGGTGTGGCCCCACCCCGCTCGCTGACCATCGCCCAACGCTTGTTCCTCACGGCGGCCGCACGGAATTTCGATTCGTTCGGATCGGCCAACTTGGCCCAGCGGCCGACGTGCGAACAGAGGTATCGATCGTCCCAGCCAGCGGTTGCGTCTCGCAGCAGCGGTACGAGGCTGCGACCTTCCACCTGCTGGCGAACCGCATCGTCGAGCTTCACGCCGGCCAATTCGGCGATCGTGGGCAGGAAGTCGATGTGAGCGGCGAGCGCCTCACAATCCGCCGGCCGCAGCGTCCCGGGCCAGCGCCAAAACGAAGCGGCGCGGGTCCCACCGACCCACGGGCTCCCCTTGGACCCCCGCATCTCGGCATTGAACACCTTCACCCCAGCCGTGCCGCCGTTGTCGTTCATGAAGATGACCAGGGTCTCGTCGGCGATCCCCCACTCATCGAGCTTGGCGAGCAAGCGGCCGACGTTGGCATCGATGTTGTGCAGCATCCCGAAAAAGTTTTCTTGCTCGGGGGTTAAACCCTGCCCTTCGTAAATCGCCTTGTCCTCGGGACGCGCGATGTACGGGCTGTGGGGGGCGTTGGTGGGGACGTAGGCGAAGAACGGTTTGCCGGCCTGCCGCTGGGCGTCCATCCAACTTGTCGCTTGCTGATAGAAGACGTCGGTGCAATACCCCTCGGTCTTGACGAACTTGCCGTTGTGCAAAATCGCCGGGTCGAAGTAGCGGTTGCCTGGGGCGTCGCCGCACGAACCGGGATAGGTTTGCCCGATGCCGCCCGCGCCATGGATGAAAACCTCGTCAAAGCCGCGACGGTCCGGGCGATACTCCGCCTCGTCCCCGAGATGCCACTTGCCGAAGATCCCGGTGGTGTACCCCACCGAGCGGAGCAACTGGGGCAACGTCGTCGTCCCCAACGCCAGCCGTTCGCGTTCCAAAATGGTATGGGTCACGCCGTTCTTGAACTCGTGACGGCCGGACATCAGCGCGCTGCGTGTCGGCGAACAGGTCGGGCTGACCAGAAAGTCGGTGAACCGCACCCCCTCGGCATGCAACCGATCGAGATGCGGGGTCTTCAGCACCGGATTGCCGTGTGCCGAAAAATCACCGTAACCCTGATCGTCGGTAAGCAGGAACAGGATGTTGGGACGTTTGCCCGCCAGGCTGTCCGCCGG
>DITY01000341.1:7920-19238 GCA_002422955.1 Planctomycetaceae bacterium UBA6172
CGGACGGGGACACAGCGACCGAGAACGGAATCGTTCCCGCCACCGCGTGAACGAGCAGCAGGATGAAGGCCGCGGAAGCGGAGCGGTCGGATAAGCGTGTCATGATGAGTCTGCTCTGAGGACGAGGCGATCAGTCGGGCGGGAGTTGGATTGCGATCTTCGCCAGCCCAACCGCTCGGCATCTTACCACAGGCAACCCGGCAAAGCTGCCGACGCCGGCCGTCGTGACCGAGCGATAACCGCGGGTGCGGCGCGGCTCAATGCGAGCCGCGTCGACCGAGGCACCGCTCCGCCGCCAGCGTCAGGAGTCGCCATCGAGGCGCTCGCGAAAGGGTCCGACCGCGATCAACCGCCTGCCGGAATCGCAACAGGTGACGAACAGCGTATCCGACTCGACGGCGTAGATCGCGTCCTGGTGAAATGCTCGCCCTAAGTCGCATGCCTCCTCCCAGGCAAGCGCGACCGCCCAGCCCGGCTCGGCGTGCCCCGTCGTGGGCGAATAACCCGTGACACGCCAGCGCCAACAGGCCCAACGGTCGATCTGCTCGGCAAGTCGCCGGTCGGCCGCGACATTGACGTGCTCAGCCCAGGACTGACCCGTGGTGGCGTAGGCGGTGATGATCACGAAGGCGTCGGGCCAGCGCGGCGGACGAGCGTCGAGCCGAAAACGCGTTTCAAAGTAGACGGGGTTCATGGCGATCGGACTCACCCGCGACGCGACTCAGCGGAGTCGGCCCGCCAATCGCTGGCGGAGCTCGGGATTCGGCACCCACTCGGGGACGACCGGATAGCCGTTCGCGGCGAGGGCGAGCAGATCATCAAGCATCCGCTCCGAAGTCGTGCGGCGGATCGAAGCGACGTCGTGCCAGGCATAACCGTCTTGCAGCATCCGCCAAGTCCAGTAGGCGTCTCCGTGGTCGGGCTTCGCCTCGGTGCCCGTTGACGAATCAGCCGAAGATGAAACAGCCGCTGGTAACTCAGAGGAAGATGTAACAGTCCGCGGCAAACCAGTCGGCGTGGAAGGCGAACCTTGCGGCGTGGCGTCGGTGTTCGTCCGGGACGGGGTCCGCGGCGGAGCTGCCGTGGGGGGCAGCGACGAGGGCGAGTCGGACGGCTCGAGCGACTGCCGGATGATCTCGATCAGGTCGTAGCCGAATTGCTCCACCGTGACCGGCCCGATCCCCGAGATCGCTTCGAGCTCGTCGGTGCAGGTCGGCCGCTCGGTCGCGAGTCGCACGATCGTGGCGTTGGACAGGATGCGATAGGCCGGCATCCCCAGCGCCGCGCTCGTCTTGCCTCGCCAGCGTTTCAAGCGGCTGACCAATTCATCATCGGCGGACGGGGCGGATTCGTCCGACCGCAAACTCGGTTCGCTCGGCTGGACTGCCTGAACCGTCGCCGCCGAGTGGTCGAGCGAATCGTCGCCGGTGCGGGTTGCCGCGTCCGAGGGCTCCGTCAACGATCCGTAGCTGGCGGCGGAGCCATCGGCCTGCGGGGCCGCGGACGTGGACTCGAGCGACGGGCCGGTTTCGCCAGTGACATCGCCCCCTTCGATCGCTGCGGCGGCGCGGGCCAACCGTTTGGCGAGCGGGAAGGGCAAGCCGAGCGACGCTGGCAACGGCTCGCGGGCGTGCATCACCTGCTCCCCGAACTCGGTTAACTGCACGGTCGGTCGGCGGTCTTCGACTTCGCTTTGGCTGGCCATCCCCGCGGCGATCAGGATGTCGATCAAGTCGATCAGCTCGGGCTGCTTGAGCGACGACAACATGCCATAGGTGCTCAGCCGGTTGAGCTTCCATTGCTGAATTTTTTTGTTCTGCGAACCGCCGAGCATTTGCGCGATCATCGCCTTGCCGAAGCGGCCGTGCATCCGTTTGATGCCGCTGAGCACGATGCGAATGCCACGCAGCAGCGCCGCTTCATCGACGCCCTTCAATCGGTCGGCCTGTTCTTGCGTGGCGGTCGCGAGTTGCTGCGCCGTCATCAGCTCCTGGGGCATCGACTTGCCGGTCGGGTCGCAACGATCGCACATCCCGCAGTCTCGCACGTTGGGGTCGCCGAAATACTCCAACACGCTGCGTTGGCGACACCGCGGCGTACGGGCGAACTCGATCACCGCTTCCAGTTTGTCGTATTCGGCCTGCTTGCGCTGCGTCAGCTCTTCGAAGTCGATCTTCAATTGGTCGAACGGAACATCCCGTTGGGTGAAGTGGACCGCGCGGCCGCGGAAGGGCGGCACGTAATCGAAGGCCTTCAGTCGGTTCAGCTCCCGTAGGGTTCGCGACAACTGCTCGCGTTCGATGCCCGCCAGACTGAGCAATTTCGGCGGGCTGACATACACGTCTTCGAACCGCCGCGAACCGATGCACTTCTCGACCGCCAGCAACACCTTGCGCCGCAGCTTCGCCTCCCGGGGCAGCAGATCGACCAGTGTCGGCAGGTCGCTGTCGATCCGCAGGATCACCGAATTGGAATTGCTGTCCAGGCGTTTCAGCACCCCGGCGCGGGCCAACAGCGTTTCGGACGTGCCGACCGACTCGGCGGTTTCCTTGATGTGGATCGCGTCGCGAATCTGCTGCAGGGTCAATTCGATCGGGTCATCCGGCCACGACAGCAGGTACTCATACACCTTGCGGACGATTTCGGGCGACGGGTAACGGTTCTCGATGAAGAACTCTTGGACGTAGCGATCGGAATACGAAAACAGCAAGCGGCATTCGCTCATCTTGCCGTCGCGTCCCGCCCGCCCGGCCTCTTGGTAGTAGGCTTCGAGGCTGCCGGGGATGTTGTAATGCGCGACGTAGCGGATGTCGGCCTTATCGATCCCCATCCCGAACGCGTTGGTCGCAACGATCGCGGCCAAGTTCCCCGACATGAACTCTTCCTGGACCCAGCGGCGTTGGTCGGACTCCATGCCGGCGTGATACACACCGACGGGGCGGCGGAGTTTTTCCGGCAACCATTCGGCCAACTCTTCACAGCGTTTGCGGGTCGCGGCATAGATGATGCCGCTGCCTTTCTGTTTGCGAACGAACTCCAGCAGCCGGTCGTTCTTCTCGCGATCGCTCGCGCAATGTTCGACCGAAAACCGCAGGTTGGTCCGCGCGAATCCGGTCACGAACTCGCGCGGCGCGGTCATCCCCAGGATCGCCTTGATGTCCTCGCGGACGTGCGGCGTCGCGGTGGCGGTCAGCGCGATCGTCTGCACCCCGGGCAGGTAGCGCTTGCGGAATTGTCCCAAGCGGGCGTAGTCGGGCCGGAAGTCGTGCCCCCACTCGCTGACGCAGTGCGCCTCGTCGATCGCCAGCAGCGAAACCCCCGCGCGGCTGACCGCCTCCAAGAACCGGCCGTTGCGGAGCCGTTCGGGCGCGACGTAGACCAATTCCAACTCGCCCGCCGCCATCTGCCGCATCACGTCATCCTGCTCGGATGCGGTGAGCGTGCTGTTGATCAGCTTCGCCGAAATCCCGATCCGGTGCAGGGCATCGACCTGGTCCTTCATCAGGGCGATCAGCGGCGAAACGACGATCGTGGTGCCGGCCCGGGCGAGTGACGGCAATTGGTAACAGAGGCTTTTACCGCCACCCGTCGGCATCACGCAGAGGACATCGGCACCCGCCGCCAAGGCGTCCACCACGTCGCGTTGCCCAGGCCGAAAACAGCTCAAGCCGAAACGCTGCAACAGCGACTCGGGGTCGGAATTGCGGTGGCCAGAAGCCGGGGCGGTCGACGAGGCAGTCATGGTGCAACCATTCCGTTGGGGGCGTTCGGCCGGATCGGCCTGACAGCCGCCGCCGGGAGTGATTATAGCGCCGCGGCGGCCAAACGGACTACCCGCGGCAAATCCGTCCGCCGCGCCGCAAGGAGCCGCCGCGGGTTGTCGGCCTGCACCCGTCCAGCCGCGTTTCGCCCGCATAACCGTGACGATTCCGCATAACCTGACGGCCGCGATGACTTTTCGCATCATCCGGTGTGGCGAAACGGCATCCTGCCCTTGCGGCGCGTGCTAGCTTTCCCACGGAGAGAGTTGTGCCGCTGCGTCTGAGACGCTCGGAGGCTCCTTCCTACGCAACCCGCTCAACCAGCATCTCTCCATCAGCCTCGAGATCGACTCGTGAACCGGCACGAAGCCCTTCGCAGTACCGTGACTCGCCAGCGGGCAACCGCTCCGGCTCGAGTCGCGTGCCGCGTGGCGCGGTCGATCGGCTTCACCTTCCGTTGGCTGACCCTGATCGCGGCGTTGGCGCTGCTCAGCGGTTGCCAGCAACTGCGGCTACCCGCGATCGACCCGACCGGGGCCTGCCTGTTCGCCCCCAAGCCGACCTCGACCTCGTTGGCCTTGCCCTGCGCGGGTGGCGAAGGTTGCACCTGCCTGGTCTGCTTGCACGGCCTGAAAGCGAAACTCCACGGGGCTCTGCATCACGGCGGACCCAAGCCCGCCTTCACCGCCCCCGCGGAACCGCCCCCTTGCGCGCCCCAGCAATTGCCCAACAGCGGCCGGGTCATCAGCCCACCCGGAACCTGCACCGATTGCGTCGACGGCCCCCCCGCGGTCCTGTACGGCGATGAAGTGCTCGGCAAGCGACCGCACCACAAGTTGCCCGACCAGGGCACCCGAGGCAGCATCCTGCTGTCGCCCCAGCAGATCGTCGCCCCGGTCGGTGGCGAGGTCATCCTGCTGTCCGGTATCTGTGGTGATGACGGCTTCTTGCAGGTCGGCCAGCCGTTGGAATGGATGATGACCCAGGACAGCGTCGGCAACTTCATCGAAGTCGGTAATGACTCGCCTGGGATGCTGCACAAACTCGCCAGCATCGAGAAAGCGGACAAACGCAGCGGCACCTACGCGATCGGCGTCACGAGCACCAAACGGTCGCTGATCACCCGCGGTAATCGCAACCAGGGCGACGACGTGTCGTTGGAGAAAGGCCAAACCTGGCTCTCGCTCAGCAGCCCGAACGAAGGGGTCAGCCGCGTCACCGTGCTCGCACCGCAAAGCGATTGCTGGGATCAACGCAAAGCGACCGCGACGATTTACTGGATCGATGCCCGTTGGCAATTCCCCGGCGCTCAGCGGGTGCTCGCCGGGACCCCAGTCACGCTGTCGACGCGGGTCACCCGTTCCGAAGGGACCCTGCCGGCGCGCGGCTGGACCGTGCGTTACGAAATCCTCAACCCCGAAGTCGCGTTGTTCGTCACCCCCGGTGCGGCGGCGGGGTCCGGCGGCAGCACGACCGTGGACGTGCCGGTCGACACCTCGGGCAACGCCACCGCGGAACTGATCCCGATCCGCTTGTCGACCGGGAACTTCGCCTCGGGGACCGCGGCGATCCGAATGCAGATCGTCCGTCCCGGCAACAACGGCGATAACCTGCCCGATTTGCCACTGGGTGCGGGTCAAACGTTCATCACCTGGAGCGCCCCGCAGTTGGAGCTGCGCGCCGCGGCCCCGGCGGTCGCCACATTTGACCAACCGGTCGAAGTCGTCGCCAACGTCCGCAACACCGGCGACCAGCCGGCCAACAACGTGACCGTCAGCGTCGCGCTGCCACCGGGTTCGCGGGTCACGCAGTCCGACTCGTTCGCTCGCGTCACCCCCTCCAACATCACCTGGGAGATCGGCACGATCCCGCCCCGCACACAGCTCGACCTGTTCATGTCGCTCGCATCGCAGTCCTCGTCTCGCTTGCAATTCCAAGCCCGCGGAGACGACAGCCTGTTTGCCGAAGGGACGGTCGCGATCGACGTCTATCGCCCCAGCTTGGCGATCCGCGTCACCCCATCGGCCGTGGAACCGGTCGAGGTCGGCTCACCGGTCACCTTCAACATCGACGTGACCAACACCGGCGACCGGGCACTGAGCGGGGTCAACCTGCGGGCCGTCGGTGACAACGCGATGACGCACACCCAAACCGGCAGCCGCGTGATCGGCCAGAACAAGACCGACGGGCCGTTGCAGCCCGGCGCGACCTGGTCCTCGGCCGTGACCTTCGTTTCCCTCGAAGCCGGGCGACGCTGCGTGATCGTCGAAGCCTTCGCGGATGGTGGCCAGCAGACGCAAGGCGAAGGGTGCGCGACGGTGATCAACCGCATCGTCCCCGTCCCCGCCATCACGGCGACCGTCAGCGGTCCCGAACAGGTCCAAACCTCCACCGATCGGCTGTTCAGCTACCGGGTCGTGAACACCGGCCAAGTGCCGCTGAGCAACGTGCGGATCACGGTCACGTTCGATTCGTCGCTGCAACTGATCGAAGCGACGGAAGGGAGCGACATGTCGCGGTTGAGCCAGTTCCAGATCGGCTGGACCATTCCCGCGATGCCGATCGGCCCGGATACCCGATCGTCGGTGTTGCTAGAAGGCAAGTTCCTGGCGACCCGTGTGGCACCCCAGTCGCTGATGATCCTGACCGTGGAATCGGCCGAAGGGGCCCGCGCGTCGGATTCGTTCCAGTTCCAAATCATCCCCGGCACGCCGGCCGCCCCAGCCGTCCCGCAGTCGACGCCCATCCCTCAAGCGGCGCCGCGGCCCCCCTCGTTGCAACCAGCGACGCCGACCCCACCGACGCTGCTGCCGCCAGTGATCCCGCCACCGACGATCCCGTCCGCCCCCGCGCCGATCCCGGCCGACCCGTCGTTCAGCACCCCCGCGCTGCCCAGCCCCCCGCCCGGCGCCGTGCCGACCAACACCCTGTCGCTGTCGTTGCTCGATCGCGACGACCCGGCCCGCGTCGGCGCACCGATCCGCTATGCGCTCGCCGTTCAAAACACCGGTAACCAACCCGACGGCGCCGTGGGTTTGCGTTTCAAGATGCCACCTGGCGTGGAACTGACCCGCGTCGCCCAGCGCTACGCGCCGACGACGAATCAGTTCCGTCGCGAAGGGGACACGATCTACTTGGAAGAGATCCGCGACCTGCGGGCGGGTGAAACGATCGATTACGAGATCGAATTGGTCAGCAATCAGCCCCAACAGATCCAACTCACGGTCGAGGCGATCAGTCGCCTGGTCCCTAGCGGCGCGATCGCGAACCAGAGCACCCGCGTCCTGCCGTAACCCCCGCCGACCAACGCCCGCCCGCCAGATTGTCCGCTGCTCGGATTCAAGCCTTCCACCAGCCGCGTTCAGCCCCAGATTCGACGCCGTTTCGGCGTGGCGATATTTCTGTACCGCGCGGTGAAGTGAGACTCGATAGAATCACTTTTCTGGGAAGATCGTCTTCCAATCGTCCTTCATGCTCACGATCGTCCAACCGCGGTTCGGCCCCTCGTCGAGCCCGCGCGCGAGGCGACCGACGTGCGACTCGCGGTCGTAGGCCCATTCACGGTCGGCGTCGGTGTGATGAACAATCAGGCCGAAACGCGGACCTTTGCCGCTAGTCGTCCATTGGAGCATTTCGAAGTCGCCGTCGGAATTGCCAACGGCCATCACCGGGCGGCGGCCGATGTGTTGTTGAATGCCGACGGGTTTGCCTGCCTTGTCATCGATGAAATTCAGCTCCGGCAGCCGCACGATGACGGGCTGGCCGTCGCGCGTTTCAAACTTCGTCTTGATGCTGCTGCCGATGACCTGCTCCGGCGGGACGCCATAAACGCGTTCCGCCCACGGCCGCATGAACTCGATGCCGCCGCCGGAGACGATGAAGGTCTTGAAGCCCCTGGCGCGCAAATACGTCAGGACTTCGAGCATGGGTTGATAGACCATCTCCGTGTAGCGTTTCCCGGTCTTGGGATGCGTCGCCGTGGTGATCCAATCGTTCACGATCTTCTCGAACTCCTCGGTGGTCATGCCCGCGTGAGTGGCCATCGCCATTTCCAACAGCGATTTCTCACCGCCTGCCAGCGCGGCCTTCACGTCTCCCTTGAGCACGGAGGCGAACGGCTCCTGCTCCTTCCACTCCGGGTGCTGCGGCGCAAGCGCCTTGATGCGATCGAAGATGAAGAACGCCTGAAAATACATCGGCTGCTCGGCCCACAGACAGCCGTCGTTGTCGAAGACGGCGATGCGTTCGGCTGGCGGCACGAACTCCGGCGAACCTTCCGCGGTTACGTTCTCGACGAAGGCGATGATGGCCTGTTTCGGTCCGGTATCGTTCCACGATGGGAGCGGGTCGGCGGCGCGCGTGACGGCGGATGTGAATGCCACAGCACCAATAATCGCGGCGACGAAAAGGACTCGTGGGTTGGTTTTCATGGTGGTGTTGTCTCTCGGTTCAATCAGCCGTTCACTTCGGGGGAGCAAAAGGGTCAGGTGTGCCCATCGGGATCAGTGGATACTTCTTCACGCTCGCTTCGTACTCGCCGACGATTTTCAAAACCGGTCCGACAACCCACGTATCCGGCGTGGGCTTCTCTTCACGAGGGTCGGTGAACAGGTTGAAAATCGTCGGTACCGGATTCTTCACGGGCGGGTCGAACATCGTGTCCTGCCGCATGAAGTGCAGTTTCCAATTGCGCCACTTCACCGCCTGCAATCGTTCGGAGCAAAAGATCGGGAATCCTTCGCGGGCCGACTTCTCGGTCTGGCCGAGGAGGAAGTCCGACTGGTCGATGCTGTCCATCGGACGGCCGTCAGGCACTTTCGCGCCGGCGCATTTCGCCAGCGTGGCGAACATGTCCACACCATGCACAATCTCGTTGCTTACCCGCTCCGCGGCAATTTTGCCAGGCCAGCGGATCAGAAAGGGGACGCGGATGCCCCCTTCCAACGCGGTGAAATACTGACCGCGCCACGGTCCTGCCCACCCATCCCAGGGCTTCATGTACTCGGGGCCGTTGTCACTCGTGAAGATGACGATCGTGTTGTTGCGAACGCCCGCCTTGTCGACCGCATCGAGCAACTGGCCGACGTTGAAATCCATCTCCGCGAGCATGTCCGCCCAGTCGCCATTGCCGGTCCTGCCTTTGAAGGTCGGATTCGGCTCGGTCGGCAAGTGGGGCTGGGTCAGCGCCACGTAGGCCAAGAACGGCTTTCCCGATTCGGCTTGCTTCTCGATAAAGGTGACCGAGCGTTGGGTGATTTCCGCGTCGATCAGCCGACGCTGCTCGACATTGTAGACCTTCAACTCGCGACTCTTCTCGCCCTTCCTGCCTTCCATCGTGTGTTCCGCGGGCATGATGTCTGGTGACCAGCCGTTCGCGGACGGCCACAGCGACTCGTCGGTCGTGCGCGGGATTCCGAACCACTCGTCGAAGCCCTGGTCGTTGGGCAACCGTCCGTCGTGACTGCCAAGATGCCATTTGCCAAAGTAACCGGTCGCGTAGCCAGCCTCGGACAAGGCTTCTCCGATGGTCACCTCCCATTGCGTGAGGCCGTCCGCGACACCGCCGAACGGGACCGAATGCGTGCCCGAACGAATCGCCCAGCGCCCGGTCATGAGGCTGGAGCGGCTGGGCGTGCATTGCGTCTCCATGTTCATGTTCAGGAGCCGGAGTCCTTCCTTGGCGATGGAATCGATGCGCGGCGTCGCCGCACCGCGAGTGATGCCGCCGCCGTAACACCCGATTTCGCCGTAGCCGAGATTGTCGGTAAGGATGAAGACGATGTTGGGCTTCTTTTGCTGCGCCGAAGCGCTGTCGGCGAAACTTGCTGTCAGCCCGACAGCAAGTATCTGGACGGTGATGGACAACCAGCGATGCGTCAAGAACATGGTGTCTCTCTTTCTTCCGATTTCGACATGCCGAAAATGAACTGAAACGGGGGTCTTGTGATATCTCAACAGCCTTGCTCGGCAGGCCAGCGCCTATCGATGCATCCATTGAATGGGTTCACTATCTTTTGTCCTGATAATCATAGCTCGAACCAACATCAGGTGGTCTAAGGCTCGCGACACAGGAATCCTCGCAGATTGCTACGCCCTGGGCCGATTACCGCTGGGCCGATTACCGCTGGGTGGCTCCCTGTCGATCGTGCCGAACGCGTCCGCAAACACCAAGCCGAATTGGTGAGCGGTCTTTTTGACGAGCTTCCGGCGCCCGACCCCAAGTACGAAGGTCAGCTTCTGGTGGCGGCGATTGATCGCAAGGGCGCGCCGAGCCAGCAACCGCACGCCGCGCCCCAACCGGTCTTTGCCCCCTCGAAAGACAAGGGGATGAAACCGGGCGCCAAGACGATGGCGGCGGTCGGCAGTGTTCATTCGGTGGATCGTCATTATCGGGACGCCCAGGCGGTGTTGGACGCCTTGTTTCGGTGCCGCCATCAGCCGCAGGGGCCAGCGCCGCAAGGCAAGCGCCCGCGGGCCAACTTCATGACGGGGCTCACACTTGCTGCCTGAGCATCGAGTCGGCCATCCGGTTACACCCGTTGCGTTGTGGCGACATTTTTTGCACCGCGCGAGCTATCTCGCTAGCTCCCACTTGCTGCCCGACCTTGCATCGATAGAATGCGTTCGCCCGGAGGCCAGGGGGCCGCACGACCCCCCCAGCGGATAAACAGGCCGGGCCACCAACCCCCACAAAGAAAAAGAAGAAGAAGGACAGACTATGAACTTGGTAGACGTGTTGAAGAGTCAGATGACGGGAGAAATCACCAAACAGCTAGGCGGAATGTTGGGGGCCAGCGATGCGGATACGGGCAAACTGCTGAAGGCTGGCATACCGGCGATTTTGGCCGGGCTTGGCTCCGTCGCTGCGAAAAAGGAGGGCGCTGACAAGCTCGCTTTAGCGTTCAATGGCATTGACCCAGGGATGCTCGGCAATCTTGGCAAGATGCTGAGTGGCGCCGATGCGAAGAAGGGCGGAGACCTGCTCACCAGCTTGCTGGGCAACGGCATGTTGACAGGCCTAGTGCCTCTGCTGGCCAAATTTTTAAAGCTGGATTCTTCGTTGATCACCAAGGGATTGGGTCTGCTCGCGCCACTGATCCTCGGCTCCGTTGCCAACTCCTTCAAGGGACGAAAGATTGATGGCCCGGGTATCAACCAACTCTTTTCCGAGCAGAAGGGGAACATCATCTCGGCACTTCCGGCGGGGCTTTCGCTGGCGGGCATCCCCGGCCTCGATTCGCTAGGTGATGTCGGTAAGCTGACTGGCCAGACCATCAATCAGGTCGGTAAGGCTGCCGAAACGGCCAGCGGCGGCTTGGGCAAGTTGCTGCTGCCGTTAATCGCACTGGCGGCAATTGTCGGTGGCGTGGTCTGGTTCTTGAACAACGGCGGCCAAAAAGTCGAAGACCCTGCCAGGGACGCGGTCGGGGTCGACGAACAAGCTATGGCCGGTGCCGCTGCTGCCGCCCAGGACATGGTCGGCGCTGTCGCTATTCCCGGATTCAGCGAACTTGAGCGGGGCTTCTCCGAAATGTTCGAAACGGTTGGCCCCAGCCT
>DITY01000341.1:19371-25852 GCA_002422955.1 Planctomycetaceae bacterium UBA6172
TAAAGGTCGGCCTCCCACCGAGAATTGTCGACAGCCCGCTCAGTTGCCGCTGAACGGCCTCGGATGGGGCCAGCCCGGGTGCCGCTGGGGATGGCGTTCCAACGGCTACGCGGGTCGTGGGGTTGGGATCGTAAGCTGGATATCAAGCTGAGCCGAACGTTGAATACCAACTTCGGCCCATGTTTAAGGATCCGTCCTTCGGCCGCGGATGCGCCCAATTTACCTTCTGCCCGAATGAGCTGTCGGCACGCTCAGCAGCCATTACCGGCAACTGCTCACGTGGAGACGATTGGGGAGTGGTTGAGATCAATCTCGGCCTTGAGGGAAATCGAGTCCCCCTCGGACGGACCGATCCTCTCGAGTTGGCATCCCTGCACCGCAGCCGACTCGAACCCCGTTTTCCCTCAGCCCCACCGGGGCATCCTGTGAACGTCCCGGGCAGTTCGAGCTGGGAATGCGATTCGGTTCGCGCGAAGCTCCCAGCCTACCATCGACACCGCCGTTGAACTCTCGCCCAGGTGTCTCGGATTGCGAGTCGAAAAATTCTTTGCCGCAGCGGAATGGTGACCGCTCTGCGCCGCTTCGTTGCCAAGCGGGAGAGGCCCGTGATTTTGGCTATCGGACTGCCGGATCGCGGGCCATGGATCTGGCTATCCCAACAACCGCTGCTCCGAGGGTAGGCCGCGCCGCCGAGCCGAATCACAAGCCATTGACAGGCTGTTAATAATTCGCGCGTCATTTCCCAATACTCCCACGCTGGTCGCGCCCGAAGATGAATGCTCGGGTGATTAATCGAATGCCCGAAACCGAACTTCCGTCCGATATCACCCGCTGCCTAAACGTTCACGAGCTGAATCACCGACCCGTCCTCCTAGCGACCCAAACGGATATCTCGTTAGCCGGCGAAATAAGGACGAATTGGTTAGTCGTAACCCGCGACCACATCAGTGTGGTCGCGGCGACAACGGCCGTTGCGGATGGGTCGGAAGCCGAGTTGGTTCAGGCCTTTCCCGTGAAGGAGCTCCAATCGGTTCGAACTTGGGCCGGTCTCGGCTCGGGGATTTTGCAAGTCAAGACCGAGGACCGGTGGCTGGACTTGCTCCGGTTTTCGAACGCCAATGCGGATCGTTTCCACAAGGTTTCTCGAAGGCTCGACCAACTCCGTTCTGACGGCGAACTGACGATCGCCGCAGACGAGCGTCTGAACCCGCCCCGTTGTTCTAAGTGTGGGTTGCGTCTGTCGACTGCCGATGAGAATTGCCCGAAGTGCATTCACCGCAGTCAGGTCCTCAGCCGGGTGTGGGTACTGCTCCGCCCCCAGTTGAATGGTGCGGTCACGCTTTGCGCCTTGACCGTTGTGGGGGTGATCGCCGAGTTGGTTCCCCCCAAATTACAACAGTATCTGGTTGATGAGGTGCTGGCGAAGGGGGCGGCGGTCAATCCTCAATCCGATAACTTCATGTTCGGCCTGGGTGCCGTGGTGCTCGCGCTGGCGATTTCGCGGTTCGTATTGTCGGTAGTCGGGGTCTTCAAAGGGCGACTGGCCACCCTGATCGGTTCGAACCTGACTCACCGACTCCGCGGAGATATGGTCGAGCGATTGCAAAAATTGGCCGTCGCGTATTACGACCGACATCAAGTCGGGTCGCTCATGAGTCGAGTCGCTTATGACAGTGAAGTCTTGCACGGACTGGTGCATCAGTTGACAGGCGGTTTCTTGCTCCAGATCGTGCAACTCATCGGCGTCGGTGCCATGCTCGCGTGGCTCAATCCGAAACTCGCCCTTTACACGCTAATCCCGGTGCCGCTCGTGTTCCTTGGTACTTGGATGTTCTGGCGGCACGTTTACCCTCGGTATTACCGACTGTGGGATTCCTCGTCCAAGCACATCGCCGCCCTCAGTGGCATGCTTTCGGGTATTCGCGTCGTGAAAGCGTTCGGACAGGAGGGACGTGAATACGAACGCTTTGAGAATGCGAGCAGCTACCTGAAGGATTCCCGCTTGTTTGTCGAGTTTGCCACCAGTTCCTATTCGGCCGCCATGCAATTGGTGTTCAGCTTGGGCGGTTTGATCGTTTGGTATGTCGGGGGCAAAGACGTCATCGGCCAACAGATGACGCTCGGGTCCTTGATCGCGTTCTTGGCCTACCTGGCGATGTTTTATGCCCCCCTGGCAACCCTTTCCAACTTCACCACGTGGCTAACCAGTTTCCTGACCGGTAGTAAACGGGTGCTTGAGCTTTTGGACACCCCCATCACGGTGCCTGAAAAAGAGACGACGCGGCCTTGGACGGACGTGCAAGGGGAGATCCGCTTCGAAGGGGTCACTTTCGGATATGACCGACATCAACCGGTACTTCAGAACGTCTCGTTCGAAGTTCGTCCCGGCGAAATGGTCGGTATCGTCGGACGGAGCGGATCGGGAAAAACAACACTGGTCAATCTATTGGGCCGTTTCTACGACGTTCAAGAAGGGCGCATCCTGATGGATGGGATCGATATCCGCGACCTCTCGATGGACGACCTGCGACGCAATCTGGGGATCGTGTTCCAAGAGTCGTTCATGTTTCGTGGCACGGTTTGGGAGAACTTATCTTATGGGCGTCCGCAAACCACGATCGAAGAAGGGATGGCCGCGGCCAAAGCTGCTGGGGCTCACGATTTCATTTGCCGGGCCAGCTTGGGTTATGAAACACCGCTGGGTGAGCAGGGTGCCGGTTTGTCGGGTGGAGAAAAGCAGCGGCTCTCCATCGCAAGAACACTCCTTTACGACCCGAAAATCTTGGTCCTCGATGAGGCCACGAGCAACATCGATGCCGAGGCGGAACGGGCGATCCAGCAAGCGCTGGAGGTGCTGGTCAAGGGTCGGACGACGATCGCGATCGCGCATCGGCTTTCAACACTCAAGAATGCGGATCGGATCATCGTGTTCGACCGCGGTCGTCTCTTGGAGCAGGGGACTCACGCCGATCTGCTCGCCGCCGACGGCGTCTACGCCCGACTCGTACGGATCCAAACACAAATCTCCAAGGACCCCAGCGTCGACAAGCTGGTCATCCATCCGAGCGACCCCGCGCAATCAGACATCGACGGGTCCAAGGCCCCCCAGCGGGACCAGCCTGCTGCTGACGCAGGGTCGCAGTTGGACACGCAAGATCCGACCGCGCACGCGATTAATTGGCTAACCCCCGAATCTCATGAAATCGCCTGGACCGATCCCGAAGGGCTGGCGGTCAGGACGCTCCGATTGACCGGCCCGAATCCGACACGGTCTCAAGGCGGTTTTGTCGTCTGTGCCTTTCCCGCGACACACCCGGAACGTTATTTGAGCGTGCGGGGATGGGACGAGAAGGGCGACGAATTTGAACTCGGCATGATCTCGAACCTAGCCGATTGGCCAGCGGAGGCCCGGGTCGCGATTCAACGAGCCCTGGCCCGTCGCTATTTGCTCAAACAGATCCGAGCGATTCATTCCCTCACTTCCGCTCACGGATACCTTGAGTTCGACGTCGGTACGAACATGGGTCGTGAAGCCTTCACCATGCGGTGGAGCCAAAGCCAGGCGTTGGACTTCGGCAGGCACGGGAAGATTATCAGCGATACCGAAGACAATCGCTACGTCATTCGCGATGTCGATGCCCTTCCCAAGGCGGATCGCCAAAGGTTTCTGCGGCACATTTACTGGTGACGGCAGTCCGATCGTTAGGGCAAGCGATTCCGCAGGGCCGGGGGACTGCCGCTTCGCAGCGTGTCAAAGATCGAGGCTCGGCTGGCCTTGCCAACATGCTTCGGAACGAAGCGTTCGCTTCCAGATTGGTCGCAGCGACGCCGGTCGTGGAACTTGTAGCAAGCCTGCGTCGAATGATCAATTCGAAAGCTAGCAGACGTCATGCCACTGGCAACCGCTCGCAGGTGAGGTGGTGACAACGACAAGAAGTACCCGAAGGCGTTTGACGACCTGTTCACGACGCCAACCCGCAAGGTCAAGCGGAACGTGCCAGCCTCATCGAACCTGCAGACGCACATCGAACAAGGGCAACGGAATGGTGAATCTCATCTGCAAATCGCGCCGAAAATCACAGTATTTCGATGTGTCAACCTTTTTGACGGCGCGCAGTCACACGAACTTGCTTCAAACTTCCCGTCTGACCCAAACACTATTTCAATCGCCTCAATTCAGGGCGATCCTGCGCCGCTTCGATTTTCTCGATGGCTTCCCGCACGGCCTGCGCTTTTTGCTTGCTGAGGCGTTTGGGGAAGTTCGCCTCGCCCTGGTCGAATATCACAGCGGTTTCGCGGAGATGAGGGACAACGCGCTGGGCTTCCGCGCCGTAGGGGGCGAGGACTTCCAGAATCTCGGGCGTGCGATGCTCACTCGCCCACGGGTTCTGCGTACGGAGGTAGTCAGCGCAAGCTTGCATCCCTTCCTCGATGTGATGCGAGGCCAGTACTTTCAACCCGTTGAGCCGCACACCGTCGGCGAACATCTCGCCGCTGGGTGCGGGCTTCTCGATAGCTTCGAGGACGGCGGGCAGTAGCGACTGGAGTTCTTCGTAGCTGAGACGGCGGTAGATCTCGCTGATCTCGCTGCGGGCTCGGCCGTCCTGATTTTGCAGTCCGAGCGTAATGGCGGCGCGGAGCTTGTCGCGGTCCACGCCGTCGAGCGACTTTGTGCTGGTGAGCATTTCGCTGAAAATGGCAGAGGAAACGAATCGCTGCTCCATGCCGCGCGGATCTTCCGGCGACGTGCCGCGGGCGATAAGCTCCAGCATGTCAGGCAGCGCGGGCAGGGCAGGTTTGCCAATAACGGCCAGTACGGTCGCGGCTCGCACGCGCAGCCAGAGATCGTCGTGCTGGAGCGCTCGTCGAAGTTGTGGAACCGCGGGAGCGGCTTTATCTCGCAGTTCCTCCAACGCATGGCAGGCGCCGATGCGAGCGTCGAGATTCGCGGAATCAAGCAGCGCGATGATCGCTGACAACGGAGGCTGTTTGCGGCGGGCGAGCGCTGCGGCGGCTCGTTCACGTACGATGGGCGACCAAGAACCGAGGCGATTGAGAAGCTCTTTGTTTTCGAGTCGATCGTAGGTACTGTTGCGGTCTTTATTGTCCCATCCCCGACCATCGACGATCAGGCTCTGCGCTGCTTCGGACTCGATCGGTTGCACCACGCTGGACTTGCTGCCCGTAAGGACAATTTTCTTCAGCGGCAGCGCATAGGCGAGCAGGTACGCCCCACTGGCGTCCCAGCCATGGTAGCTGTCGTGGTCAAGTTCGGGCGGGCCTTGATGCGAGAACCCGCCATCCCAGCGTCGCGCCAGATCATGATACCACGCGCCGAATTCTCGCATCCATTCACCCGTCGCGTGCGGCCCAGCCTGCGCAATAGCGGGCAACGACCACAGCAGGTTGAAGTAATTACCCGTGTGCCCGCAGTCCCGTTCGCTGCCGTGCGAGGCCACCGCCATCCGGGTAAAGAAGTCTGCGTTTTTCGTTTCGCCGAGACGATTGAAAAGCGCCGCGGCCATGCCGCACTTGCCATTGTCTTCATGCGTCTCGGTCCACGCCGCATGGTCGCCATAGGGCACCGCCCCCTTCCCTGTGTAGAAACGAAGCAGACGCGTGCTGAGTTCGATTGCCCGCGCGACTTCGGCATCTTTCACACCCGCGTCGCGTGCGAGCACCAGGCCGATGGTGAGCGGCAGGCCAGGGGCGTTCATCATACCGTAGCCTTGGAGACGTCCATCTGGCAGCGCGAAGGTATGTCCCCACGACCCCACCGCGCTCTGCCCACTCGCCGCTTCCATCGCCAATCGGCGCAGACCTGGTAGGACCGAGGTATCACCCGTGGCCGTGGTGTACTCCGCCAGAAAAATCATCACGTAGCCGTAATACCATGTTCTGAAATCACGCCTGGTGAAGTCAGCGGCCCACTTCGCCTCACGTTTCACCAGCGGCAGATGTACTGGATCGCCGCCGGCAAGCAGAGCGAGCGCGTTGAGGGAACGCGGTATCGCGTCTTCCGCTTCCGCGTAGTCCGGCTCCGACATTCGTGCCGCAAGTGTCCTCAGACCCTGTGTGAGGATTCGCTGTGACTTTGGGCAGTCATAGGGCGCGGTAGCGCTGAACGAGCCCAGCACCGGCAACTTCAACTCGACTTCTTCCAGTCTCCCGGCCCGCCAGCGTGAGAGCCAGAGCCTGCCTTCGCCAGCATCCGTTTCCGCTGCCGTGATCGCTCGTCCCAATTCCGTGCGTGGGTCGAAGGAAAACGGTTTGCCACCCGCGCCCAGGACCACATCGCCAACGGCAAAGAGGCCATCGGCCGGAGAACCTTGATCCACGGCGGTGATAGCAATCTGCCTCGCATCGGTAGTCACCAGCCTGTCGCAGAAAATCCAACCGCGCAGGCCGGTGGGACCGAGATTCCAGTCATGCTTCGCGTCAGCCGGGATGGCGTCGCCTTGGGTGAAATCAGGAACCGCCA
>DITY01000092.1:0-2156 GCA_002422955.1 Planctomycetaceae bacterium UBA6172
CCGGATCGACCACCCCCACGCCAGAAGAAACACCAGGAACCAAGATGGCAGACGCACCTCAATTCGCTTTGGGATTCATCGAAACCCAAGGTTTCACCGCGGTATTCGAAGCGATCGATAGCGCTTGCAAGGCCGCCAATGTCGAAGTGCTCGCCAAGGAGAAGCTCGGCGGCGGCTACATCACCGTCGTGATCAAGGGCGACGTCGCCGCCGTCTCGGCCGCGATCGATGCTGGCAAGGCCAAGGTCGGCTCGCTGGGGAAATTGATCGCCGCGCACGTGATCGCCCGCCCCAGCAGCAACGTGCTGGCGCTGCTCCCCAAGTAGTCCTTTCGGTCGCGCCTCGGCACCTCGCCGATTACCGATTTTCCCAGGTGGGCGAAACGCCACCTCGGTTTGCCAAGCAGCGTCTCCCCCGGGGCGGCACCGCTTCCGATTGCTTGACCTGCCGATAGTTTTCGTGTATACTATTGTGCAGGAGTGAACGCCGGATGAGCAAGAGCCGCCTGCAAGACGAATTGAAGAAGCGCGAGCCCTTCGTCTGCCCACTGCAGGAAGCGATTCTGAACATCCTGCGGACCAGCGACCAGTACGATATCCGGCTGGCGCGGCTGTTTCGCGAATACGAGCTGACTCCTTCCCAGTACAACGTCTTGCGGATCCTCCGCGGCGAAGGGAAACCGCTCCCCTGTTTGGAGATTGCCGACCGCTTGGTGCATGCCGTGCCGGCAATCACCGGACTGCTCGACCGACTCGAGAAAGGGGGGTTGATCACCCGCCAACGTTGCACGGAAGACCGCCGCGTCGTCCATGTCGACCTGACTCCGGCCGCCAGAACGCTGCTCGCGCGACTCGACCGACCACTGGAAGCGACGCACCGACGGCTGATCGGCCACCTTAACCATCAGGAACTGAAACAGCTCAGCAACCTGTTGGAGAAGGCTCGCGAACGGCTGGACTGATCGGCCAAATTTTTTTTAGCCATTAAATTACATATCAATAGTTGTCTCGTCATGTGATGCCGTCATGATTGGCGGCGATCCGCCGCGACCGTCCCGTTTTCCGTTTGCAAAATCAAGCAACCCGATGATCCGAATTCGCAAATCGCACGAGCGTGGCCACGCGCGGCACGACTGGCTCGATACCTACCACACCTTCTCGTTCAACTCCTATCGCGACCCCGCGCACCTGAACTTCCGGGCGCTGCGGGTGATGAACGAGGACCGGATCGCGCCGGCCTCTGGTTTCGGCACCCATCCGCATCAGGACATGGAGATCGTGACATACGTCCTCGCGGGCTCCCTGGAGCATCAGGACTCGATGGGTAACGGCGAGGTGCTACGACCTGGCGAGTTCCAGCGGATGTCCGCGGGTTCGGGGATCACCCATAGCGAGTTCAATCCCTCGCCCGATGAGCCGGTCCACCTCTACCAAATTTGGCTGTTCCCCGAGCGGAAGGGGGGCGCGCCGAGCTACGAACAGAAACGCTTTCCGCTCGAGGAACGCAGCGATCGCTTCCGTTTGGTGGCGTCACCGACCGCGGAACAGGGCTCGTTGCGTATCCATCAAGATGCCCGCATCTACCTGGCGACGCTCGCCGCGGATCGAGAAATCGGATATGAAATCCCCACGGGCCGACACGTCTGGCTGCAAGTCCTCCGCGGCGAGGTGCGCGTCAATGAGCTGCCACTCGCCGCCGGCGATGGGGCGGCGATCAGTGACGAACCGCGATTGACGATTTTTGCCGCCGCGGAGTCCGAGGTCATGCTGTTCGACTTGGCCTAAGCTCCTCAGCCGCGGCCCGCGATGGATAACTCGCGACCGATCAACACCCTCAACTCGGAATCCATCCATGACGAAAGCCCTGCTGGTCATCGACATTCAGAACGACTATTTCCCCGGCGGCAAGTTTCCCCTATGGAATCCGGAGGTCGTGCTCGAGAAGATCGAGCAGGCGATCGCGAAGACGAAAGCCCAGGGCATGCCCGTGATTCTGGTTCAGCACATCTTCGACCCCGCGCAAGGCAGCGCCCCGTTCTTCAATCCGGGGACGCCGGGCGTCGAAATCCACCCCCGCATCCTCGCCGCCGCCGCCACGGCCCCGGTCGTGGTCAAACATTATGCCGACAGTTTTGAGCAGACGACGCTTGCGGAGAC
>DITY01000092.1:2170-21452 GCA_002422955.1 Planctomycetaceae bacterium UBA6172
CTGTTGTCCGATTGCTGCACCACCGTGGACGAGATGATCCACCTGATCGCCCTGCAGGGGATTTCGACCCGCGTCAAACTCACGCCGGCAAACGCCGCGTTCTGATGCCGCGTTCTGATGCCGCGGTCAGCTCGGCTCACCGCCAGCGACCTGCGGATCGACCTGGGGGTCGGCTGTCACGCTCGCTTTGCGGCGGAGCAACAGCCAGCCCGTCGGCAGCATGACGAGCAGGATGCCGATCAGCGAATGGATTTCGAGCGCGCGGTTGAAGAGCAGGATATCGAAGACCATCGCGAATCCGACCTGGGTCAGCCCGACGACGGAGACGCGGGCCGGGGCGCCCGCCGCAAAGGCGCGGGTCAGCAACAATTGGCCCGCGGTGGCGAACAACCCGACCCCCAGCAACAGCGCTGGCACCGGCCATTTCAGCTGGAGTTGCGAACCGAGCCCATGTTCGGCGGGCACGACCAGGAGCATGGCGAGCAGGGTGAGGATGGAAACGGTCGAGAAGTGGACCACGATGGCGTTGGGGGCGATCTGCTTCAGGCGATGCAGCCCGATCAACGCCACGGCGCTGCTGCACGACCCCATGACCGCCGCCAGCGTGCCGAGGTTGCCGTCGGCTAGGTAAGGCTGCTGCATCACGACCACTCCGGCCAGTCCGCAGAGAATGCCGAGCCAGACCGCGCGCTCCGGGAACTTCCCCAGGACCGGCCACGATAGCAGCGCGATCCAAAGGGGGAACATGTTGGTCAACGTCAGGGCATCCGCTACCGGCAGGCGTGACAGCGCGTAAAAGTTGCACATCACGCTCACGCTGCCCGCCAGGCTGCGGACCCACAGCGTCTTGGGGCGGAGGAAAACCAAGGGCGTCCTGTCGCGGGCCGCCAACAGGCAGCCGATGAAGACCGCCAGAACGGAGCGCGTCAACGCGATCACTTGCCAGTCGCAGTAGTCGCTCGCGGCATGCGCGAACGCCCCCATCACGGCGAAGGCAAACGCCCCTCCCAGCATCAGCAAATAAGGGCGCATCAATGACTCGGCCGTTCCAGCATGCCCATCGCTTCCCCGTGTTCTCGATCCGGCGTCCCGGCAATCACCCAATCACCGCGTCACCCAACCGCCGTTGGGATACGGTTCGCGTCCAACACCGTTCATTCTCCAGCCAACGCCGAGATGAGCGCCGCGGCCCTTCGCTACCCCACGCCGCAGATTCCACCCGATCCGCGGTCGGAAGTAAAGGTCACGCCACGGCCCCGATTCGCCCGGAAGTGCCAGAACACGTCAGCCAGATCGAAGTCGGTCGGTCGATCCGCGACGCTTGAAACGAGGCTGCTGGCGATGCCAGAAGTTCGACGCTTCCCAATTTCGAGAAGGTCGGGTTGGAATCGGCGACCGCTGAGTTCCCGAGTCGATTGCCGTATCACGCCCAGCGCTCATACTTAAGTGGTCTCTCTTCTCTTTCTGCCGGAACCGCCGGAATCCGACATCATGCCGATCTTCGAGTGCCCGCGGTGCGGTAAACAGGATCTGGTTCCGCTGGGCGTGTGTGAGTGGATGCTCGACAGCATCCCCTACCTGCGACATGATGCCCATAGCAACCCGATCTACTCGTTCTCCTGTCCCGACTGCCGAGACGAATCGCCCCAAGCAATTCGAGGGATCGAAGTGGTTCACGGTGACCTGCTGGACCAGCACGTCGATGCGATCGTCAACGCCTGGAATCGCAACGTCATCCCCTGGTGGTTGCTGCTGCCGCAAGGGGTTTCGGGAGCGATCAAACGTCGGGCGGGTACGGCTCCCTTTCGCGAACTTCGCCGCCACGGCGCGATCCCGCTCGGGGGCGCCGTGATCACCTCAGCCGGCGAGTTGCCGTTCCAGGCCATCATTCACGTCGCGGGAATCAATCTTCTGTGGCGAGCATCGGAGCGATCCATTCGCGACAGCGTGCGGAATGCCATCCGCCTAGCCGCTCAGCACGGCTTCCGGTCGCTGGCCATTCCGCTGATCGGGGCCAGCACCGGCGGCTTCGGTCAGGACCAAGCCCAGTCGCTGATCCTCGACGAACTGCACCAGCTCGATTTTTCACTGATCGTGAAAGTCGTCGTCTACGGAGCTCCCAAGTGATCGTCGCGGCTTTCACCCAGCGGTCCTGGAAAGCGAATCTCAATTCCCGCCTGCCGTGATTTCGTTCAGCAGGCCGAAGAAGCCGCGTTTCCGATCGCTGCTGATGGCCCAGTTGACCGGCACGCTTTGGTAGCCCTCGTCAAACCCTTCGCCTGGCATCCGATAGTCAAAATAGCCCCAACTGGCGTACTCGCCGATCGCGGCCAGGAAGTTGTTTTCGGGGCGATCGAAATCGAAATGGTCGTCCTCGTTGAACAAGATCGGCATCGGGCGATAGCCGGGGACCGCGCGGGTCTGCCGCACCATCTCGGCAATCCGCGCCGGCTGCTTCACGCCGTTGCCGTGCAGCAGCAGAAAATCGGAGCTTTGGACCACGTTCGGCTTCGGTACCGCTCCGCCGCCGTAGCTGGTCCCGACCAACAGCCGACGGCCTTCCCATTGCGTGGTACGAACGCGGTCGATCAATTCGTGAATCCGTTCGGGCCGGAGGATCGCGTGGTCGTAAGCCTTCACATTGCACTCGTTGTTGACCTCGACCAGCACGTTGCCGAAGCCGCGTTGGAGCAGCCAGTTTGTCGCCGCGTCGGTCGCCGCGATCACCGCCGTTTCGTCTCGCAATCGCTGGTCTTGTCCGAAGTAGAAATAGCCGACGATGACGACCATCCCGAGTTCATCCGCCTTGGTGATGACCTGCTCGAGCCGCGCGAGAAAATCGGGACGCAGTTCGCCCGTTTCCGTGAAGGCCGAGTTGTGCCACGGCTGATCTTTCGAATACCCCTGGGGGCTACCCCCTTGCAGGTTGACCGTGATCGCCAGCAACCCCTGCTCACGCCACTGTGGCATCGCCGCCAGGAATTCATGCAGGTTGCGATCGGGGTCCCAGGCTTGCGTGTCCGGATAAGCCCAGCGATCGCGGGTTTCCGGGTTCAGGTCATCGAAGGTCGCCTGCACCATCCGGCTGTTCATCAATAGCCCTTCGATCTTCTTTCCCCGCCAACTGCGACCGGCATAGGTCGGCATGTCATTGATGTGGAAGGCATCACCAACGATCGCGACGCGAGTCTGGGGTTCGAAGCCCGCGGCGGGGTGAGCCACCATGGCCAACAGCAAGAAAACGCAGCCGGGAAAAGATCTCATCGGGGCTCTCGGTGTACAGCGGGGTAACGCAACCTGACGAATCGCCTGAATTCGCCAACCCCGTCATGATAGTATCCGAGCCAGACGCGTGGCTTGAGCACTCGTGACTTGAAAGTTCGCTGACAACGGAGCGAGGCGGGTCATTCCAACAACCGCGAAGCGATTCGTGCCGTTGGCGACCGCCCCCCGGCAGGCCGAGGGCGCAAGTCACGTGGCGTCAGCGGCAGGCTAATCTTTGACCAATCTCAACACCACTTTGTGTTCTTTGCCCAGCACATTTCGCATCGTGCCTCGATACGTATTCTTATCGATGCGTTGAAACTGGTATCTGCCATTGGCTCGATCCTCCGGCATTCCGGTGACGTCGGCGGTCGTCGTCGCGCCTCGATCGGTAAAGGTCCCGACCTCTTTGCCTCCGACAAACACCTTTCCCTCCAAGGCATGAAATCGACCAGGAAGACCGATCGGCTTGCCGTCGGGTGACAGGGCGATGATCTCCCACACGACTCCGTTGATCTCGCCCTCGGCGGGCTCGGGCTTTTTGCCCTTGGTGCCCGGTGAGTCGGCCTTGAGCAGCGCCAACTCGCGGGTCAGCAGGTCCCGTTAGCGTTTCAGCAATTCGACTTCCCGTTTGAGATCCGCGACTTCGTTCCGCAGCGTCTCCGTGCTCTCTTCCCCACGCAAATTCGTTGCGTTCGAGACCACGGCGGTGGCTAGGATCAGGCCGGCGGCAAGCCAGTTTCTCATCAGACGCTCCTGTAAGGTTATGGGTGCGTTGCGTCACCCGGCCCGATCATTGTGACTGTTTCTTGATCATCGTGGTAGCTATCGCTGGCCCTTCAAGCCCCAATGCGACTCCGGGCCATGAGGACAAACAATCCGCCCGACCGTCGACCACACTGGCCTGCGCGTTGAGCGATGCCCTGGCCGTGGCGATCACGAACATCCGGCGGAACGATCGACCGTCCACTGACCTGGGGGGGCCCAGGCACGTCGGCGGGCGTTCCTTCGTGAATGCGGCCCGAAACGGCTCAGAAATCCTGTTCGCGGATCGCGGGGATCCGTCCCGAACGCTCGGCCGCCACCAGGGCGGCGTGATCGACTTCGGTCTGATCGGCATAGGCCGCCGCGAAACTGGCCATCGCGTCGTCGAACTGTTCGCCCTTGCCCAAGTAGCCGCTGATGGTCGCCGCGTCCCCCGACTTGGCGTGCGCCCGCGCCAATGTCCAGCCACACAATTCGGCGTACAGCTGAATCTGGGTTTCCGTCGCATGTTCGATGGACGCGGAGATCTTCATGTCGCGTAGCTGGCGGATATAGAAGTCATAACCGAGCCGGCCGCGGACCCAGCCCAAGAAGATGTCACTCGACGACTGCATCAACCGCTGACCGAAGACGACCCGTTCCCCTTGGTTGTCGAACTGACACCCGCTTGTGTAAGGCGCCAACACCGAACTGCGGGCTTCCTTGATCTGTAAAATCAATGGGTGATTCTCTTCGGAGAACATCAGCGCGACCATGCAACGCGTGCCGACGCTGCCGATCCCAACCGCCTTGACCGCAAAATCTTCCAACTGGTAGCGATCCAGCAGTACGCGACGCTCGGCCGGCAGCGTCGTGCGATAATCCTCGAATCCTTCTCGCATCCGCTCTTCGATGTCAGCCTCCGCGACGTGATAGAGGATCGGCGGTTGGTCGACAAATCGGTAGCGGCCACCGACTTGGCTGACGATCTTGGGAAAGAGATTCTCGACGATCCGCTCCCGAGCCTTCTCGGCGAGCTGCTGGCGAAGTTTTCGGATCTCGGGATTGGGAGCCATGTCGATTAGCGTCTCGACGTCCAATTGTACGTACCAGACCTCCAGCGGGCTCATCCGCGAAAACTCGCGCAAATGCTCCCGATAGGCCCGGGCACACTCCCGCGCCGCTGCCCGGCACGCGTCCTCGGAAAGGCGTTGATCGCGGCCCGCGATGACGAAACTGGTCACCAGACGCTTGAGATCCCATTCCCAGGGGGCGGGCAGCGTCTCGTCGAAGTCGTTGATGTCGAAGACCAGATTCCGCTCGGGAGTGGCGAACAGGCCGAAATTGAGCAGGTGGCAGTCGCCGCAGGCCTGAACCGGCAGACCGGTATTCGGCAGCGTCGACAGGTCATAGGCCATCAGCGCCGCGGAGCCACGGAGGAATGTGAAGGGACTCCGCAGCATTCGCCCGTAACGCAACGGAATCAGTTCGGAAATCCGGTTCTGATTCGACTGCTCGAGAATCTCGATCGGATCCCGCCGGTTGTCTGGGGCTTGCCAGGCGGCGTGATCGCTTCGCGACAGCTTGCCTCGCAGGAGCTTACCGGCTTCCATGCGATCGACGCGGGATTTGAATCGGGGGGGCAAAAGGGCCTCGTCCGAACTGGCTTGGGGATGGGTCATGTTCGAAACCGTTGATCGCACGTATCCGCGATAGCACACCACCTTCATCGGCCATTGTACTTCGCGAGGAAAACTTTTCCCGCGCGCCTCCGACCGCTGAGTTGGCACGAGGCCGAGCCAGATAGCGGCAAGCCCTGCATCCGCGGTGGCGTGAACTGCCGATCGTGGCACATGGATCTCTCCACACGTCGTGTGGCATACTTCGGCTTTGCCGCAGACTGGAAGGCGAGGTTCCCGCGATGGCGTCTTGGTTCGTTTCTCTTCACCCAATTTGGCAAGCCTTGCTGGCCGGGTTGTTCACCTGGGCGGTGACCGCGCTGGGTGCCGCCACGGTCTTCTGGACCGGAAAGGCCAACCGTAAGTTGTTGGATGCGATGCTCGGCGCTTCCGGCGGCGTGATGCTAGCCGCCAGCTACTGGTCGCTGCTGGCGCCCGCGATCGAGATCTCGGAGCAGGGTCCGCTGCCGGCTTGGTTACCACCGGTGATCGGGTTCCTGCTCGGCGGGGCCGCGCTGTGGTCGTTGGACAAAGTGTTACCCCACCTGCATTTGGGCTTTCCGCTCGAGGAAGCCGAAGGCCCGCGGACCTCGCTCCGCCGCTCGGCGCTGCTGGTGATCGCGATCACGCTGCACAACATCCCCGAAGGACTGGCGATCGGCGTCGCGTTCGGCGGCGTGATCGGCGGCAATCCCTCGGCCACGCTCGCCGCCGCGGTCGCGCTCGCCGTCGGGATCGGCCTGCAAAATTTCCCCGAGGGGATCGCGGTCGCCATGCCACTTCGCGGCGAAGGGATGAGCCGCGGAAAAAGCTTTTGGTATGGGCAGCTCTCCGCGGCCGTCGAACCGGTGGCGGCTGTCATCGGCGCGGCTGCGGTCGTGCTGGCGGCCCCAATCTTGCCCTATGCCCTCAGCTTCGCCGCGGGGGCGATGATCTACGTCGTGGTCGAAGAACTGATCCCCGAATCCCACCGGGAGGGGAATGTCGACTTGGCCACGGTCAGCCTGATGCTGGGGTTCGCGATCATGATGGTCCTCGATGTGGCGCTGGGGTAAGGATCGCGCGGTAAAAAAGTGTCCAGTACCCTGAGGTTTGGAAGCCAAAATCTCATTTCGACCGCCGCGCGGTTTGGAGGATCGACCTGATGCCTGCGGAAAATCCCTTTCGGATCGCCTTGATCGTCGTCCTGGTGGTGACGATCGCGGCGACGCTCGTGCACCGCCGTCGGGCAGCCGCATCCGGCGAGAAAATCTCTCGTAAAGAAGAAGGCTACCTGTTCGCGGTGGTGCTGCGGTTGGCCGGGGTGGGCCTGTGGGTCGCCACACTCGGCTACCTGCTCGCTCCCGCCACCTTCGGTTGGGCGCTGGTCCCGCTGCCGCCGCCGATTCGCTGGTTCGGGTTGGTCGTCGGCATGCTCGCCGCGCCGCTGATGCAGTGGACCCTTTCCAGCCTCGGCAAGAACCTGACGGACACCGTGGTCACCCGCAGGGAAGCCTCCCTGGTCACGCACGGGCCCTACCGCTGGGTGCGACATCCGTTCTACGTGACGGCGGCGGTATCGATGGCCGGGGTGACCCTGCTGACGGCGAACTGGCTGATCGGGTTGACCAGCCTGATCATCCTGATGCTGCTCGCCGTGCGGACGCCCAAGGAGGAAGCGATGCTGATCGCGCGATTCGGCGACCAGTACCGGGACTATAGCGCGCGGACCGGCCGATTCCTCCCCTGCCTCCCCCGTTCGGGAGCGCGGTAAACGGACGGACTGGCCAAGGCTACCAAACCACCTCAACGCCGGCACTCCCTACGGCGCTTCGACGCTGGCCGGTGCTGACGGTTCGCGCCAGCCGAGCGAAAACGAATTGGCGATCGCCCGTTTCCAAGGGCAGCACGTCGCCGAAATCACCCGCAAGCTCGTCGGCGGTTAGCATGGGGTGCGTGGATGCTCTTCGTATGCGGCAGTCGACCCCAGGGGGCCTGATGAGCGAACTTCAAGTAGCCGAGCCGGAATACTCACACACTCAGCACGCCCCGCTCTGCTGGTTGCTCTATGCGGTGGCCGCGTTGTTCTTGGTGTTGGGTTGGTGGATGCGGGATGTACCGCCGATCCGGTGGCTGTTTCCGCCCATCGGACTGTTGATGCTGGTCATGGCGGCCTCGTTCCACCACCTGTCCGTCGTGGATTTGGGCGACCTCCTGGCGATTCGTTTCGGGCCGTTCCCACTGTTCCGCCGGACCGTTCGCTATGAAGACATCGTCGGGGTGGAAGTCGGGCGGACGTTGTTGATCGACGGCTGGGGCATCCACCTGAGTATCCGCGGCGGTTGGGTCTGGAACCTGTGGGGCTGGGATTGCGTGATGGTTCGCTTCCGGAACGGCGGCACACTGCGAATCGGTACGGATGACGCGACGAACTTAGCCGCCTTCCTGGCAGGCAAGCTCCGTCACCGCGGCACTCCGTCGGACGCGGATTCTTCCCGGTAGTCGGAGCATTTTGCGGATCGTGGTGTTAAACTGCAGCGTCGCGGCGCGAGCGTGGACTCGAGTCAGCCGCTAGCCCCGCGGGGAGATCTTGGCACCGGTTGTGAGCTGAGTTCGGTATGCCGGAGAGCAATCGTCAGGCGACTGCCACGTTCTCGCAGCTGGTTGAAAATCTCGTCGCCAGCGGCTTGGTGCCCGAAGACGAACTCGCCGCGTTCACAACTCTCGCGGCGGGCGATCCCCACGAGCTCTCGCGGTTGTTGGTCGCCCCAAGCTTGCTGACGCCGTTCCAGCTGACGGCCTTGAACGAAGGCCGCGGAAATTCGCTGCGGATCGGCAACTACGACATCCTGGATCGCCTCGGCGCTGGCGGAATGGGCACGGTCTTCAAGGCCCGGCACCGGCGCATGAAGCGGGTCGTGGCGCTCAAGGTGCTGTCGGAGAAACTTTCCGAAAACCCGCTGTTTGTGAAGCGGTTCCAGCGGGAAGTGGAAACGATCGCCGCGCTGGGGCATCCCAACATCGTCATGGCCTACGACGCCGACGAGGCGGACGTGGGGCACTTTCTGGTGATGGAGTTCGTCAACGGGCTCGACCTGGCGGCGTGCGTGGAACGCGACGGATCGTTTCCGCTCAGACGCGCCGTCGACTGCACCTTGCAGGCCGCGCGCGGCTTGGCCTACGCCCATTCACAAGGGATCATTCATCGCGACGTGAAGCCGCACAATCTGCTGCTGGACGAGAGCGGCACGATCAAGGTGACCGACTTGGGACTGGCGCGGCTCAACCACGGCGTGGAGGGGGCGGTCCCGGGCTCCGATGTGACGATGGCCGGTGGGGTGATCGGCACCGCCGACTACATGCCACCGGAGCAGGCGGTCGATTCCACCACGATCGATCACCGGGCCGACATTTACAGCCTCGGTTGCACGCTGCATTTCCTGCTCACCAGCCGCCCGCCCTACAGCGGTTCCACGATCATGGGGATTCTGCTCAAGCACCGCGACGGCGACATTCCGCGGCTCACCACGCCGCGACCCGAGTGCCCGCCGCGACTCAACGACCTGTTCCGCCGGATGTTGGCCAAGTCACCCGAGCAACGCGTGCAGCAGATGGCGGAGGTCGTGGCCGAACTGGAAGCGATCGCGGTGAGTCTGCCGCCGGATGCGAACCGCGGGCCAACCTCCGGCACGGTCGAGTTTTCCGCGGGGATCGATCTCGACAGTTTGACCCTCGACAGCTCGGTGCTGCCACCGCTGCAACGCGCGGGCACCCCCAGCGCGGGAGCCGCCAGCGTTGGCCCCCTCACGGTGCTGATCGTCGAGCCGTCGCGAGTGCAGGCGTCGATCATCAAGGGTTACTTGGAGGAGCAGCCGTTCATCGTCGTGGACAGCGTGCCCACCGGCAACGCCGCCATCGAGGTCGTCCGCAGGCTGCGGCCACGTGCCGTCATCTCAGCCATGTACCTGGCCGATCTCAACGGCGTCGAGCTGGCCCGGCAGATTCGCCAGGAAATCCAGGTCGATGCCCCCGGCTTCGTACTGGTCACCAGCGAGGTCGACTTCGGCGAAGCGGCGTCCCTGGGCGAACTGCATCGGGTCTTGCTGCTTCCCAAGCCGTTCTCCGCCGAACAACTGGTCCAGGCGCTCAACCAGGTGACCGGCGCATCGCTGCCGCTTCCGCGGCCGGTCGCAGCGCCGTCCGCTGGGTCCGTTTACCCGATCGGAGGTAAGCCCCATCGTCTGGCCGGTGGCAAGCCAGACCGCCACCAACTGCGTGTCTTGATCGCCGACGACAGCGCCACCGCTCGCCTGCACGTGCGGGCGGTGCTGCAAGGCTTGGGTTTCACGCAGTTCATCGAGGTTCCGGATGGCGCCCACGCGATCGCGGTCGCCGCCAGCGAACCGTGCGATTTGATCGTCACCGATTACAACATGCCGCTGATGGACGGCCGAGCGCTGGTCAGCTATTTGAAGCAGAATCCGGCAACCGCCGCGATTCCAATTATCATGGTGACGACCGAGGGCGAGTCACGGGTGCTCGATCCGGTGCGAAAACTGGGCGTGGTCGCCATTTTCGAAAAGTCTTTTCCAGCCACCGCGGTGGGGCCGGTCGTCGACTCGCTGTTCGGTTGAATCTGCGCCAATTGGGTTCGCCAGCCTTCAGGCCCACCCCGCGGATCGTGAGCTCCGGGAGCTGCGTTCGCGGCGGGACTCAGCAAGACCCGGGCGGGCGAGTCAGCAGCGAGAGAGAACTACGGATCGGCCATGTCGAATAGCGAAATCCTCCGCGAATTCTTGCTGGAGACGCAGGAAAATCTTGCGCTGCTCGATTCCGATCTCGTCACGCTCGAACAACACCCGACCGACAAAAATACGCTCGCCCAGGTCTTTCGCACGTTCCACAGTGTCAAGGGGACCGCGGGCTTCATGGGGTTGGTGCAGCTGCAAGCCGTCGCCCACTCCGCCGAAAGCTTGCTCAGCAAGCTCCGCGCGGGTGAGCTGCGATTCGACCCCACCATCGCCACCGCCCTGCTGCAGGTCGTCGACGCCATTCGCGAACTCTTGGCGAGCATCGAATCGTCCGGCGGGGAAGGCTCCGCCGATTTCTCGGCGCTGATCGCGGAGGTGGATCGCTTGCGCGAGGCGGCTGCGAGCGAAGCTTCCGTGACACGGCCAGCGGAACGGGCGCCCAGCCTCCCGCCGCCCGCCATCGAGGAGATGTCCGGCCCGCCCCTGATCGCGCCACCCATGATCGTGCCGGCCGCGCGGCCCCAGACGACCGTCGCGCAGTTCCCTGGGCCACCACCCGCCGGCTTCGCGTCGCCCTCCGCGGTGACCCTGGTTGCTCCGGACGCCGAGGCGATCGCCGACCCGCCCGCGGCAACGAGCTCTGAAATCCGTTCGACCAGCGTGGCCGATTCCAGCATTCGTGTCGACGTCGGGCTACTCGACAAATTGATGACGCTCATGGGCGAGTTGGTGCTGGCCCGCAACCAGATTCTGCGGTCCAGCGCCGCGGTGGAGGAGGGCGGTTTTCTCGACGCGGTCCAGCGGCTCAATCGGCTGACCACCGAACTGCAGGCGAGCGTGATGAAGACGCGGATGCAGCCGATCGGCAACGTCCTGAGCAAGTTTCCCCGGGTGGTTCGCGATCTGGCATTGGCCTGCGGCAAGCAGGTTCGCTTCGAGATCGAAGGCCAAGACACCGAGCTGGACAAGACACTGCTGGAAGCGATTCGCGATCCCCTAACGCACCTCGTTCGCAACGCCATCGACCATGGCATCGAGTCGCCCGAACTGCGCAAGTCGCGGGGCAAGCCGGAGGAAGGCCGGTTGAAGGTCGTCGCCCGCCATGAGGGGGGCAAGGTCATCGTTGAGATCACGGACGATGGCGGCGGCATCGACACCGACCGCGTCCGCGACAAGGCGGTGACCGCCAAGCTGGTGTCGCCGGAGGATGCCGCGCGGATGTCACGGCAGGAAATTTTGCGGCTGATCTTCCTGCCCGGCTTTTCGACGGCCGAACGGGTGACGCAATTCTCGGGCCGTGGTGTCGGCATGGATGTCGTCCGCACGAACATCGAACGGATCGGCGGCACGGTCGACATCGAAAGCCCCCCGGGACTAGGGACGACGATTCGCACCAAGATTCCGCTGACGCTCGCGATCATCCCGGCGTTGATCATCGTCAGCGGCGGCCAGCGATACGCGATTCCCCAAGTCAGCCTGCTGGAACTGGTACGACTCGATGCCGCTCAGACGCTCATCGGCATCGAACGCCTGCACGGCGTGCCCGTCTATCGCCTCCGCGGAACGCTGCTGCCGCTGGTATTTTTGGATGAACAATTGCAGCTCGCGGCGACCCGCGGAGCGGCCGACGATTTGAATATCATCATTTTGCATGCCGACGATCGCCCCTTTGGCCTGGTCGTCGACGCCATTCGCGATACGGAGGAGATCGTCGTCAAGCCGCTGCAGAATCAACTCAAGGGGATCTCCGTGTTCGCCGGCGCGGCGATCATGGGCGACGGCCGCGTGGCGTTGGTCCTCGACGTCCTCGGTATCGCCCAACGGGCGCACGTCCTTTCGAACGCCAGGAGCCGCGTCCGCGGCGAACAAGAACTGCCCGCGGCGCCGCCAACGAACGAGGGACAAACCCTGCTCCTGTTCGCCCCCCGCGGCGGAGGCCAGATGGCGATCCCGCTATCACAGGTGGCCCGGCTAGAAGAGTTTCCCCGCGGATCGATCGAGCATCTCGGAGACCGGCAGGTGGTCCCCTACCGCGGTGAAATCCTGCCGCTGGTCGACGTCAGCCAGGCGTTGGAGTCGCTCCGGTCGGGCGGGCCAGCCCGGCGCACGGACCGGAGCGGCGAAGCCTCCGACTCCGTTGCCGTGGTGGTTTACACCGCCGGGGACCAGCGGATCGGCCTGATCGTCGGCCGGATTCTCGATATCGTCCACGACCAGATTGCGGCGCGGTCGCGGGCGAATCGCCCCGGCGTCCTGTTCACCGCGATCGTCCAGAATAAAGTCACCGAGTTCCTCGACGTCGCGGCCATCGTCCGCGAAGTCACGACCGATCTCCTGTCGGGGACGTCGTCCCCCATGACCCGCATTCAGCATTCATGATCACCAACCGGCAATATTGCACGTTCTTTCTGGACGACCAATGCTTCGGGTTGGACGTATTGCAGGTCCAGGAGATCGTCCGCGGCCAGCCACTCACACCCGTCCCGTTGGCGCACCCCAGCGTACGCGGCCTGATCAACCTTCGTGGGCAGATCGTGACCGCGATCGATCTCCGCGAACGGCTCGCTTTACCGCCACGGCCGCGGGATCAGCAACCGGTGAACGTCGTCGTGCAAACCGATGATGGCGCCGTCAGCCTGCTGGTCGATGAAATCGGCGACGTATTGGAAGTGACCGAGCAGCAATTCGAGCGTCCGCCTGAGACGCTGCGGGGGGCGGCTCGTGATCTGATCCAGGGCGTCTACAAGCTGGCCGACCGGCTGCTGGTCATCCTCGATCCCAAGCTGATCGTCTCGCTGCCCACCGCGAGGCACGGATGACTTTCCGATCGACATTCACACCCATGAGCCCGCAACCGCTCCTGAACCCGGACGATTGAACCCGGACGATTGAACCCGGACTTTTGAATCTGAGAACCTCCGATGAAAAACAAGAAGCACTCGACCAAGGTCAAACCCGTCACCCAATCGTCCGGCAAGCAATGGCTCAAGATGGCCACCGCGGCGCTCGACGGCGTGCGGACGAACATCTTTGTCGCCAATCGCGCTTTCGAAATCATCTACATCAACGACTTTGCGAAGCAGACGTTGAGTCAGATCGCGGGCGAGATCCGCCAGGCCTTCGGCGTGGACGTTGACAACATGGTCGGTTTGTCGATTCACAAATTCCACAAAGACGCCACGCGCATCGAGCGAATGCTCACCGATCCCCAGACGCTTCCGCACCAGGCCGAATTCAGTTTTGGTCCGATCACATTGCAGACAAGGATCAACAGCGTGCTCGCCGCCGATGGCCGAGTGGAGGGCTACGTTGTCGCTTGGGACGACATCACACACCGGCAGCGACTCGAGCTCGACTACGCCGGCCAGATCGCGGCCATTCATCGTTCCCAGGCGGTGATCGAGTTCGAGTTGGATAGCACGATCATCACTGCCAACGACATCTTCCTGCAGGTGATGGGGTACACGCTGGGCGAAATCCAAGGTCAACGTCACAGCATGTTGGTCGACGAACAGACGCGGGGCACCGCCGAATACCGCGAGCTGTGGCAGCGGCTCGGTCGCGGTGAGTTCGTCGCCGGCGAGTTCCACCGTGTCGGCAAAGGGGGACGCGATGTGTACCTCCAAGGCGTCTACAGCCCGATCGTCGACAAGGAAGGCAAGCCGTTCAAGGTGGTCAAGTATGCGACCGACGTCACGCAGGCCGAGCTGCGGAATGCCGATTACCAGGGCCAAGTTGCCGCGATCGGCCGCGTCCAGGCGGTGATCGAGTTCGGGCTCGATGGCGTCATCATCAACGCCAACGACAATTTCCTCCAGGCGATGGGCTATCGCATCGAAGAGGTACGGGGTCGACATCACAGCATGTTCGTCGATCCCGTCTCCGCCGCCAGCGCGACCTATCGAGAATTCTGGGCCGGTCTCGCCGCGGGGCACCAGCAGTCGGGTCGCTTCCGTCGCCTGGGCAAGGGCGGGCAGCAGGTTTGGATTCAAGGCTCGTACTTCCCGATCCTCGACCATGCCGGACGGCCGTTCAAAGTCGTCAAGTATGCCACCGACATCACGCAACTGAAGCAGGTCGAAGCGACGCTGGAAAACACCGTCCAAACGCTCGCCAGCGCGGCTCAGGAATTGACGTCGGTGAGCCAACAGATGGCATCAAACTCGGAAGAGACGGCGACGCAGGCCAGCGTCGTCTCGGCGGCCGCGGAACAGGTCAGTCGTAACGTGGAAACCGTCGCCAGCGCGACCGAACAGATGGGCGCCAGCATCCATGAGATTGCCAAAAGCGCCAACGAGGCGGCGCGGGTCGCCACGGCCGCCGTGAAAGTGGCCGAGAAGACCAACGCCACCGTTTCCAAACTCGGCGAGAGCAGCACCGAGATCGGCAACGTCATCAAGGTGATCACCTCGATCGCCCAGCAGACAAACCTGCTCGCCCTCAACGCCACGATCGAGGCGGCCCGTGCTGGCGAGGCGGGCAAGGGTTTTGCGGTTGTCGCCAACGAGGTCAAGGAACTCGCCAAGCAGACGGCGAAAGCCACGGAAGATATCGGGGGCAAGATCGAAGCGATCCAAACGGACACGAAAAGCGCGGTCGAAGCGATCGCCCAAATCGGCCGGATCATCGGCCAGATCAATGACATGCAAAGCACGATCGCCAGCGCCGTGGAAGAGCAAACCGCCACCACCGCGGAGATCTCCCGCAACGTCGGCGAGGCCGCCCTGGGGAGTCGCGAGATCGCGCAGAACGTGATGGGCGTCGCCCAGGCGGCTCACAGCACGACCGCCGGGGCCGCGAACACGAAATCCGCGGCGGAAGAATTGGCGCGGATGGCCGTGGAATTGCAACACTTGGTCAACAAGCTCGCCGTGTGATTCGCGTAAGATCTTCAGATGAGCGGGACGAATTGCGACACGCCCGGCGGGAGGTTTCCACGATGCAGGCCTTGGTGATCGACGACTCCCGCGCGGTGCGGTTGCTGATCGGCGATATTCTCCGCCAACGCGGCTTCGAAGTGGCCACCGCCAGCGACGGCCAAGAGGGTCTGGAGCGGCTACGAGAAAATCCGGACATTCGGCTCGTGCTCGTCGACTGGAACATGCCGGTGATGGATGGCCTGGAATTCATTCATGCCGTGCGAAAGGTGCCAGCCTGGGATGAGGTTTGGCTCGTCATGGTCACCACCGAAACCGAGAGCGAACAAGTGCAGCGGGCGATTTCCGCGGGGGCCAATGAGTATGTCATGAAGCCCTTCACCGCCGAAGTGCTCGTCGCCAAGCTTTCGTTGCTGGGCGCCTTTGAGGAATAAGGTTCATGAAGAAGATTCGGGTGCTCGTGGTCGACGATTCGGTCGTCGTACGGCGGGTCGTCACGGAAGAACTCGAATCGCAACCCGATCTCGAAGTCGTCGGCTCGGCCGCCACCGGCCGGATCGCGCTGGAACGCGTGACGCAGCTCAAACCCGACCTGGTGATCCTCGACATCCAGATGCCCGACATGGATGGCCTGACGGCGCTGACGCACCTCCGCGTCAGCCACCCTCACACCCCGGTCGTGATGTTCAGCTCGCTCACCGCGCTCGGGGCCGCGATCACGCTGGAAGCGCTCTCCCACGGAGCCTCTGATTTTTTTGCCAAGCCCGGCGGACCGGGCGGATTGGAAGCGTCGCGACGGCTCATTCGGGCCGAACTGATTCCGGCCATTCGCGCGCTGTGTGCGCGCAAGCCGGTGTCGCCGCCGGTCCGCGTGAAGGCCCCGTTGTCGCCGGCCGCTCCCCGCCCCGCCGCCGCCACGGCGCGGATCGATGTCCTGGCGATCGGCGCTTCAACCGGAGGGCCGAACGCCCTGGCCGAAATCTTCGCGCTCCTGCCGCCAGGGCTGCCGGTGCCGATTCTCGTGGTGCAGCACATGCCGCCGATGTTCACGCAAATGTTGGCGGACCGGCTCGCGAAAATCTCGCAAATCCCCACGGTGGAGGCGAAAGCGGGCTGCGAATTGGAACCGGGCAAAGCGTGGGTGGCGCCGGGAGATCACCACCTCGTGCTGACGCGCTCCGGGACGCGGATTCTTACCCTGGTGAACCAGGACCCGCTCGAGAACGCCTGTCGCCCGGCGGTCGACCCGCTGTTCCGCTCCGTCGCCAATCTCTACGGCCGCCACTGCCTGGCGGTCGTGCTCACGGGGATGGGGCAGGATGGCCTGCGAGGCTGCGAGGCGATTCGCGCCGTGGGGGGACAAATCCTCGTCCAGGATGAGGCCACCAGCGTCGTGTGGGGCATGCCGGGGTTCGTCGCCCGCGCCGGGCTGGCCGACCGCGTGCTGCCGCTGCCGATGCTGGCGGGCGAGATCATTCGCCGCATTCGAGGGCACCGTGGTTGAGACGACCGTTTCCGCCGACGACTTCGACTTCGTCGCGAACTTGGTGCGACAACGCTGCGCGCTGGTGATCGAACCGGGCAAGGAATACCTGGTGCAATCACGGCTCGCGCCACTCGCTCAGCGGCACGGCCTGGCAAGCATCCGATCCTTGATCGACAAACTCCGAGGGTCCGACCACCGACTGATGACCGAGGTGGTCGAAGCGATGGTCACGACCGAAACCTCGTTCTTTCGCGACATCCATCCGTTCGAAACGCTCAAGAAGACGGTACTCCCGGAGCTGATCGAGGCGCGCCGCGCCCAGCGACAGCTCAACATTTGGTTTGCCGCCAGCTCCAGTGGCCAAGAGCCTTACTCGGTCGCGCTGCTGCTGAAGGAGTGGTTTCCGGAGCTGGCTTCCTGGCGGCTCAATCTCGTGGCAACCGACATTTCGCACGCCATGCTCGATCGCTCCCGAGCCGGGCGATATTCCCAAGTCGAAGTGAATCGCGGGCTGCCGACTCCGCTGCTGCTGAAATGGTTTCGGCAGGAGGGGGCCTACTGGCAGTTGGATGATCGCATCCGCGGCATGGTGACGTTCGCGCAACTCAACCTCGCCCAACCCTGGCCAGCCATGGCTCGCTGGGACCTCGTCTTCTTGCGGAATGTGATGATCTATTTCGACACGGATATGAAAAAGGCCATCCTGGGCCGCGTCGCCCGCCTGCTCAGTCGCGACGGCTACCTGCTGCTCGGCGGCGCGGAGACCACGCTGAACCTCGATGATTCGTTCCACCGCATGGAAGCGTTTAAGACCGGCTTCTACCGGTTGAAGCCCTAGCCAAAGGCCCTGACGTGCGCGAACCCAACGCCCCGCAACGACCGTCCGCCGCCGTGATCGACGCCTTCACGGCCGCCGCGATCACGGCCCTGCAAGAATTGACCAGCCTCGCGGCTTGGCCCGAGGCGACGGGGTCGGCCAACGACGACCCGCCGTCGGAACCGATCGTCGCCGCGACGATCCGTTTGCGGCGCGCCGTGCCGGGCACGATGACATGGGTGTCGAGTGCCACGACGGCGCGGGGACTGGCCGTCCGCTACCTTCCCGCGGCGACGGAGCTGAGCGATGAACTGATCGACGACGTCGTTGGCGAATTCGCCAACGTGATCGCCGGCCAGGCCAAGACGATGCTCAAGGGCACCCCGTACCATTTCACTCTGTCGCCACCCGTCGTAACTCGGTCGCGATCGCCCGATGCCGCTGACGAACCACTCGCCGTGGCGCTGAAGACGGAATTGGGCTGGGTGCGATTGCTACTCGACCTGCCCCCCTGCCCCAGCGCCTGACACCCGCCGGACTCGGGGGCGATTGAGGGGACGGAGCTGAATGGCATTTAATCGACGATCCGCCCCTCGCAGTGGCTCCCCTCGACGGATGGTGCTGCCCATGTTTAGTGCGCTGCGCCTATCAGCCTGGCTCCCCTCGCCCCCAAACTTGTTTGGGGGAGTAGGGGTCGGGGGTGAGGGGGAAACCCGCGCGCCGCTGCCCGGAATCAACGGCTGATACCGCCCCTGTTTTCACCGAAAATTGCCGCCCCCGTTTGCTCGCAGTGACGGATGACGGATGGCAGGGCGATTGCGCCACGCTGGGGTGACGGATTGACGGATGACTGACGGTGACGGATGGTGCCGCCTGACGACGGATGGTGCCGACGGATGGTGCCGCCCATGTTTTCTCGACGGATGGTGCCGCCCATGTTTTCTGACGTTTTCTCGACGGATGGTGCGACGGATGGTGCCGCCCATGTTTTCTGACGGTGACGAATGGTGCCGCCCATGTTTTCCCATGTTTTCCGCCATCCGCCGCTATCTGACGGATGGTGCCGCCCATGTTTTCCCATGTTTTCCGCCATCCGCCGCTATCTGGGGGCGAGGGGAGCCAGTGTGATAGGCGCATCGCACTAAATATGGGCACTAAATATGGGCGGCACCATCCGCCCATCCGCCGGCACCATCCGCCCCATCCGCCAATTCGACAACGCGTTTTGCACGGCAGCGGTGCCGGCAGCGGGGGACACGGGGCGGCAGCGGGCCCACAGCACTCTGCGGCGTGACGATGCTTTTTCGCTGGCGTCCCAGGACAGTCCGCGGGCGCGGGGAGGACCTCGGAAGCGACGCTCATGGCAGCACCGGCGGTGGGGCACGGGCTCGGATCCTCGTTCGCCAGCAACCTGAGGGCAGTGTCTCCGACACGTTGACTTAGGGCAGTGCCCCCCGAACGTCCGGCATCAGGCAGTGTCCCCGAACGTTAACCTTCGCGAAGCACTTTCCGAGGCGATCGAAATGAATAGGCAGGAGGCGAAATCCGCCGCCGGTTCCACGTACGAGCAAGTAACCCTTCGACCGTGAAGCGACGCGACTTGATTCGTCACTTGATCACCCACGGATGCGAACTCGTTCGCGAAGGCGGGAATCACTCGTAGGGCTCGTCGGGGACACTGCCCC
>DITY01000141.1:0-2086 GCA_002422955.1 Planctomycetaceae bacterium UBA6172
GCAACGACGCGCCAAATTCGGCCCCGATCGTTTCCGCTGTTCAGGTCGACTTGGTCCTTGATCAACGGCGGCAGGCTCTTGGGGTGTTCGATGATTTCGCGATACATGTCAGCGATGTACAACGCCCCGTCGGGTCCGCCGCCCAATTGGACCGGGCGGAACCAGGTATCGGACGAACGGACAAACTCGGTCTTGTCGTCGATCCGCTCACCTCGTTTCCACAGCCCTTGGTCGACCATCCGCTTGCGGTGTACCAAGTTGCTGCCGACATCGCAGACGACGGCGATCGGGTGTTCCGTTGCGGGCCATTGATCGCTTTCGATCAGATGGACGCCGGTCGCGCCGGTGAAGTAACCGGCCGCGCGGCCGCCCCCTTCGACAACTCCCACGGCGGCCCCGGTCACCCGCATGTGCGTCCGCAGGATCCGCCACGGTTCGGGCGGCGACGAACGATAGACGTCGGCGGACGGGCCATCGGCGGCGATGCTCCGCCGTAGGGGTGGCGAGGCGGAGAACCGAGCGGCGCGACCCGGCACGTTGCCGAGCATCAGGGCCTGCTGCAGGTGATCGCTGTTGCTGGTCAGGTACTTGTGCCCCCAGGCGTCAAAGTCCATCCCGTGCTGCGCCCCGCCCGGGACCAAGCGAACACTGCGATCGCGGGGATCGAGCGAGAAATCCTGGCGGCCCAACCGCAGCGGCTCGGGCAGCGTGATGCCGGTGATGTCGCCGGCGTTGCTGCTGGAAGCGCCGTGCAGGCGCAGGTCCGACCCCCAGCGAAAGCTGTTCATCATCCCCTGCACGTTCGAGCGGCTGAATCCGGTAAACCAGATCTCGGGCTTACCCGCCACGGCTTTGCCTTGCGCGTCATCCTTCACCGGCACGAAGTAGATGTGGGGTGGCGCGCCAACGACGATCCCGCCGGGAAAGGTTTCGACCGCGGTCGGCCACGACAGTCCCTCGGCCAACGTTTCGGCCTGGTCCATCAAGCCGTCGCCATCGCGGTCGGTCAGACGCCGGACACGGCCGACCGAATCCTGCTCCCGCTCGCTGTAGTCGATCATTTCGGCGACGATCAGCCGGCCGGCAGGGTCGAAGCAGAACGCGACCGGATCGACGACCAGCGGTTCGGCGGCGACCAATTCGATCCGGAAACCGGGGGCGACTTCAAACGCCTTCATCGCCTGTTCCGGCGTCAGCGGTTCGAAGCGATCGAGTTTCTCGCTCGGCGCCGGAGTCGCGGCCGTGATCGGCTCATCCGCACGTCCAGGGGAAACCCCGGTGATGGCCGACACGCAGACGACCGTTAGACCCAGAAACGCGAAACACCCGGCAGATCGAAACATCTCGTCATTACCTCTCGAGTTATGGTCCACTCGGAACGCCAAGCGGGCGATTCCGACGGCTTGCCCAGCAGGGGCGGTGGGCGGGGCCGATCGTCAACCGATACGGCAAAGTCACTTTAACCTTTGGGATCGAGGTTCGCATTCAAATCTTCGGCGGTGACCTCGGACTTTACGCCGCCGGGCGGGACGTCTGCCTTCGCGACCCACAAAAGGGCGTTCAAAACGACTTTTCGAAACTCGTCGTTCCCCCAGTTGTCATGAAAATGCCCGCCGGTGAACCCGAAACCGCGGCCACCGTCGGGACGCTCGACAGCCCACATCATCGTTTCGGCGCGACCCTTGTTGGCTTGAATGTGTTCGTAAGGGCCCTTGGGGTAGACGTACGGCCCGTCGCGAACTTCATCGGAGGGCGCGGCGACCAGGATCGGCACGAACCGGACCCCGTCCGCTTCGGTCGCCTCGCCACCGCCGATCCCGCCGGCGAACCGCATGTTGAAGTACCACTCGTCCTTGATCTGAAACGGCTCGACCCCGCGAGTGATCGGGTGATCCGGAAACCGCGTGAAGCTCGGTTGCCAGATCGGGTTGCAGGAAAACATGTGCTCGTAATGCCCGCCGACCCATTTACGAAACTCCTTGCCGGCCTGCTCGGGGACCACTTCGACGCCGTAGTGCATGAACCCGAGCCCGACACCCTTGGCGGCCCACGAGTCGACCAGCTTCAATCGTCGGCCCGCTTCTTG
>DITY01000141.1:2098-3667 GCA_002422955.1 Planctomycetaceae bacterium UBA6172
TTGAACTCGTGCATCCGGGGCGGGTGCGACGGCTTGCCCGCCATCAACACCAGTTTCCGCGGTTGGGCTTCCGCCGTTTGCGCCCGCGCGACATCGGCGGTCATGCCGAGCGCGATCATGAGCAAGGTTGTCAGGAACAAAATCCGTCGTTTCATCGATGGCTCAAAGGGGTGTAGAGAAGAGAGAAGGGGTGAACAAAAACGGAGAGGCAGGCACGAAGCCTGCGGGACTGATCGCGACTTCGCCAACGACCGCGGCTGGCGGCAACTCAGCGGGCCGCCGATACGATGGCTCGCAACACCGGTTCGAAGGCTTCGGCTTGACGCATGAACCCGAGATCATTGGCGTGGGAGGCATCGGTCGCCCCCTCGCTGTCGTCGCCGTACAGATGGTCACCGGAAATGTAGTGCAGTCCGGTCACCCCTTCCTTCACCAACGACTCATAAGCCGCCTTCAGCGCGGCGTGATTCTCGTCGTGAAACTTCTCCTTCGCCGGGGTGATCCAGCTGTTGGTGAAACGCCGGTCCTCGACCAAGACGATCGGGGTCTTGGGCTGGGCTTCACGAAGCCGTTTGACCAGCGGCACGCATTTGGCGCTCACCTCGGCCGGCCCCATGTTCGGCAAGCAATCGATCACGTAGGCCGCGGCTTCGACTTGGGTCAGGTAGTCGGCGACGGCCAAGTCCATCTTGCCGTTCCCCGAAAAGCCGAGGTTGACCACGGGGTGGTCGAGCTTGCGACCCAGGATCGCCGTGTGGACCATTCCGGGGCGGCTGGCGCAGGCGCCGTGGGTGATGCTGGTGCCATAAAACACGATCGGCAAGGGACGGGGCGCCAGTCCTTCGAACCGGCTCTCGGGCGCGACCCCGATGCGCAGGAACTCGACGCCGTTGTACAGCGGCAGGTAGGCGGCGTATTCACGCTCGCCCGGCGCCAAGCCGCCGATCAGTTCCGCCTTGATCACCTTCTCCGCCGGCCGGGTCACCTGCACCCATTTCCAGCGGCCCTCGGCGTCGCGGGCATACAGGTCGACACCGCTCACGCCGGTAGCCGGCATGTGGGGCATCGCCAGTCGGTCGTTGCGGAGTTCGTAATGCACATGGATGACGGGCGAGTCGGTCTTGAAGCGGACCATCATCCCGGCGCTATCGCGGCTGAGCCCCCAGACGCTGGGGGTGACGCGACCTTCGGCCGAAGCGGGGAACCGATCGAACCACCGGGCCCGTTCCTGGTCTGGCAACATTCGGCCCTCGACGCCCCACCCGGTCACGTCGTACCAAGCGACCCCATTCTCGATCTGTGCCCCCGCGGCCTTCGCCGCCTCGAGCGCCGCCGGTGCTTCGAGTGCCGCCGGTGCTTGTGCTTGCGCCGACAAATCCGCCAGCAGGAACGGACTGAGCAGAATCATCCAGCCAGACAAGACAAAACAGGAACGCGACATCGTTCGGTTTCCGCGAGTGGGGAGGGGAGGCGGGGGGAGACAAGATCAACGCTGGTAACGCTGATCATGGCTGCGACCCCGATTCTACTCTACCCGAGCGCCGCCGACGCGTGGGGCATCCGCCGGGC
>DITY01000225.1 GCA_002422955.1 Planctomycetaceae bacterium UBA6172
CGGTCCCGGCCGGCGGGTCTCGGATCGGGGTTGATTGTTCGCAACGATTTTGGGAGAGTTCAGGCATTCGCGGGTGTAGCTCAATGGTAGAGCAGCAGCCTTCCAAGCTGAATACGAGGGTTCGATTCCCTTCACCCGCTTTGTCAAACCATTCGACGGTCCCCACGGGTCCGCTGGGTGCGTGTCTCCCGGTCAGATTGAGCGTCGGCGGTCGATCCTCGGGTCGTCGGCCGATGGTTGGTTCGCTGCTGTAGCTCAGTTGGTAGAGCACATCCTTGGTAAGGATGAGGTCACGAGTTCGAGTCTCGTCAGCAGCTTTGTTTTCGGCGGTCGAAATCGTCGGAAAAAACGTCGCACGGCGATTGTGTTTTCCTCCGCGATCGGCGACAACTATCGCGGTCTTGCGCGTTCGCAGGATCGCTTTTGCGGTGACGTCGTCGCAGCGACCCGGGTGCTCGTGGTGGGCCTTGGGCGGGGCGGCTAGGTCGTTTTCAACTCGAACAGGTTTGTGGGGATCGCGGATTCATGACTCGGCTGATCCACCTCGCGGTGTGAACGCGAGCGGCCAGACACATGAGGCGTTGGTGAGCGTCACTCACGGGCGTCCGACCCTCCGCGGTTGTATGTAGGTGAATTAGAATGGCTAAGGACAAGTTTGAGCGGACTAAACCGCACGTCAACGTTGGTACCATCGGTCACATCGACCACGGCAAGACGACCACCACCGGTGCGATCCTTGCCGTGCAAGCTGCCAAGGGTCTGGCGAAGGCCAAAAATTATGCGGACATCGCCAAGGGCGGTACCGTCCGTGACTCGACGAAGACCGTGACGATCGCCGTCGCCCACGTCGAATATGAAACCGCCAACCGGCACTACGCGCACATCGATTGCCCCGGNNAGGTCGGCGTGCCCTACATCGTCGTGTTCCTCAACAAGATCGACTTGGTCGACGACGAGGAATTGCTGGAGTTGGTCGAGCTGGAAATTCGTGAATTGCTCAGCAAGTACGATTTCCCCGGCGACGACGTCCCGGTCATCCGCGGTTCGGCCTTGCCGGCCTACAACAACCCGGCGGATCCCAAGGCCAGCGCTTGCATCAGCGCCCTGATGGACGCGCTCGACGCGAACATCCCCGAGCCGACCCGTGAAGAAGACAAGCCGTTCCTGATGGCGATCGAAGACGTGTTCTCGATCGAAGGTCGTGGTACGGTCGCCACCGGTCGTATCGAGCGCGGCGTGGTCAAGGTCGGTGAAGAAGTTTCGATCATCGGCCTGTCGGCCGCTCCGGTCAAAACGACCTGCACTGGCGTCGAAATGTTCCGCAAGGAAATGACCGAAGGTCGCGCCGGTGACAACGTCGGTTGCTTGCTCCGCGGTGTCAAGCGCGAAGACATTCAGCGTGGTCAGGTGCTCGCCAAGCCCGGCAGCATCACCCCGCACACCAAGTTCGAAGCCGAAGTCTATTGCTTGAGCAAGGACGAAGGGGGCCGTCACACGCCGTTCTTCAGCGGTTATCGTCCCCAGTTCTACTTCCGGACCACCGACGTGACCGGAACCGCGAACCTGGTCGATGCCGACATGTGCATGCCCGGCGATAACGTCAAGGTCACCGTCGAACTGCACAAGCCGATCGCCATGGACGATGGGGTTCGGTTCGCGATTCGTGAAGGCGGACGGACGGTCGGTAGCGGTGTCGTTACCAAGATCGTCGAATAGTTCGCTCGGATTGTCAAAGATGGATACCCGGTCGCCTCGCGATCGGGTATCCTTTTTCCGTTAAGCCCGACTCCGGCCGCCACTGGCTGAGGTCGAGCCGAACGCAGATAGTTTAGCAGTCAGATTACCTGAATAAGATCATCGCGCGGCGGCCCCTATCCGGGGGCCGTTGGTTCGCGGTGATGGTCAGACCGGGATGGACCGGTCTGCCACAGGAGCGTAGCTCAATTGGCAGAGCACCGGTTTCCAAAACCGGCGGTTGCGAGTTCGATTCCCGCCGCTCCTGCTTGATACCTTTTGTTTCACCCGATTCGGAGCGGGCCAGCGTGTCTAGGGAAATCGCTTCCAATACACCCCAACCATTGTCGGCCAACCTGTTGACGGCTTCGGTTTACAAGCCCTCGCAGGGTCGCATCGTTCGTCAATTGACGGCGCTCGCGATTTGGTTGATCGTTGCCTTGGGGTGCTATCGATTCGGCTTGTTCCTTCGGGGTGGCGTTTCGGACAACGTCTGGATTCACACGGCCATCCCCGGGGTGATGCTCGCGGCGGGCCTGTGGTTCGGCTTCCGGGTCGTCAACTGGCCTCGGTTCGCCGACTTTCTGATTTCGGTCGAGGCCGAGATGGGCAAGGTCACTTGGCCCTCCAAGTCCGAATTGATCCGGGCTTCGGTGGTCGTCATTGTGACCATCGTGATCCTCGCCATTTCGCTGTTCATGTTCGACGTCGTTTGGCAGTGGTTGTTCAAGCTGATCGGTGTCGCCAGCTAAACCCCTCGCCCCCGCGTCGCTTCCCCGTTTGATCTCCCAGCCAACATCAAGCTCCCTAACGTGACTGGTCCTGAATCCCACGACGAACTCGAATCCGCTGAGCCGGCTGAGACCATCAGCCGCGGCGAAGCCTCCGCGCCGGGATCTTTCGTCATCGACGAAATGACCGCCGACGGCGGGATCGTTTCGGACTCCGCCAGTTCCGTTGCCCCTGAAGCGGCACCGGCCAAAGCCAAGGCCAAGCCCAAGGCCGAGAAGCCGGTCCTGACCGGCAAGATCAAAAAGCCGGCGGTCGAGGCCCCCGAAGTCCCCGCGAATGCCGATTGGTACATCCTCAAGGTCGCCTTCAACCGCGAAGACACCATCCGCGATTCGCTAGAAAAGCGGGTCAAGATGGAAGGGCTTCAGGAGTACTTCAATTCCATCGTCGTCCCCACCGAAGACGTGGTCGAGTTCACCCGTGCCGGCAAACGNNGACTTCACGGGTGCTTCGGGCGCGCCGATGCCGATGGACCCCGTGGACGTCGAACGCTTCATCAACAAGCCCGCCTCGCAGGATGACGAGGATCAGCCGATGAAGACGGCGATCCCCTACCGCGTCGGCGATCGCGTCCGTGTCAAGGAAGGCAATTTCGAGAATCAAGAAGGCGAAGTCGATTCGGTCGACGAGGCCAACGGCAGGGTTACGGTCATCATCAATATTTTCGGCCGCAGCGTGCCGATGGAACTCGACCACTGGCAGGTCGAGGCGATGTAGCCGGACCCGGCTCCCGTTTCGTCGCCTCCCATCGCGAGGCGATTCATCAGCTTTCAACATCATTTTTCATCCTTTCGACGATACAGATCAGTCATGGCAAAGCAAGTAACCGGCCAGGCCAAGTTTCAAATTCCCGGCGGCAAAGCCACCCCCGCGCCGCCCGTCGGTACCTCGCTCGGTCGTTACGGTGTCAACCTCGGTCAATTCGTCTCGCAGTTCAATGAGCGGACCCGCGAGTACAACGGCACCCCGATCCCCGTCGTGGTCACCGTCTACAACGACCGTAGCTTCGAGTTCATCACCAAAAGCCCCCCCGCCGCAGCGCTGCTGAAGCAGGCCGCCGGGATCGCTTCGGGCAGCAGCACCCCGCACAAGGTCAAGGTCGCCACGGTGACCAAGGCCCAGTGCAGCGAGATCGCCCAGAAGAAGATGGCTGACCTCAATACCCGCAGCTTGGAACAAGCCACGCTGATGGTCGAAGGGACCGCCCGTAGCATGGGCATCATCGTCGAAGGCTAAGCCTGTCGCCTGCCCCGGCCCTCCCGCGTGCTCTCCAGCCCCCATCGTGTCGGCGTCGCTTGTGCCCTCGCGGCATATGGGCTGTGGGGTGCGTTTCCGATTTTTTGGCGGTTGCTGGCTGGAGTTCCCGCGGTGGAACTCGTTTGCCACCGCATCCTCTGGTCGACCGTCATTCTGGCCATCGGAATCCCCCTGTTCCGGCGCTTCGGCGGCGGTGCGGGAGCCGAGATCGCAGGTCTCGCTCGGCCGGTCGACGCTGCTCTCCCGATGCCGCCTTCTCGCCGGCTTTTGATCGTCAAGTTCTCGGTCATGGCCGCGGCGGTAATCTCGGCCAATTGGCTGTCGTTCATCTGGGCTGTCAACAGCGGCCGTGTGGTCGAGGCCTCGCTCGGCTACTTCATCTCGCCCCTGTTCAGCGTCGCGCTCGGCGTGTTGGTGCTCCGCGAGCGCCTCAGCCGTTGGCAGTGGTCGGCTATCGTTACCGCGATGCTTGGCGTCTTGATCATCACCGTCGCCTCCCAGGCCATCCCCTGGGTCTCCTTGGTGATCGCTTCCTCCTTCGCCGTCTACGGGTTGCTCAAGAAAAACTTTTCGATCCCCGCGTTGGTCGGTCTGCTATTCGAGAACCTGGTGTTGATCCTTCCTGCCTCAGGCTATCTGCTGTGGTTGACGTGGTCCGGCAGCGGCGCGATGGGGAACCAGGGGCGACAGATCGACCTGCTGTTGATGCTCGGCGGCCTGGTAACGATCCCGCCGCTGATGTTCTTCGCGCTCGCCGCCCGCCGCGTAGCGCTCAGCACGATCGGGATGTTGCAGTACATTTCGCCGACGCTCCAATTCCTGCTCGGCACGCAACTCGTCGGCCAGCGGCTCGATCTCGCCGGTTGGCTCGGCTTCTCCTGCGTCTGGGCCGGCTGTGCCCTGTACGTGCTCGGCACGCACAAGGCCATGCGCCACGCCGCCCGTTGACCGCGTCCGACTGCCGCCGCGCGTTCCCGGGGTTGCGCTGCGCTCCACCCCGGGCTGATATGGGGTCGATCGCTTGGGGCTGATCCGAGGGGTGGCATGTCGGGGTGGCGCGTTGGGACGATGACGACGTGTGATCGATACCAACTTGGCTTCGGGGCGGACTACATTGGGCGCTGGTCGATCGCTTCCTTTTCGTTCAGATCCATCGCGGGATGTGATTCCGCTCAGCTCAAATAAATCTGTTGAATGGTGATGTAGATACCGACCGCCAAAATGCTGCCGCCGGTGATACGGCGCAGCCAGGTTTCCGCACTCGTAACTTTCTTGAAGAAGGCGGAGAACGATTGCTTGCCGAAAACCAGCAAGATGGCGAAGACCAACACGGGCACTCCGGTGCCAATGCCGTAGATCGCTGGCAGGAAAACGCTGGAATCGTTCTTCACCGCCAACGGAATCAAGCTGCCGAAAAAGAGCGCTGCCGAGACGGGACAAAAGCTGAGGGCGAACAACAACCCCAGCAAGCCGGCTCCGACCAGGCCAAGCTTTTCAAATTTCTCGCGCAGCCTTTGCATCCCCTGCCCGGAACTCATCGGCAATTCGATCAGGCCGAGCAGGATCATGCCGACCAGGATCAGCAGCGGCCCGAGGAACAGATTGAGATACTTCTGCAGCCCAACCGCCACCCCCGGAGCCGACAATAAACTCGCGACGACCAAAGCCCCCAGCACGCTGTAAGCGAGCACGCGTCCCAGCGTGTAAAGCAAGCTGGAGACAATGGTCTTCCAAGACTGCCCCAGATTGCGACTGACATACGATATCGCAGCGATGTTGGTCGCCAGCGGGCAGGGGCTGATCGATGTCAGAATGCCCAGCCACAGTGCCGAACCGGCCGCTATCCAGTAGCCATTCATGGCTGATGAACTCCCTTTACGATGCTTGGAACTCGGACCAGGCTTGATTGATGAAGGCGGTGAAATCCGCCTGGTCGCCGGTGTGGTCCCAAACTGCTTCCAGGTTCTTCCAACGGACGACCTTGCCATCTTGAACTTCAACCAAGACGACGGTGGAGGTAAAAACCTTGAACTGCTCGACCAGTGACGCGTCGACGGCGGAGGTGTAGTCCGCAGTCTGCCATTCCAACTTGCCTGCTTCGAAATCCGGCGTCAGCGCTTCGTGCGCGAAGCTTTCGATTTTCCGACAGGTCGGGCAGCGGTGCGGCGCGTGAAAGTAAACGGCGGAGAACTGTGACTCGGCAAGCTTCGCATTCAGGCCGCCGGAAGTCGCGGTAACGCCCGCGACGTTCGTGCCAACCGTCTGCTGTTGGCTGGCGGGTGAGGTCGGTCCGACCTTTCGGAGCGCGAACGCCACGCTAACAACGACGAAACCTAACAGCAGGATGCTAAACAGCGTTTTGGCTTTCATGACAGATTCTCCTGTTCTTGTGATTGTTGAATGAGTTGTTTGATTTCAGCGGGTGATGGCAGTGTTCCCGCCGTAACGACCTTGCCGTCGATCGCGAGCGCGGGCAGGGCTGCAGGATTGAACTCCAGCACTTGCATGATGTCGTCGATCTTCTCGACGGTGTCACCCGCTTGCCGGTCGCTGGCTGCCGTTTGAGCATTCTTGAACAGATACGCGCATTTCGTGCAGCCGGTGCCGAGGATTTGAACTTTGGCCATAACGAAATCCTTAGGTTTGTGATGTCGCCAGATCGTGATCAGTCAGCTTCCGCAGTTGGTCCAAGCCGATCGGCGGATCGATCTGCCACGGAATGATCGCCACACGGCTGGCTTGCAGTTCCTTGACCTCGCGGAGGTACTTCTGCTCGTGCGATTGACGCTGCATCATCAGGGGATCGGTGACCGGAAGTGGGCTGAGCACCTGGTTGATGACCCAGGCGTAGGGCTCGATTTCGGCACGTCGCAAATCTCGCTGCAGCGAAGCGGCTTCATGAACCGGGGTCGCTTCGGGCAACGTCACGATCAACACCCGTGTGAACTCAGGGTCACGCAAACGGGGAAGTAAATTTTCGACGGCTTCCGGCATTTCGCTCGCCTGCCGTGTCACTTCGCGGTGGTAAGCCAGCGCGGAATCGAGCAGCAAGACCGTGTGACCGGTGGGGGCGGTATCGAGTACCACAAACTTGTTCGTGCCAGCAGCGACCGCATCGGCAAAGGCCCGGAACACGGCGATCTCTTCCGTACACGGCGAGCGCAGATCCTCTTCCAACAACGCCTTGCCCTGTTGGTCGAGGTTGGCACCCGCTTTGGCTAAGACTTCCGCGGAGTACTTGGCCGTCTCCACCTCCGGATCGATGCGACTGACCGTTAAATGGGGCAAGCGTTCATCGTTGAGCGCCGCGGCGATGTGAGCGGCCGGGTCCGTCGTCGATAGATGCACCTCGTAGCCGCGATCGGCAATCGCCACGGCCACGGCCGCCGCGACCGTCGTCTTGCCAACGCCACCCTTGCCCATCGCCAGAATGACGCCGTGGCCGGGAGCAACGAGATCGTCGATCA
>DITY01000175.1 GCA_002422955.1 Planctomycetaceae bacterium UBA6172
CGTTGGAAGGTAGAGCCGGAAGCGTTGCGACGGTTCCTAGACGGGCGAAGCAATCGACCCAAGCCAGCGAAGCCAAGCCGCCGTCGGGAGATCCCAAAGGCCGGGAAAGAGTACGTCTAAACGCAAAACGGCCGCCAGCCGCCCCAGAGGGCGACCGGCAGCCGTTCGCAATCTTCATCCGGCCGACGGCAATCGGCAGAACCACACAACAAGCAAGCACCTGCCATGATACAACCCGACCGCCGCGCGGCAAGCGGCAAAACCCTCCAGCAAGTCGAGAACCACTATCGGCGCGGTTGGCTTGATGGACTCGAAGCCATCGACGAAATCGACAACGACCTGGAGGCGAGCGACGATTGCGAGCGTTCATATCGGGACGCGTTCGACGCTGCGCAGGTCGATCGAGATGCGGCCGCCGACGATGAAAGCGTCGACGACACCACCACCGCGTACCATCGCGGGAAATGCCATGCGATCGCCCACGCTATCGAGATCGCAACAGAGCTAGGTGATGAGCCGTCCTGGTGCGCCGAAGCGATCTCATGGTTCAGGATCAAGTCGGAGGCGTGGCGACACCACCCGCGAATTGATGCGCCGCCTCCATGTTGCCGAGCTGCGATTGGGCGGGCGAGACTGATCATCGGCAGCGAGCCGACTGTCGGCCGCGATGGTCGCGATGAGCTGGACAGCTTACTGGACAGCCTAGCCACCCCCGCTAAGCCGCTGGTTCGTCTTGTGTCGTTTCCCGAGTTTGAGTTGGGGCCGGGGCAGGTTGACGTGCTAGGTGCACCACCCGCCGCTGGCAAGACCCTGATGGCGATGCAGATGGTGTTCGAGGCAATCGAGTATGACACCAGCCAGGTCGCCTACGTTCTCAACTGCGAGATGTCACCGCAATCACTTCTGCGCCGTGAGCTGTCGAGACTGACCGGCATCGACGCTAGGTCGCTACGATTCGGGAACTTGACCGACGACGACCGGGAGTCAATTCGCATTCACAGTAGGGTGCTGCGAGAGCGGCTTGAGCGGGTGCGGTTCGTTCGCGCGGATGCGGAAGGTTTAGCGATGGTCGCCAAGGCCAAGCCGGGAATCGTCCTGATCGACTACGTTCAGCGGTTCACCATCGGCAGGGATCGCGACCCTCGCCAAAGCATGAATGGCGTTATGACGTTCTGCCGACACCTTGCTGATCGCGGTCATTCAGTCTTGGCAATCAGCGCGACCAAGCGCAGCCAGGAGGGCAAGCACAGCAATGCCGAGCTTAGTTTGTCGTCATTCAGGGAATCGGGCGAAATCGAGTACGGATGCGATGCAGCCTATGTATTGAAAACATCACCGCCGAATAATACCCCATACCGACCGGCACGGCTTGAGTGCGTCAAGAACCGGCATGGCGAGCCGGTCAGCTTGGACTTGATATTCTCGGTCGACACCTTGTCATTCTCGCCAGCCGCCGAGGTGAATGAGTTCAACGACATTACAAGCGGTCAGCTTGCCGACGACGATGATGATTGTTTTGGGAGTGGACAATGACAACCACCCCAGGGCCGAAGCGGAAGTCCGATATGCGTTGGGAACAGGGCCGGAAGTTATACCGTGTTGTCTGTCCGAGCTTGCCGACGCCAAGTCACGTTGCGGTTCTGCTGTTCTGCTGGTTTCACGCCAGCGGCAAGGACTGCCGGTTCTCCGTCGCCCATTGCCAGATCGCAAAAGCGACCAAGCTAAGCAGCCGCTCCGTCAAGCGGATCATGGCGGAGCTGGTGGCTGGCGGAGTTGTCCACACGACAAAGGAAACAATCGGCCGGGGCCATGCCAGCGAGCGGATAGTAACCGGCAAGCCATACCGGCAAATAAAAGGTGTCACCCATGACACCCCAAAGCAAATAAAAGGTGTCACCCATGGTACGAAAAGGTGTCACCCATGACACGAAAAGGTGTCACCCATGACACCCACTCAGAACAGAACACAACCCGACCCGGTTTTGTGTGCTTCGCACAACCGGCTCGTCTTGAAGAAATCAAACTTCCCCCCCACCCCCCCCGACCCGCGTTCCGACCACCACCACCACCAGCAAAAGGCCAGCAAGTGAACCACTGTATTTTGATTAACCACAGCGATCTCGAAACGACTGACACGCGAGTTGAGCAGCACTTCGCAAAACATGGAATCGAGGCCAATGTCGACATGGGGTGCTCTACTCGATTGCGATTCAGCACCCACATGAACGCGGCCACCGTCGCTAAGGCAATCAAGGCATCGCCGCTATCGAGCGTCACAATCGCCAAACAGCCGGTTTGGTGCAGCGCATCGTTCGCGCAGTCCGTTTCGGAAGCCTTGACGACCAAACGGAAGCCAAGGCAGCCCCGCCAATCGACGCAGGGGGCCAAACGTGAAACTGACCCACATAACGACCGGGACGCGTTAGACGCGAAAATTGAGCCACCCAAGGGGCCAAGCCTTTCGGGGCTGGAGTCGCTGGTCCGCAGGATCGCGCCGGCCGACATTGCCAGCCGGCCGGTTTACATCGCGCTCGTATCCGATATGCCGGTCGACCTTCGGCCAAGTGACGAGACGTTCGGATTCCACGCGACTTTCCTGGACATCGTGTTCCGACAGTGGCTTGCCGATGCAGGGCGCTGGCGCGGGCGTGGTCCGTGCTTCGTCATAAACGACCGTGCGATTCTGGCCGATGCGACCGAGCGAGCCGGCGACGACGCTGGTTTGCGTGATGAGCTTTACCGCACGCGGATGCTGGCGACCGTGTTGCATGAGGCCTCGCACGTTCTTACATCGCCGCTCGATCTTCGGCCGGTCCCCGATGAGATCCGCAGCGACGTTGAAAAATCATCCCGCGCCGCCGTGGTCGAATGGATCGCGGACAAGCCGCTGCCCGCCGATGCTGAGTTCCCGCCCCAGTGGGCTGGCCATGAAGCGGGATTCATTCGGACGCTGCTACACGTCCACCACAGGGCTGAGCAACTGGGCATCGAACGGTTGCCAGATAACTTTCTGTTTTCAAACTCGAATTACAGCCTGAGCGGGCTGTGGTCTTATCGGCGGGCGCTGAGTCGCGAAATCGATGGTTTTGATTCATCGCTAACTTTTGCGGATCTTCGCGCATGCAGCCCGCCTCAAGAGTTTGTCGAGTTGTGGCGAGATGATCTTCATCGTTGGTGGAAATGGATGGATCACGCCGAAGGGCCGGTTCAGATCGCCGCAGCGATGGCACCCTATGTTCACGTTTTGAAGGCCGATTGAGCGTTTCAATCGGCTATGTTGTTTGAGGTTCACCACGGGAGAGGAAAATGAGTACGAATGTTTTAGACTCGGTTCTTGAGATCCAGCGTCAGCGGGCTGAGGCAGCGGAGCAATCGTTCCGTGACCTGGTTCAACTGCTGGCCAGCGATCCGAAGCGCCCGCCGTCGGCAGAGTCGATCGATAAGGTTCTGATCGGCAGCCGCCGCAGCGTTGACGACTTGGCCAATGCGGTGCGACTGGTTCAACGTCGGGAAAGTTTGCGGGCTGAGATCCGCAGCATCGATGCACGCCAAGACGACCGGGCCGGGCTGCTGGTCAAGATTGAAGCGGCGAATGCGGAGCTTCAAGCGGCGACGGAACGACACCGGGACGCGGTGTTCCCGCTACAAAGGGAGGTCGACCTGATCGACCAGCTACACCACAGGCGGGCAGCGGCCGAGCGGGAGCTTCGCGCCCTCATTGACGGCGACACGGCGGAAGCGATTGCAGGGCTTGAGCGAGCGATTCAAGCGGCCGCGAATCGAAGCGACGACCAGAAGCGTTTGCTTCGCGACTTGCAATCGCGTTTGCTGTCGGCCGATGAGGGCGTTCGCGAGTTGGCTGCTGGGCAGATCCAGCGGGCTGAGGAGTCGCTTGCCGAGATGATGCGCGAGTCCGGCGACCTGGTGAGACGGCAGAGCGACCTGCTTAGGGACGCGGTGTTGGGCTGAGTTCTCCGTGGTGGTGGTGGCTGGTGGCTGAGGTTTCAGGGCTGCCGGCCACCACCTACCGCCCCCGGCACAAAAGGTACTTCGGGAAATTAGCTATTCGGAGGTTCCCTAATCCTTCGCCCGGTACTTTTGCATGCGCATCACCTGATCTTGGAGGTTGTTGTCTTTGTCAAAACCTAGAGCGATCCGCGACGGCTTTTTGACGGTCCCCGAGGCCGCGCGGCTACTCGGTTGCTCGGTCCAAAACGTGCGAATCACCCACCTTCCAAAGCTGAGTGGAGACGACGTTATCACCGGCAGGCCGGTTCGAGTTCGGTTCGCTGCGTTGGTCGAGTCGATCGTCGCCAGGCGGGTTGCCGAAGCGATCAGGCAGCAACCGCAACCCGCCGATCCGCTGCTAGTGGAAGGTGATTCGCCTGGGCTGGAGCGCTACCGGATGGCCAAGGCCAAGCACGCGGAGTTGGACCTGGAGCTGCGCCGCGGCACGCTGATCGAGGTTGGCGCGGCCCGTGATATTTTGGCCCGCTGGGCGTCAATCTTGCGCCGCGCCGGCGAGCGGATCAGCAAGATGAACCCCGAGTCCGCGCGGATCCAAATCGCAGCCCTGGACGAATGTCGCATTGTGATACAGGAGTTCGGCGAATGAGCAGTCCCGACGACCACCTGGTCGCGCTGGCGCTCGAATGTCTGCGACTGGCCAGGCCGATGCCTGTGACCGACCACCACCCCGAAGTAACCAAGGAACCAACCCATGACGCAGAAACGTTTACGCAGGGCCGCCAAGGCAGCCGCCGCCGCCGAATTGCCAAGGATCACGATGAGCGCCGCCGTCACGATCCGACCGGCTAAGCCCCAGCCACCACAAGTCGACGCGGCCGACGAGTTCGACGACGACTACTCCCAGGTTTTGAAAATCTTCGGAGCGCCGGAACCCGTCACGATCCGGCATCCCGAGTGAATGCGCCGGCCGACGACGACGACGATGACGATGGCGAAACCTTCACGCCCACGTCCGCTGCGATCGCGGAAGCCTGCCGGTTGATTCAACTCGGCTGGACCGATTCAGAGCGTCGACGACGACGCACGCGGACACCCGCCAGGACCGTCGACACCGGGGGCGTCAAGGCGTTGGCGCTGCAGCGATTGGAGGCCAGCCTGCTGGACCGTCGCCAGGGCGATCGAGGGTAGGCGCGGGCGACATCACCGCCATGGTCGATCGAGATCCCGCGACCGCTGCGAGCTGTAATCAAAGTGTCAACTTGAACTTTTGATTTTCGTCACACCACCCGCACCACCCCGCGACCGCTGCGAGGGCAGCCAGATCAAAGGGTTCAACTTGAACCCATTGAAACGACAATCCCGCGACCGCTGCTAGCCGAAAGCAAGTATTCAGATTGAATACTTGCTCGTCACACCAGCCGCACATTCCCGCGACCGCTGCGAGGGCAGCCAGATCCCGCCCTGCAATTGACGCGGGCGAAATGGCGGTTTGCGAGCGGTGGCATCGTCAGCGACTCGTGGCCGACGATCGCGATGGCGTGGCGTGGGCGTGGGCGTGGGCGCTGCAGACGACCGGCCGGCGCTGGCGACCGGAGGAACCCGCCGCTGGTCGACATACGACATTTTTAGCAGGTGTAGACTACACCCGCAGGGGTTCATTTTTTGGCATAAACGCCAATAAACGGATTCGGCAAAACGCAGAAAACCCCGCAAAAACCGCTGTTTCGTGAGTTTTAAGGGGGTGCCGTTTTCGATTATGAGTCCCCAGCTCTAACCA
>DITY01000218.1 GCA_002422955.1 Planctomycetaceae bacterium UBA6172
GGGCCGCTGGAGATCGGTTCACGACGGGAACTGTTCGTCGATGACACGCTGATCGAATCGCTGCGGGACGCCCGCCGACAATTGCACTCGCCAACGCCGCGCGGGATCGCGATCGAACATGACGCGCCCTGGGAGGGATCGGGCAGCGCCTATCACACGGTCGTTCGCGACGGTGATCTCTATCGGCTTTACTACCGAGGCTCGGGGCTGAACGTGGAAGGGGGTCGATTGAAGATCGGCCGCGAGGTCATCTGTTATGCCGAAAGTCGCGATGGGGTGACCTTCACCAAACCCGAATTGGGCTTGCACGAGTTCGACGGTTCGACTCGCAACAACATCATCTGGACCGGCGTCGGGACGCATAACTTCGCCGCTTTTCTCGACACTCGGCCCGGGTGTCCGCCCGAGTCGCGTTACAAGGGATTGGGGGGGCTGGCGTCCGAAGGCGGGCTGTTCGCGTTTCATTCCCCCGATGGCATTCGCTGGTCGTTGATGCGGGAAACGCCCGTAGTCACCGCGGGGGCCTTCGATTCGCAAAATCTCGCGTTTTGGGACAGCCATGCCGGCGTCTATCGGATTTACTTTCGCACCTTCACGGCCGGCGTGACGACGGGCGAGGTTTGGAAGCCGGAAGGGTTTCGCGCGATCCGCACGGCGAGATCGTCCGATTTCATGGACTGGAAAGACGAAGCCGATTTGACGTATCAGGATTCGCCCGAGGAGCATCTTTACACCAACCAGGTGGGCCCCTATTTTCGCGCGCCGCACCTGCTGATCGGCTTCCCGAGCCGTTATGTCGAGCGGGGTTGGTCGGAATCGATGCGGCAGTTACCGGAGCTGAGTTCGCGCGAGGCGCGGGCCGCCGCGGAGTTGCGATACGGCACGGCATTGACCGAAGGGCTGCTGATGTCGAGCCGTGATGGCGTCCGGTTCCAGCGTTGGAACGAGGCCTTCCTCCGCCCTGGCCCACAGCGCCCCGACACCTGGCTGTACGGGCAGCAGTTCATCGCTTGGCACGCGGTCCAGACGCCATCCGCGTTGCCCGGTGCCGAGGACGAACTCGCGTTGTATGCGTTGGAAGGGTCGTGGCATGGCCAGGGGAATGCGCTGCGGCGGTACACGCTGAGGTTGGACGGGTTCGTGTCGGTCAACGCGCCGCTGTCGGGAGGGGAGTTGGTCACCAAGCCGCTGGTCTTTGGCGGCGACGGCTTGCGACTCAATTTTGCCAGCTCCGCGGCGGGGGACATTCGGGTCGAGTTGCAGGCCGTCGACGGCACGCCGATCGCGGGGCTGACGCTGGCGGATTGCCAGCCGATTTTTGGCGATACGCTCGACCGCCGCGTCGTTTGGGGCGACCGGGCGAACCTGAGCGAGTGGGCCGGCAAACCGGTGCGGCTGCGATTTCACCTCCGCGACGCCGACCTCTATTCGTTCCGTTTCGGCGCATCGGAGCCTTAGCCAGGGGGCACTGCATCGGAGCCTTAGCCGGGGCCACGGCCTCAGCATCCGATGCATGGGGTAGGGGACCACCTACCGGCTTTCCGGCGGCGTCGTTAGATTGAATCTCCGGTTATTGACCCGCACCTTTCCTACTGGCCTGCTGTCCGCCATGACCTCGTTTTCCTTCCGCGTCGCCATCGGCGGCGATCATGCCGGCTTTCCGCTCAAGCGATCGATCGTCGAAATGCTCGGTGATCAAGCGCTCGCGGTGATCGATTGCGGCACGCAGGACGAGACGAGTTGCGACTATCCCGACTTCGCGGTCGCGGTCGCCAAGCGGATGGCGAGCGGCGAGGCCCAGCGCGGGATTCTGGTCTGCGGCAGCGGCGTGGGGATCAGCGTCGCCATGAACAAGATCCGCGGGATGCGAGCCGCGATCTGTCACGACACCTATTCGGCTCACCAAGGCGTCGAGCACGACGACATGAACGTGCTCTGCCTGGGCTCCCGCGTGGTCGGATCGGAGCTGGCCTTCGACATCGTCCGCGCGTTTTTGGGCGCGACGTATACGGCCGGTGAGCGGCATGCCCGGCGGCTCGAGAAGGTGCTTCGGCTGGAGAAGTCAGGCACCGCCGATCTCGGCTAGACGTACCGCGCCGCGGTAGGACGCGGTGAGTTCGTGAGCGGGCTTGGCGATGCCGTTCTGCGTAGGCCTGCGCTAACCGCGTTGGCTGGTCCGGGGCCAGCGATCGATCACCTAGTGCGTCGCGACACGTGCAGCCGCAACTCGCGCTGCCAAGTGCGGCGGCAGCTTCGCGGGGGGCTCTTCGATCCCGCGGATCGCGCGGTAGGTCTTGAGTCCTTCGTAGACCATCCAGGCTTGCAGGGACAACACCACGCAGCCGAAGGTGATCAGGACGTAGTTTCGCTGCGGGATCCAGTTGTTCACCAGGTCATAGCTCATCGCGAAGAACGGCATCGTCAGCATGAACATCATCGGCACGGCGACGACGGCGATGGCGCGACTGCGACGGGCCAAATAGAACGTCGCGACCATCAAGGCCATGCCGGCGAGCAATTGATTGACGGCGCCGAACAGCGGCCACAGGATCAGGCCGCCGGTGCCTGGCTTTTCCCCCGCCAACAGGGCGATCGCCCCGCTGGCGCCGACCGCGATCCCGGTCGCGACGAACCGATTTTGCATCGGCCGAACACCGATGATCGTCGATAATTCCTGCAGCACGTATCGATTCAGTCGCGCCGCGGTGTCGAGCGTGGTGGCGGCGAAGCAGGCGACCAACACGGCCATGATCGCGATGCCGAACTTCAGCGGCATGCCGATCGCGTGCATGAAGTTCGCGCCGCCGTCGACGAAGGCGCCGAGTTGGCGCTGCAGCGAATGGTCTTTCCAGCCCCCTGGGGTGCCGTCGGCGCGGAGCGGTCGGTAATAGGCCGTCCAGGCGGCGCGTTGCTCACCGTCGGCCGAGGCGATTTGCGTGTACGCGATCGCGCCGCTGTCGAGCTTGGTCCGTTCGATCCGTCCCATGCCGACTCCCGCACAGCAGGCCAGGATCACCACCACGGCCAGTGCCCCTTCCATCAGCATTCCGCCATAGGCCACCGCTTGGGCATCGTTCTCGGAAGCGAGCTGCTTGCTCGTTGTGCCGGAGCTGACCAGGCAATGAAAGCCGCTGCAGGCACCGCAGGCGATCGTGATGAACAGGAACGGCAGGATCGGTGGGGCATCGGCAGGGATGTCTCTGGCGATCGCCGGCGCGGCCGCGGCCAAATCGGCTCGGCCGGTGAACGAGGCGACGAACAGACCGCTCACCAACAGGAACAACGCGACGTAGAGCTGGATCGCATTGATATAATCTCGCGGTTGCAACAACAACCACACCGGCAGCACTGACGCCAGCGCCGCGTAGGTCAGCAGCAACAGCGTCCAGACCACCACCGGGGTCAGCCAAACCGAATCAGTGGGAAGGTAGTTTTTCAGATCCAAGGCGAAGCCCTGGGCGCCGAGGTAGACCGCGAGGTACACGATCACCAGGCCAATCATGCTCGGCCAAAACAACCCGCCTTGCGCCCGGTAGACCCACCAACCGATCACCATCGCCACCGGCATCGCGACCCAGACGCTGAATACCGATTCGGGATAGAGGGCGAAGATGTTGGCGATCACCAAACCGAAAATCGCTAGCACCACCGACAGGGCCAAAGCCAGCACCACCAGGAAAATCAGCCTCGCGGTCGGCGAAATCAGCCGCCCCGCCGATTGCCCGATCGTCTCGCCCCGCGAGCGGATCGAGATGATCAGGGCGGCCAAGTCGTGCACCGCGCCGATCAGGATGCAGCCGAAGACGACCCACAGCAGCGCCGGCAACCAGCCCCAAAAGACCGCGATCGCCGGCCCCACGATCGGGCCCGTCCCCGCGATGCTGGTGAAATGGTGTCCGAAAATGATCGATCGGCGGGTCGGCACGTAGTCGACATCGTCCCGCAATTCATGGGCGGGGACGAGCGACGCCCCGTCGACGAGGAACAATTTTCGCGCGACCCAGCGGCCATACGTGTTGTAGGCGACGATGAAGCCGACGAAGGACAACAGCGCGACGATGAGGGTGCTCATGGGCGAATCGATGGCCGGGTGGGGAGGCACGGGTTGCGCGGGAGGCACGTGAGGCGGGCGGTTCCGCTGACGTTATCCTACTATCCGCCACCCCGTTCGCCCAAGGTATCCTGGCGGGCAGGAACCAAGGTATCCTGGCGGAAAGCGATAGGGTATTCTGGCGAGCAAGCGACAAGCTATCCTGGCGATAAACGCAACGGTACCCCCGCGGGAACCGCCAAAAATTTCGCGTGCGGACGCGCCGGGAGCGTTGATGTCGCGGGATTCATGGGCGATGGCCTTGCCTGCGGCATTTCCCATCCTTCCAGGCCAGCCGACGCTTTTCCTCGCTCACCCCCCTCGCATAGGCTCAATCGTCCGTGACCGACAAAGTAGAAAAAACGATCATCATCGGCAGTGGTCCCGCAGCCTGGAGTGCCGCGATTTACGCCGCCCGGGCGCAGTTGGAACCGCTCGTCTTCGAAGGGGCGATGACCGAAGAGAACCGCCAGCAGGGGACGTTGCCACTGGGGCAATTGGCGCTCACGACCGAAGTCGAAAACTACGCCGGCTTTCCCTCGGGGAATCTCAAAGCGTTCGTCGATTCGGCGATCGATGCCGAACAGCAGTACTTGCTTCCTCCGGTCAGCGAGGAGGAGCACGCCGTGACGGGTCCGGAATTGATGAACTTGATGCGGCAGCAGGCCCGCAACTTCGGCACCCGGATCATCACCGACGATGTGATCGATACCGATTTTTCGAAGTCGCCCTACACCGTCACCACCCGCGAGAACGGTACGCACCATTGCCATTCGGTGATTCTGGCGACCGGAGCCCGGGCGAATTATCTCGGGCTGCCGAGCGAAGACGCCTACAAAAACCGCGGCGTCAGCGCCTGCGCTGTTTGTGATGGTGCGTTGCCGCGATTCCGCAACAAGCCGTTGGCGGTGGTCGGCGGCGGCGATAGCGCCGTCGAAGAGGCGACCTTCCTGACCAAGTTCGCCTCGAAGGTCTACCTGGTCGTCCGCCGCGACGAACTGCGGGCTTCCAAGATCATGCAACAGCGGGCCCTGACGCACCCCAAGATCGAGATCCTCTGGCATCACGAGGTGCTGGAAGTGCTCGGCGAGACCAAGGCGGGCGTGACCGGTCTGAAGTTGATCCAAAACGTCGAGCAGCGGGAATCTGAAGTCGCGATCAGCGGCCTGTTTCTCGCGATCGGGCACACGCCCAACACCGATTTTTTGCGGGGTCAAGTCGAACTGACGAGCAAAGGCTACGTCCGCTGGACCACGGCCGCCCGAACTTACACCAGCGTTGCCGGGGTATTTGCCGCCGGTGACGTGGCGGATGACTACTACCGACAAGCGATCACCTCCGCGGGGACCGGCTGCATGGCCGCCCTCGATGCCGAACGGATGTTGGCCGAGCACGGCTTGATCTAGGCCCACCCTCAACGGCTGGTCGCCACCGATTTTCCCGGGCGATGGCGGCTGTGAGTGGGAAGCGAGAACATGACCCAGCGGGTCCCAAACGGAGTCCTTAAGTTGAGCCGCCTCAAACGCACGTTGCGGTCGCGTCGACTCGCGATCCAGTCGCTGGAATCTCGACTCGCGATGGCGGTCGACCTCGGTTTTTGTCATCCGCTAAGCGTCCCTGCCCCGCTGGTGGTTGCTCCCTCGGCGGCCGCATTGCCCCCGGTAGTCGGTGACGCACTGCCCCCGGCGGACGGTTCGGTCGAGGCGGTTTACGGTCCCGTCAACAGCGTCCTTGACGAAGCCTTCATCGGGCCGCGGCAGGACATGGAAGCCGGAACGAACGCCTGGGCTGCGGAAATCGCTTGGGCCGCGAACAGTGACACGGACACGACCGGCCTGGTCGAGACGTCAAACCCGGTCGAGACGGGGGAGTCTGCCTGGCCCGCGGCGTTCGATGTCGCTGTCTCGTCGCTGGTTGCGGCTGAAGGGGAGGCTGCGCTCGCGACCCCGACGCCGATCGGAAACTCCCCATTTGACCCCAACTCCGATGGGGAAGTGACGGCGCTCGACGGGCTGTTGGTGTTGACCCATTTATCGCGGGTGCAGTTTGGCCAGGAGCAGACCGATGCCGCCGCGATCCGGCGGTTCGATGTCAATGGCGATGGCGCGATCACGCCCACTGACGCGCTCCGCATCCTGAACGAAATCTCCGCCGCGAATCAGGCCGGCTATGCGCGGCTGACGATCCCGCTGGTGACGCTCGATCGGGCGCCGACCACCGTGGGGGGCCAGTTGACCGCCGAGGGGCTGGGGATGCGGCTGAGCGTGGCGACCGGCGTGACCAAGGTCTATGCCGGGCTGCGGGTATCGGGCGGCACCGAGCAGGTGAGCGACTTGTCAAGCCTGCTGACCGGCTCGACCGTGCAAGTCAGCCACGACGAAGTGGTGCGACGGTTCTCGCCGGCCGAGAAATTGCCGCTGCAGTGGTCATTCTGGACCGATGTGCCAGGCCGCGCCGTGCGTTCGCGGGCCGAGTTGGTCTGGAGCCTGCCGCCCGAGCCGGCGCCGCCGGCTGACGGAATTTTGTGGGCGGGCAATGCGGAAGTCGGTTCTGGGGCGGTCATCGACCAAACCCACTCCAGCTATTCGCTGATCAAAACCGACGTCTCGTCGCAGGGGAGCCGAGCCTTTCATTTGGTGCATCCGACCGGGGCCCATGAAGGTTTCGTGGTCGACAAGACGATCCGAGCTCGCACGGATACGAAGCTGTTCTTCATGAGCCGCTTGGGCTACGCGATGAAGAACCAAGTCGCCAAGGTCTACGTCTCGACCGATGGCGGAGCGACCTGGGCTCACGAAGTTTTCTCGCAACCGGGGACCGATGGGGCCGGCGAAACGTCCTTTTCTCTCCGCGAAGTCGACCTGTCGGCCTTCGCCCGCCGGGACATTCGGGTGCGATTCCTCTACGAACGCCAGGCGGGGCTGATTTATACCCAGACGGAAACCCGGATGGGCTGGTGGATCGACGACATCCAGATCGGCAGCGCCTTCCGTAAATCGCAGTTTTCGATCGGCAATCCGTCCAACCAGGAGCAGCACCTCCTGGAATACATCAATCGGGCCCGCGTCGATGCGTTGACGGAAGCCAATCGGTTGGCGGCCGAGACCGATCCGGCGATCAAGAACGCCTATACCGTGTATGGCGTCACGGCCGCGAACATCCGGAATCAGTATTCGGTGCAGGCCGCCAGCGGATTTTTGGCCCGCAACGCGCAGCCGCTGTCGTTCCAAACGACGCTGCTGCGGAGTTCGGAGATGCATTCGCAAGACATGCTGACCAGCCGCATCCAATCGCACGCCAGCTCCTCCAATCCGCCCGCACCGTTCAAGCCCGGGTTCACCCCGTCGCAGCGGGCCCAATCGCTCGGCTACGTCGGCAATGTCGCGGAGAGCGTGTACGCCCACGCGCAGTCCGTGCGGCATGTCCACGCCTCCTTCACCGTCGATTGGGGCGGCGACTCGCCCTCGCAAGCCGAATACAACCCCGCCTTCCGTGGACAAGGGATGCAGAACCCCGCCGGACACCGGAAGATGGTCCACGGCGCCAAGTACAACGAGATCGGCGTGGGGATCGTCGCGGGGAGCAGCGGCAACGTCGGTCCGCTGCTCGTGACCGCCGATTTCGGCAGCACCGGCACGACCTACGTCACCGGCGTTGCCTATCGCGACACGAATCGCAATGGCTTTTACGACCCCGGCGAAGGCTTGGGCGGAGTGCGGGTGGATGTCCAAGGCTCCGCCTACTACGCCATCACCTCCGCATCGGGAGGCTATTCGGTGCCGGTCAACGGCAACAAAACGTACTCCGTCGCGTTTTCCGGTGGCGGCCAACCGAACTGGTCGACCAACGTACAGGTATCCGCCAGTCTGAACAAGAAAGTCGATTACCGCTTGACCTGATTCGTCGCGCCGCGAACCAACTGTCCGCTTTCAGACTGAGCAGACGTTCAGCGATTTCGTTGCCCGCGAACGCCATTCGCCAACGGGTTTTTACGACTTTTACAGAACCGTTACACAACGGGTGGGCGACGTTGACGGGGCGCAAACTCGCGTCGGATATGTTTCAACCATGCCGCAGGATTGACGGCAGTTGTTTCTACCACGTGAGGTTTACCCGGCAATGTCGACGACGTTACCAGCCCCGAAGCGACCGAAGTCGGTTCCGGGCGCCCCTGATTCCGACCGCACCGCTGGCCGCCCTGTCGGCGACTCGACGGCGACCAAGAAGCGTTTGTCGGGGACACGCAAGCACATCCTGGCCACCCGGAAGGCGGAAATCTCGGCCAGCCATGAGGGTCTGACCGTGGAACGGGTGTTCCGCAACGCCAGTTTCTGGGCGATCGGTTGGTTGGCCCTGGCCCATTTGGTCGTCTTGGCCGCGCCGTTCACCTTCACCTGGACCGCCTTGGGCGTCACCCTGTTGCTGCATTGGCTCACCGGCAGCCTCGGCATTTGCTTGGGCTACCACCGGATGCTGACCCACGACGGGATGAAGACGCACCCCTGGGTTCGTTACGTCTTCGCCACGATCGGCACGCTCGCTGGCGAAGGAAGCGCTCTGGACTGGGTCGCGGACCATCGCAAGCACCACAAATACAGCGACCAGGTCGGCGATCCCCATTCGCCGCATGAAGGGGCGTGGTGGTCGCACATGTTCTGGCTCGCCTATCACACGCACAACGGCGACCGCGCCGCTTACCTGAATCGCTGGGTCCCCGATCTGTACAAGCAGCGTGGGATGCGGATTCTCGACGTATTGTTCCTGCCGCTGCACATCGCCACGGGCTGCGCGCTCTACGCCTTGGGCTACTGGATCGGCGGTACCGAAATGGCCGTGTCGATGCTGGTGTGGGGGATGTTCGTCCGCTTGGTGACGGTCCTGCACGCCACCTGGATGGTGAACTCGATCAGCCACATGTTCGGTTACCGAAATTACGAAACGACCGACGACAGCCGCAACAATTGGTTGGTGGCGATCGTGGCCTACGGCGAAGGGTGGCACAACAATCACCATGCCTACCCGCGGATGGCCCGTCACGGGCATCGTTGGTGGGAAATCGACATCACTTGGATGGCGATCGTGTTGCTGCGAAAGCTCGGCCTGGTCTGGGACGTCGTCGATTATCGCACCGCCGCGGAAAAGGCGGCCCGCAATCAAGCCCCGGCAGCGGCCGCGGCCGAGTAATCGCGCGGTGGTTGCACGTTGCCGGTTTTGACGGTTGTTCCGTCGAGAATGTCTTGCGTCCGGGACCGAATCTTCCGATAAGTCCCGGAGACAGATGTTTATTCAAAGAAAATCGTGTGAACGACTCGCTCGTCAGGAAGATGAGCGGGTCCACGGTTAGCTAGTTTTCGGGATGGATCCCATGCCTCAGATCTCGGTATCGATTCCACCCCCGTTGCGGGTGGCCGGCGGCATTTTGCCGACTTCGGTTACGGCCGTGCGCGTGCTGGGACATGGCCGGGCGGCTGAAGCCCGCTTGGTCGAGGTCGAATCGGACGCCAGCGGTCGCGAACTGTGCGTGGAAAAGGTCTTTCGCCCAGGGCTGCTGACCCGCTCCATCTATCGAGCTTCGTTTCAAGCCCCCTTCGCCTACCAAGACTCGGCCGATGCCATCTTGGCGGCGTTCTATCGGCGACGCATCGCGGCCGCCATCGTTCAGGCTCGCGCCCCGGAAGCCGCCGTCGCCAAACCGCTGTATGTCCGCTGGGATGAAGAATCCCAAGCGATGGTATTGGCGAGCGAATACATTCAAGGCCGAGGGATCATCCCCCAAGAAGCCGACCCCTGGATGACCCGCCGCTGGTTGGCGACGCGATTGGGCAAAGGATCACTCGCCCCGCCCGCCCCGCGGGAAGAGATCGACGATCTGCTCGGTCTGATGACCAAACTGGAAGACCTGCTGGTCGATTGCGGCCTGACCGGTTCCGGCTGGCAGGTCTGCAAACGGGCGATGGTTTCGACCGCGAACCTGCTGCGTACCGACCAAGGCTACGTGGTGATCGACTTGGAATCCGGCATCCCCTCGGTGCTCGTGCCGCGATATCTCCGCGAAGGGCTGCGGCTCGGCAGCCTGCCGCTGTTCGATGACCTGGACGCGGGACGACTGCAAGGCTGGATCGAACAGCATCACGGTGAACTTTGCGCGGCGCTCCCGCCGAACGAATTGCGGCAACTCGAGGCCGACGTGCCGCGGCTGATCGAACACACGCAGCGCTGGAAACTCAGCGAGCCGGCGATCGGCCGCAATCCGACCCGCTGGTTGACCCCCGAGTTTCGCGCCAGCTATCGAAATCGGGTGCTCGACAGTTGGCAACGCCGCGGGATTGCCGACGCCGAGAGGGTCGAAAACCTGCGGGCGGGCGAGACGCGCCTGCGCACCGATCCGGTCTACTGGCTCGGTTGGATCCCCGGCCGTGTGGGGCGATTTTCGCAGCGATTGGTCGCCAATCAGGGCTACCGGGCCAAGGTCAACCGTTGGTTGAGCGATGCCGAATACCGGCGCGACCAGATCGCGGAGTACGCCGCCACGGCGTATCGCGAGTGGGAAGCGGAGGGGCGTGTCGGCCCACAGACAGAGACGCAGGCACAGGCTAAATCAGAGCCACGGCCGATGGCTGGGGTGCGATTCGTCGCCCATTCGCTGGCCGCGAAGCTGTTGCCGGCTGGGCTGCATCGTTGGTGTGTCGATTCTCGCCATCGACGCAATTCGCTCGCCCAGCTGAAGCAGTTTTGCATCGACGGCCGGTTTCAAAGCCAGCTGGGTCGGTCGATGATCCTGTCGCGGGTCAACTCCTGGGACCGGGACCAGCGATTGACTTCGCAAGCCGCCGCGACGCTGGTTCAAGAGCTCGATGCACCCGCCGTGGCGGAGTACGTCCGCGGCTTTGGCCTGCACGTTGGGTTGAAGCTGCTGACCCCGCTGGCGTTGTCGCTGAAGGTGGGTGGCGCGGCGGCCTCGCTGGCTTCGGGCAATCCGTTTTATTTTCTGCTGACGTTGATGCTGCTGCCGATCCTGCGAACCGCCGTCACGTTGTGGCGAATGGTCGCCACCCAAAGCCCGTTCGCCGATTATCGCGACGCCCTGCTCGTTGGCATCCTGCCCGTGGTCGGTTCGCTCGCCTACCCCGTGCAAATGCATGCCAAGTTTCCGGTGTTGTCCAACTTTCTGCTTCGCGACTTCGCCGCCCGTTGTGGTCGCTGGCTGCCGATCTATGGCGGGAAGGATTCGCGAACGGAAATGACCGCCATCAAGTCGGTGAACGTTCTGGCGGAGGGAATCGAGCTCTGGTCCGTCGCCGTCGACTCGGGCCGTCAACTCGTCGCCCCCAGCGCCCGGATGTTGCCAGCCCGGATGTTGCCAGCCCGGATGTTGCCAGATCGGAAGCGGCCCGATCGATTGGCGGCGGAGCGGTCGGTGCCGGACGACGCCCGGCCACGGCCCATTTTATGGCCTTTCGATGGCTGGGATCGTGTCACCCGACGACCGCAAGAACTGCCAGGCGATGTGCCGGAAAATGCGAGCGATTCGGCGGACGCCATGCCCGCTCATTCGCCGCGTCGGCACCGCAAGACGGCCTGACGCGGCAGTCAGCGGATCCATCCGTCGACCGCGCGTGCGACCGACTGGACGGGGGCCGGATCGTCGGGTGCCGGATCGTCGGTGGCCGCGCTGGCTCGTTGCCGTGCCCGTTCGATCACTTGCTGACGCCACACGTCGCTCGCCTGGGGCCAGGACGAAATTTCGTCCAGCGTCCGCTGGCATCCCATGCAGACTCGGTTGGCCGTGACGACGCAGATCCCGACGCAGGGCGAAGGAACGGGCATGATGGGCGTTCGGTTAGGGTTGGGTGCTGGCTAAGTTCTCGGGCAGCTCGCTGGGCAACGGGCCTTCGATCTGCAGTGGCTGTTTGCATTTCGCGCAGGTCAATGCCTGCCCCGCTTGGTTCAACTGGTCCGGCGGAGGGACTCGTCGCCAGGCCACGCACCGCGGGCAATGCATCGCCGGCATCAGCGTCGCTTGGCCCGTTTCCGGATGGAGCGCCGGATATTGGGCGGCCGCCGCCGTGACGACGACCTGCTTGGTCACCGCATCGATGAAGACGGCCCGCGTCGGCGCGGGCGGATCGCCATCCGGTGAACATCCCAGCGGCATGGCCAACATCAGCAGCATCAGCGGGCGGCAGATCGCGCGGGCCACGATGTTCCCAAGCCGAGCGACGGGGGCAAAGTTAGCGAAGGTCATACAACTCGTCCTGCAGATTGGGGTCGCCCAGGTTCCCGTCGCTGACGAAGCCCAGCAATCGCTTTTGCATCAGGGCATCGTGCTCGGCGGAGATGTAATTGGAGCCAGGAACTTGGACGCGGTAATGGCGTTCACGGGACTCGATATGCCCATCCAAAAACGCCACGTTGGCGACGC
>DITY01000256.1 GCA_002422955.1 Planctomycetaceae bacterium UBA6172
TGTACCAGCTCAAGCCATCGAGCCACGGTCGGTCTGGATGCCCAAACCGACCCACCGGCAAACACTGCTCATGCGTCTTTACGATTCGTCGGTGCGAATCGCACGCACGTGATTCACGGCGTTGCGATATCGGACGTAGGGATCACGAATTCGATGACCTCTTCCTTCGATTCTTGATTGATGCTTTGGGTCAGCATTTCCTCGCGGAGTATTTGGCCAGGAACGGCGTTGCTCCGCCATATTTTAATAGGCATCGGACCCGCTTCATTCATTTCTTCCCATTCGAAAACCTCGGCGTCATATGTCTGACCCGCCACCTCAATCGTCTCGCGACCGGTCGACTTCGCCTTCAACGCGGGCAGGGCAAACTGCTCCTCCGTCATACTGGGATGGAGACGGAAGGCGGCGGCAAACACCAGATCTTGCCCAGGAAACTCCGTCCGGCCTTCCGGCCGATCAACCATCTTCTGCTGTTGAACCGTAATTTTCTTATCCGTTTTCTCAATCAACCGCTGCGTGGTCGTCACGGTGATCGATCCGTCCGGATTGGTGACCGTTTTCCTACGCGTCACGTGGGTGCCGACTGGAAATTGATTCCAGTGGACGAACTGCGGCGTCGGGACCATGGAACCGCTAACTGCCGGCGGCGCTGGATCCACGGTAACCGGCGGGTACTTGCCGGAAACGTCGCAGCCGCCGCTGATTGCGACCGTAACGATCCCTGCGAAAGCGACGAGCGACCGAAAGTGCGGTGCCATATTCAACGTTCCCTAGTTTCTCGGCGACCTCGAAGTTCGAGGTCGTGACAGACTACCACCTGATCTACCTACCAACCAATCTACCTTGCTTTACCACTCTCTTCATCTTCGATCGCCGCGTCTTCAGCCTTCACGGCAGCCTTCTGTTCTTCGGTAAGCTCCGTAGTCGGCATGATGGTTTCACTGCTACCGCCACAACCGGCCATCAGGATCAGGGTTGTAATCAAGAACGCAGAGCAAAGTTTGGTCATTGGGATAACTTGGTAATCAAGAGATGCGAAACAGAAATACGAAACTCAGGTACCCAACCGATCGTTGGTGATCGGCTGGGTGAGCCATCTGACAATGGATGAGCGAACTATTCGATACTGGCCGGGATCGGCCTCCCGTCGTCGATCACGTTGCTGTACATCCAGACGGTCGCGTCGACGCTGAACGAAGCGAAACGGACGGACCCGTCCCCGAACACCGCGTTCAACCCGCCCGGGTGAGCGGAACCGAAGTATCGCCGCCAAACCGTGCCGCTTCGGGTAGTCATGTTCGAGAAGGGAACATTCCGGATATCGGTATCGCCCATCGGGGGGAAGTGGTAGCGCAGTACGCATTCATCCCAACCCGCGTTGTTCCAGCGTTCATTGTCACCGCCGTCGGCCCCGTGCCGTCCGGTTGGCAATGCCTTTTCCGCCACCATAATCGAATTGGAAGTCCCGTCGGTCACATCGGCCAGTCGTCGCTTATCCCCGTTGGCGCCCCAGAGAAAAAAGCCCTTTCGACCGCCCATGTTGCCGAAATTTTCTCGCGTCCGTTCGTTCCGACGCGGCTCCATGCCCAAGGGCGCCGGGGGAATTTGCGGCGCGGGCAACGGAGGCGTGAACGCACCTACACTGCCGTTCTCATGGATCTCTCCCTGATAGAAACCGGCCGCACCGGCGTAGTCACATCGACCGAAAGCGGCGGTTCCATATCCGGTCGGACCACGGCGGCTCGGGCAATAGTAAGTCGGGATCAGCGCTCGCGCTACCGAATCCTCGCCGTTGTAGTTGCTCGGCCGACCCGAATGGATCGGCGGCAGGTCCCGGTTACCGAGCTCATAAACCGCCTGCTGCTCCAGGAACGGAAGAATCTTGTACCACTGGCTCCAGCCATCCGGATGGGCCGCGTTGCAGCAGGTTGATCCTTCGTACGCTCCAGCCGGTTCGTCATAGACCATCCCGGGAAGGCTCGGATGCCCGTCGTAAGGCCCCTGCGGAATCGTCTTATAAGTCGACTCGAAGTTCAAAACTGCGAGGCCAATCTGCTTCAAATGATTCGAACATTGCATCCGCCGCGCCGCTTCGCGGGCGGCCTGAACGGCTGGCAATAGCAGGCCGACCATCACACCAATGATCGCGATCACGACCAATAACTCGACGAGCGTAAAGCCTCGTCTCTTTTCTTTTCGTATTCTCATAACACCACCCCCGTTTGACAAAGCCCGAGAAATAAGACCGCCCGTCGAACCGACAGGCCGGCGATCAACCGGGGGATAGCATCGCAGCCACAGATCAAGAATCGGTGTGGCGGTCGTGAAATACGAATCAAGGGATTGCGAACTTTTCGCGGCGCACCGTTCGCGCGGCGGGCCCCATTCCGTTTGTGACGTTTCGACTACCTTGCCGATTAAGAACTGATGTTGGACGGTACCCATCCGCTATACAATCAAGCTGTCCAGGTCCGGCAACTCAGGTCGGATAGGCTCAAAACCAAGTCTTTTCCCTTGCCTGCGAGATCATTTCATGGCGCTACGTTTTCGGTCTTCCCCGCGGTACGGTGCGGCGACGCTACTCGTTTTCCTGATGCAACTCGGCCCATCGGTCCATGCCCAAGAACCGAAGGGCAAGTACGTCGATGACCAATTCGATTTTTCGATCACGGTGCCCCAGCCGTGGACGACCTCGCGGTTGCAGGACTACGCCGTCCCTGGGGTTGCCCGCGCCGCCTTCGCCAAGCCAGACGGCGCATCGATCGTCCTGTTCATCCAGGAACCGGGGAAACCTTTCGAGCCTCGCTTCTTGGTCGATGAGAGCGCCAAGGCGATGGAAAAGAGTCTCGGCGCCACCGTGCGGACGAGTGACGTTCGTACGGTCGCTGGCAAACAAGCGATGTGGCTGGTGCTGGAAGGCCCTGGAACGGGCGGTGCGATCGATGGCAAGGGTGCTGTTAAAACCGGCCAACATTGGGTTGCCATTCCACGTCAGACCGATGTCCTGGTCGCCCTCCTGACCTCGCCGTCGGACCAGTTCGCGGAGAACGCGAAATCGTTTGAAGCGGCGATCAAAACCCTAGTCGTCGGGGGCACCCAAACCCCAGCCCAGAGCGCCTCGAAATAGCGAACGACTCGCTCGGGAAACCGGGCACGATCCCGGCGCGCTACGTCGCGCCCGAGATCCTTGGCCAAGCATCGCGGGCGGTGTTCCGCGAGGAGATTTTCGTGCAGCGTTCGCGAGTCAATCGGTTGCTCTCTTTCGCAATGCTGCTGGTCGCGAGCTGGGTCGTGATGACGTTCCTACATGAGTTGGGACACGTCATCGGCGGCTGGTTGGGGGGCGGAACACTCGTGGACTGCGAGCTCGCGCCTTGGCATTTGCCGTACTCGCTGCACATTCCGGACCCGCATCCGCGATTGACGCTGTGGGCCGGACCGCTGTTCGGCGTGATCACCCCGGTTGTCGCCGCCCTGATCATCCGGCGGCCCTGGGCAACCTTCATCGCCGACTTCTGTCTGCTCGCCAATGGCTGCTA
>DITY01000248.1:0-17989 GCA_002422955.1 Planctomycetaceae bacterium UBA6172
CACTTCGTCACGCCGCGACCGCATCGCGGCCCCAGACAGACCGTACAGCGCGGCTTGGCAGGCGATGTTCTCATCGACCGTCAACTTCTTATCGAGGCTGGGGGATTGGAACACGATGCCGATCCGACCGCGAACCCCGATGGGATCGGCCGCGGCATCCAGGCCAGCCACTTCCACGCGGCCCCGCTGAACCGGTACCAGCGTGCTGAGCAACCGAAACAGGGTCGTCTTGCCGCTGCCGTTGGGGCCGAGCAGTGCGAAGATCTCGCCGCGATGAATGCTGAGGTCGACGCCGCGGAGCGCCTCACGCTGCCCATAGCGGTGCTGGACGCCGCTGCAGACGATCGCCGGACCGCGGTCGGTGGCGGGGAACGGAATGATCATGAGCTTCAGCTTCCCCAGTACCAGGCGGCAAAAATCAAGAGCGATAACGAGGCGGGCAATTGCAACAGCGAGGACCTCAACAGACGCCGCGCCGTCAGGTCATCGCGACGCATCGCGAATCGCCACGCCGCGACCGACATCGGATAGGTGACGCCCACCATCATCGCCGCCAAGCCGAAAGCCGCCAGGGTAGCGCTGGGGACTAACAGGAAAGCTAAGGCGATCAAACAGGCGGTCAAGGCGACCATCCCCGCGACGCTTTGGAGCCCCGCGCTGCGACCACTCGGGTCGTCCGTCGTCGCCATCCGAAACCCGGCGTCCGCGTATTGGCTCCGGACCAGCCAGGCGATCGCCATGAAGTGGGGATATTGCCAGGCGACCAACACGCCCACCAGCAGCCAGCCGATCGGGTCGGACAGCGAGCCGCCACCGCCGGTGAAGCCGATCAGCATCGGCAGTGCCCCCGAGACGGCGCCGACGGTCGTGTTCCACTGGGAGCGGGTCTTGAGCGGCGTGTAGATCGGCACGTAGACCAGCCAGGTCGTAACGGCCAGCAGCATGGGGAGCGGACCGACGCGGGTCCACAAATAGCCGGCTCCCAGCAGCCCCAGCGTCGCGGAAAAGGCCGCACCGAACCGCCACCCCAAACGCCCGGCGGGCACCGGACGCAGGCGGGTCCGAGCCATGCGGGCATCGAGCTGCCGCTCCCACACCTGGTTCATCGCCCCGGCGCTCCCCGCGACCAAGCCGACGCCCAATAAGAGGTCGACTAGCGTCCCAAACGCCAGCGTCTGGCCGCTACCGATCAACGCCGCGATCGCGGTCGTGATCAAAATCATCATCACGATCCGCGGTTTGGTCAGTTCCCACAGGTCGCCCGCGACCGCTGACCAGCGGACAGCCCCGCTCACGCTCGGGACGCCACCCGCAACCGAATCGGCAATCGGAGCCTGAGCCGCGTCGCGGGACGGCTCCCCGGCTCCGAGCTGTGCCGCCCCGGACAACAATCCCGGGGGTGACCCGGTTGTTGAAGCGGCGGACGATGGTGCGACCATGACACTGATGCTCATACAACTGTGATTCGGATTGAGCTTGTTCGTTTGAATCAGCCGGACGGGACAAAAACCGGCTCGACCCCGCGCCGCAAACCGAGGAGCGTCCGGCGAACCCTGCTGAGGCGGAGCAACAGGAAAGTAGACGTCACCAACACCAGGGCCCCGGTGGCAACGTGCCCCGTGATGACCAGCGACTCGAAAAACGCTTGATTCTTGACCAAATACGAGGCCGTCCCCGGGCTGACCTGGGCGAAGGAGGGGACCCCGTACCGAGCAACCCAGGTCGCCAGGCCCAGCGAAATCTGAGTCGATACTAAGGTTACCAGCAACCCGGCAGGTCTTAACAGGGTCAAATCGCCGCACCCGCCGGACGTTCGTCTTTGCCAGAGTCGAAACGCCAACCCGGCGGCCAACCCGAACACGATCAGCGCCGTGACGATGTGGGTCGTCACCAGATGCGTGAACCCGGTTGGCAAGGCGGTCGGTTGCACGTGTCGCAGCATCGCCCCCAGCACCACCTGCAGGTAACTCAGCAGGACCAACAATGCGGCGACCGCGATCAATCCCCGCCCCGGGATGCGGCCGATAGCAATGGCCCCCTCCCCGGCTTCCCGTGAACCTTGGGTCCACCACCAGCGGCTGGTCACGACCATCAGCCCGACGCACAACGCGAAGAAAATTTCGGCCGTGCAGCCATGCAGCATCGCCAGCGCCCGGTCGGCCAAAATCACCCGGGCGCCTCCCAAGGCCCCTTGGGCGATGACGGCGACCAGGATCGCTACTGCCAACCACCGCACCCATACCCGTGGCTCGGTAACTACGGCGAAGACGAGCGTACCGATCGCGACCATGCCGACGAACGCCCCCAGCAACCGGTGGCCATGTTCGATGAACAGGTCGAAGGGGCCGAACAGCCAGGTCTGGTAGGGATACAGAAACAGATTGTAGCCATAGGTCCCCGGCCAGTCGGGCACCGCCATGCCGGCCGAGTACGTGGTGACCAAGCCGCCAACCCAAATCAGTGGCCAGACCAAACCGACCAACAGGATCGATCCGCGGTGCAACCATCGCGCGGGTGGAACGGCCTGACCACTTGGCAAAGTCGCCTGATCCAACCGCGTCGGAGAGGAAATCGTGTCGCTGGGTTCCAAAAGCTTTGTCATCGCAAAAGGTTTCAGTCGGTGGTCTCGACCCGCCTGATCGCAACGGGTCCGCGAGGCGTTCCGGCGAACCACAACGCCCGGTCATTCGAGTCAAGTCCGAGGTGTGGAATCGGCTAGCCGTTCGCCCGTCATGCCGCCAAGCACCGCGCCGCCGGCACCGAAACAAAATGCCGCGACCAGCCCGGACAGCCCGACCGCCCACATGATCAGAAAGCCGAGCGAAAGTCCGGTGACGGCCCCCAGCGAGCGGGCCGTTTCGCGAGCCACTTTCATGGTGAATTTCCAGGGGCCGACATGGTCTGCAAATAAGCCACCAAGTCCCAGACCTGGTCCGGGGTGATGCCAACCACCGCTTCGTCACCCTGCGGCGGAGCGACGATCAGCAGTCCGGGCATCGGGGTTCCGGCGATCCCGGAAACCAGTAGCCGATACAACGCTCGCTCATCCGAGCCGCCGCGAAAATTTCCCCACGAGAGATTCCGAGGCGAAATCGGGCGAGGCTTCATCGCTCCCACACGACGCAATCCGCGAACCTCGCTGCTTTCCGGCCCGGCGCCGAGGCGGGTGGTGTACTCCTTGGTCCAATCATCAAAATCGAGCGTCACCGCACCTCCGTCCCCATTTTGCCCGTGGCAAGAAGCGCAGTTCGCGAGCGGACCGTGAAACAGCTCACGGCCTCGCTCCGCGGCCGCCGCACGGTCGGCCTCGAACGCCGCCGGCGGTTCCGGTATCTCAAGAGATTCCGCATTTAGCCAAGTAGTCGCAATCTCCTGAACCAGTGCCCCGACCTCATCAGCTAGCTCAGCATCGGCCAAGTGCCCCGATTCGAGCATCGTCAGCCGATCGCCGGGGTCCGCGGAGGCCTCCTCCGCGGCATAACCCAATTCTTCGAAAGCCATCCGCAGCAAGCGACGCTCGGTTTCGCCGCGGATCGAAAGGTAGATCACATAGTCGATCGCCGCATTCAGATCTTCTTCTGACAGCCGCGCGAATGAGGGCATACCCGTTCCTGGGAGCCCTTGACGGAGCAACTTGGCGAGGTCAGCGCGGGTCGGCTTGAATCCGCGGGGTGTGCTCTTGTATTTGAAAACACCCGGTCGAAAGTCGCGCGGATACGGATTCTGCAGCGCTGCCGCGGGGCCGTTGCCTCCCCCATCCAAACCGTGACAGACGACGCAGTTCGCGCGGTAGATGCCGAAACGGACTCCCTGCTTATCGCTCGATACCGGCCCGGCGGCGCGAGCCAAGCCCTTTGGGTCGATCAAACCTGGCGGAAAACCCTCGGGCAGTCGTGGCGAGTCGGGCGTGCCAAACCAAGCCGAGAGCAACGCATCGATGTCCGAAGTCGCGGTTTGGGGGTCGGCATCGACGTGGTACGAAGCCACTCGAGCGTACACCCCATTGGGACGGAAGCGATCGGTCGGCGAATCGCAACCTGCTAAGCAGACCCCGATCAAACAGGGGAGCAGCACGTGGGCGATGCGGAATGGGGACATCGAATGCGGCCGACCGCCGGAAGGCGGATGACAGGGTTGTGTAAGAAATCGGGTGAGCATGAAGCCCACCCGTGCAGAACCGACGGGCTAGCCGCCACGCAACTCAGAAAGTCGGCTATGAAACCGAAATGGCCGACCGGATTAGCAGTCGGCCACCGTGCGAATCGTATCCCACGGACTTGAAAAGTCCTGAGGATCGGCGGATTCCGTGCTTACGGCTTCAAAGCCGCCGCGGGGATGGTGATCGTGCCGATGTCGTTGACGCCGGCCTTGATCGGCAACTCGAGCAAGTTCTTCTTGAGTTCGGTCGCCTTGCCTTCGATCAGGACTTCCTTGATCGCCGAGTCCGCGGCTTCGTGATAAAGGCGGAAGACCAGCGTTTCGCCGACCGGCAGGCCCTTGATCTCGATCTCGCCGTTTTCGTTGCTGACCGCCGCGAACGGATGATCCAGGGCGACCACATAGGACCGCATCCACGGGTGAATGTTGCAGTCGACGGGGATCACGGCTGGTTCAGGCTTCTCGACTTTGACCAACTTTTGACCACCGGGCGGGATGGTGATGTTCTGCGCCGCGTTGGCGAAAAAGTTCATGTTGGCGTTGTGCCCGACCGGATCCGGGTTCGTAATTTTGATCGTGTCACCGACCTGAACGGTCAGAATGTGCGGTTCAAAGCGACAATTTTGGTTGGCCAATTCGAACGTCTCTTTCGAGGCGGGTTGGGCAGGTAGCTTGGAGCCGCCGCGGCCGGTGAAGACGTAGAACACGACGTTCTTCAGCCCGCCATTGTCCGCGTTGACCAGCAATCGCTCGCTGACCAGTCCGTGCTTGCCACAGAACTGCGCGTCTTTGTTGGCGTCGATCGGTTGGGGTTTGAAAGCCGCGCCGCCGTAAGCGAATCGGACCTTGAGAGTGCCGGTGTCTTGTGACCAAGCCGGGGCCGCCACCAGCAGGGTGGCGCAAATCAAAAACATTCGCATCGTAAATCGCTCAGGTAGGAATGGAGTGGGATGGTTTTGAGATGGTCAAGAACGACCAGACGCCCTTCATCATACACAACCCGCAATCTTGACAACCGCCTTTGCATCGCAAGCGGGAAACCAAGTCGAGGAGGACAAAAGAAATGAAAAGTGGGGGCGATAGCGGACAGAAAAGAGAAACCCGTGCTATCGCCCCCACTTCCTTCATTAGCAACGGTTAAGCGAGCCATCCTCAGGGGGGATCGAGTCGGATGACAGAACTTCGCTAACCGGCGGGGAGCTTTCATTTTACCGCTTTGGGAAGCTTTGTCTACCGCTAAACGGCCATCAAGGGGATATTTTCTTTCCGCTAGAGGAATTGTTTCCGGTGGATCGTTGTGGGCGATGCTTGCCGGGAAGGGAGACCGATCGGGCGAGGCACTTTGGCAAGGCAGTTGTGGGACCCCTTCGGATTCCCGCCAAATCCGCCTAACATGAGCGCCGTCGATTTCGCCTCCCCCGTCTCCCGCTTCCCCTTCCCAGCGTCTGTGCGATGGCCATGAAGTTATTGATTGTCGGTTCGGGTGGCCGTGAGCATGCCCTGGCATGGAAAATTCGTTCCAGCCCGCTGGTCAGTGAGCTGTACGTCGCGCCCGGGAATGCCGGGACGGCCCTCGAGGCGACCAACGTTCCGATCGCCGCCACGGACAAAACGGGGCTGATCAAGTTCGCCAAGGAGAAGGGGATCGACCTGGTCGTCGTTGGCCCCGAGGCCCCCCTGGTGCTCGGGTTGGTCGATGACCTGCAGGCGGCCGGAATCGCCGCCTTCGGGCCGTCCGCGGCGGCGGCCGAGTTGGAGGGGAGCAAGGTCTTCTGCAAAGAATTGCTGCATACCGCGAACATTCCGACGGCAGCCTTCCAGGCCTTCCGGAGCGGTGAAGATGCCTCGCGATATATCAAGGAGTTGTATCCCGAGTCCGACGCGCCCTGCCCGGTGGTGGTCAAAGCCGACGGGTTGGCGTCCGGCAAGGGTGTAATCGTCTGCTCCACCCGCAGCGAGGCGCTCGACGCCATCGACCGCATCGCCAGCAAGCGAGAGTTCGGTGACGCGGGCAAGTCGCTGATCATCGAAGAGCGGCTGATCGGCCAAGAGGCGAGCGTGTTGGCGATTACCGACGGCTCGACGATCCTGACCTTGCCCGCCGCGCAGGATCACAAACCGGCCTACGACGGTGACCGCGGACCCAACACCGGTGGGATGGGGGCCTACTGCCCGACGCCGTTGGTCGATGACGAGATGATGTCGCGGATCGAAGCGGAGGTTTTGGTGCCGGTGGTGCACGCGATGAAGCGGGCGCGGCGCCCCTTCCGCGGCGTGCTCTATGCCGGGCTGATGCTGACGGCCGCCGGCCCGAAGGTGCTCGAGTTCAACACCCGCTTCGGGGATCCCGAGTGCCAACCGCTGCTGATGCGACTGGAAAGCGATTTGGTCGAAATTCTCCTGGCCGTCGTCCGTGGCCGGTTGGATCAGATCGAACCGCCGCGGTGGAGTCCCCAGCCGAGCATTTGCGTCGTGATGGCCAGCGAGGGCTACCCGGGCGACTACGAAGAGGGCCGCGTGATCACCGGGCTGGAGCGGGCCGCTCAGGTCGATGGGGTCAAGGTCTTCCATGCCGGAACAACCTTCCGCGACGGCGATGTTGTCACCGCTGGCGGACGCGTGCTGGGTGTGACCGCGATGGGCGATACGATCAGCGGCGCGAAACTGCGTGCCTATCAAGCCGTCAAGGAAATTCGCTGGCCCGGCGCCTGGTGTCGCAAGGACATCAGCGACAAGGCGCTGATGGCAACGCGTTGACGCGGGTCACGCACGGCAGCTCACTGCCGCACTCGGATGTCCGCTGCGCCCGCGGATAGCCAGCATAGGAATGCCAACCGCCCCCGAAAGCCAGAACTCTCGAGGGCGGTTGCGTTTCGCTTTGGCGGCTCAGGACTGCCGTGAACAGACTTTGGAAAAGAAGGGCTAGCTGATCACTTGAGCGGTCAACGTGCGTGTTCGCCCGCTCGGGGGTTTAGCCGAAGGTCATTCCGTCCGTTCGCGGCGCGGCTGACCTTCGCCTCCACGGCGGCGCTCGCCTCCGGCTCCGCCTGGGCCCCCGGGTCCACCTTGGCCGCGGCGTTGGCCACCGAACCCGCCAGCCCCGCCGGGGCCTCCGGGCGCCATCGCAGCCAGTTCGAACGGCTTGCCCTTCAGTTCTTCGTACTTCGCCTTCTGATCAGCGGACAGGTGGGCGATCAACTTGTCGTTGAGCTCCTTCCGCATCGTTTCTACCTTTTCGCGTACACCTTCGAAATCGCGATCGCGCATCGCGGCGTTCATCATTTCCCGACCTTGTTCGGCGCTCGCTTCGACGTCCTTGGTCATCTTGTCGGTCGTTTCCTCGGCCAGGCCAAGTTTCTCCGCCAGGCTGGGCGAGACCAAGGCAGCGACACCCGCCACTTGGATCGCGATTTGCTCGAGTCGTTCGAACTGATCGGGCAGGAGCAATTCCTCGAGTTGTTCCTTGGCAACCTTGGTGCGTTCGGCCATCTGGGCCTGCATCTTGGTCATGAAGGCGGCTCGCTCTTCTTCACTGGCGGTGCGGAAGTCGAAATCAGGCCGCTCGCCTCGCATCTTCTCGTTGACCTTTTGCAAGGCATCGGTTTGGTCTGGTAGCAGGGCCAGCTCCTTTTGGACCTCCTCGCGATTCACCAAGCCGACGATGATCTGGTCGAGGTTGACCACGCCCCGCCCGCCCATGCCCATACCGAACATGCCGCCACCAGGACCACCAAATCCAGGGCCGCCTGGGCCTCCCGGCCCGCGACCACCTTGAGGCCCGCCGCGCTCGCGGCCGCCCCGTTCCGGACGACCGCGCTCGCCGTCGTCCTGCGCCGCGACCGTCAGGACGCTCGCCGAGGTTAAGAAGATGACCGCCAAGACGGTCGCACCGAGTGATCTGATGCTCATGGAACTACTGATGGGTTGGAACAAGGGACAAGGATGGCCGCTGCCAAACGACCGTTGAAGGCCGAAGCCGGTATCGTAACTCATCTTTCAACCATCGCTGGACTGCTAGGTTTCGCGTCGCCAGTAAATCTTGGGAGGAATCCGAGCGGCGATTTACTGCCGATTACTCGCCGCGGCCTCCAAACGGGTGGGGTCTGCCGCGATTGCCCTAGCCAGCGACGTCGCTTTATCGATCGTCGGTTGACGGTGCGGTCGCGGGCGAACGCGGATTGCGGAGGTAGTACATCCGGCCATCCTCGGCACCGATCAGCAGATCGACGATCCCGTCGCCATTGAAATCGCAGGGGCTCGGGCTGGTCGAATGACCTTGGATCGATCGGCTGGAGAGGGGGCCGGCATCGCGAAACTTCCAGACGCCGCCGTCGTGCGTGGTCTGACGCAGCCAATTGGCGTTGGTCGAATTGACCAACAGATCGAGCCCCCCGTCACCGTCCCAATCCGCGACCGCGATTTTTCGACGGCCGCTCGCCCCCGCCAGCCCACGATTGAGCCGCAGCGGGCCGGGCTCAGCTGCGACCGTTTGGTGCCGCGAATCGGTCACCGAGAGGTTCTCACCGCTGAAGACTCGCTCGGGGGGCAGCAGGATCGGGCCTTGTCCGCGATCGATACGGCGGAACAGCGTCAAATAGCCTTCGTGATCCAGCATCACCAGATCGGCCAACCCGTTGCCGGTCCAGTCGACCGCCACGGGGGTTGTCCGCCACTGCGTGACCAAGGCGTTCCCTTCCGGTTGCCACCAAGTCCAACTCGGCTTGGGTGGCGACGGGTCCCAAGCGACTTCGATCGGTTGCGGGCTGTCGAGCCGCGGCGCCTCGCGGCTGCCGATATTGCGTAGCCAGCGGACGTGTCCCCAGATGTCGTTGAACAGGATGTCGGGCAAGGTGTCCCCGTCCCAATCGGCCACCGTCAGGCAGGTGTAGCCCCATTTGGCTTCGGCCGGCCCTTGGATACTGCCGTTGGGACCCGCCAGGGTGCGGAACGGTTGACCAGCGACCTGCAATCGAACCGGGGCGGCCCAGCGAGGAAACTCGACTGCCGGACCGCTGAGGTTTTCGAAGAACTCGATGAAGCCGGCGGTGTTGCCGCAAAGGATGTCCTGGTCGCCGTCGCCGTCCCAGTCATGGGCCACCGGCGTCGCCAAGGCGCCGCACTTGAGCGTCTCGGCATGCTGCTGGAAGTACCGCGGCGGCAGGAACTGCGGGGAGCGATCCGTGCGGAGTTGTCCGGTGTTTTCGCACAGGGCGACGCGGCCGTCCTCGTCGCCGACGATCAGGTCGAGATCGCCGTCGCGATCCCAGTCGAACGCGATCGGAACGATCATCTGCAGTTCCATCGTCAAGGGCGAATCGTCTGGCGTTCGCAGCGGTCGCCCGGCGGCGTAGACGGGCGCGGTGCGGTTGCCGACATTCTCGAAATAGGTGAAGCCGTCGAGGAACTCGCCGCAGAGCAGATCGAGATCGCCATCCCCGTCGAAGTCGGCGAAATTGGGCGACGGGCAGCCATAAACGTCGATCGCCTGGCCACCCGCCTCCAGCTTGACCGGGTCGGCGTACCGCGGGGCTGTGGTGGTACCGAGATTGCGAAACCAAAAGACGAACCCGTGCAGTGGCCCGTTGGTCCACTCCCCTGCCCCGTTCCAGGCATCGTCCCAGCCGTAGTCGCTCCAGTCCTCGATTCCGACGACCAGATCGAGCCTGCCGTCGCCATCGAAGTCGACGTATCGCCATTGATTGTGGCGGACCTTGGGGCCTTTCGTTTGCTGCCCGATGGGGGTGTAGAACTTGGCCGGGATCGGCAATTCGACCCGCCGCGTGGTCCCGGTGCGGATGAAATCGGGGTACTCCGCCCCGGGCGAGAGGACTCGCAGTTCGCCGTCGACATAGCTCGGCATCACGTAGTGCGTCGTGCCACTGATTCTCTTGCCCGGCTGGAAGACGGGGAACGGGTTGGTCGCCGTATCTCCCTCGGTATTTTCGAAGAACCAGACGCCGTTGGACGGTTGATCGGGGCAGCTGACCAGCAGGTCGAAATCGCCATCGCCGTCGACATCCCAGGGGACTGGCCAGGCCCACAGGCCCACGCCGAGGTCGACCCGCAACCCTGGGTTGTGATAGGGCAGCCGAACCAACTCCTCCGCGGTAACCGAAGACGCCAGCGAGATCCCCAAGCAGATCGCCAAACCGAGGATCGCGACCGGTTGTCGTCGGCTAGGGAGTCCGCTCATGGGTTGTCCACAATCAGTTCGGGGAAGGATGCACGCAGGATGTCCGCGACCCGCTGTCGCTCGGGGGCGCGAAAGCGATCGAACGGTTCGGCCATGCAGTCGTCACAGATCCCGACCAGCGACAGCGCGCACTTCGTCGCCTTGATGTGCCGCGAAGCGTATTTGCCGATGTCGTAGATCTGCTGCAGATCCAGGATCCGCCGTTGCAACCGCGCCGCTTCGGCTTGGTCACCGGCGCGGAAGGCGTTGTACCGATCGACAAACAGTTGCGGCAGCACGTTGCCGCCCCCGGCGACGCCGCCGTCCCCGCCCAGGTCCAGCGCTTCGCCGAGCATCGCCTCGGGGCCGATCATGATCGACCAATCGGGACGGAGTCGCTTCAGTTTGAGGATCCGTGTGAAGTAATCGAGGTCCCCACTGCTGTCCTTGATTCCGATGATCCGGTCGATCGTGGACAGCTTCGCCAGCGTTTCCGGTTCGAACCACACTTTGGTCAGGCTCGGCATGTTGTAGAGCATCACCGGCAACGGCAACTCGTCACAGATCCGCTGGACATACCCGGTCAATTCGGTCTGGCCGGCTGGGAAATAATATGGCGTCGCCAGAACCAGGGCGTCGGCACCGGAGGTTTCCGCCGCGCGGGCGACCCCGACCGACTCGACGAACGAGGTGTCGGTGATACCGACCAAGACCGGGACACGGCCGCCCACGAGCCGACAGACGTGATCGATCAGCTGCCGGCGGAGACGATAGCTGAGGCTCGGCGCTTCGCCGGTGGTTCCCAGTAGAAATAGCCCGTGGACGCCGCCGGCGAGCAGGTGCTCGACCAATCGGCCCAACCCGACGATATCCAATTCGTCGCGATTCAGCAGCGGGGTGACCAACGGCGGGATGATTCCGCCAAAACGCGGGGACTTTGCGGGAGGAAGCGGCACGAATCTGACCGTGGAAAGGAAGTGATGGTGAGCGGACTGACTTGGCGTCAGCGTACCCCAATCGACAGCCAACCGTCACGGGCGTCGATCAGCGCCGGTTTAAAGATCCGGCCGCGGACGGCGGGCGATTGCCAGTTGGCGGGAGCGGTCAGCGGGCGATCGAGTAGCGTTTCGGGAAAGCGGCCGGCGAAGGCCCGCTGGATCGAGCGACGCACCGCCACCTGCTGGACCGTCAGACGTCGCGCCCCAGGGAAATCGACCGCGACATCGCCGGAACGGAGCAACAAAAGCTCGCCCTGTTCGGTGCGAGTCGGTTGGTAGGTCGAGCTGATTTCCAGCGCCCGCGTCAACTCCCGCTCACCCTGCTTGAACCGCGTCCCGCGGAGCCCGATGCGAACGTTCTGATCGCGGAGTTCGCAAATGATCGGCCGGAACGTCGAGAAGTCGATCTCGAACGAGTCCTCGGATTCATCCGTCGCCGCGGGCTCTTGCAGCTCGTCGCCGCTGCCCTCGCCTGCGCCCTCATCCGCCATTGCATCGGAGTCGGCCGGGCGTGACCGTCCCGTCAGGGCGAGCAGTTCGTCGATTTCGCCGCCGGTCAACGTGCGACCGGCCAGCATGCGCGTGGCGACGTTGTCGACCAACGATTCGTGTACCTGAATCGTGGCGGACGGGTCGGAGCCTGGCCCTGCCGCGGGCCGAAGACCCTGGGCGCGGAGCAGCGTCAGATCGGGCGGCGGGTTGCAGGCGGAGAGCTGGTTCGCTTCCCGCTGAGTCGCCTCGAGGTAAACCGTGGTCCGAGTCGAGCCGATCACACGGGTCGGTTCGCTGAGGTCGAAACGGGTCAGCATGCCACGGGCTGTGCCGAGTCGCTCGTTGATCTCCACCGCTTGACCGCGGGAATCGGCCACGGCGGACGTCTGCTTGTCGAAATCGCGGGCGACCTGGCTCCTCAGCCGTTCGCCAGCGATCCGCTCGGCCTGCGGTTCCTTCTGGGCGATCTGTTTGGCGGCGATGTGACGCACGAGTCGCAACGGGTGCTGGATTGAGGTGATCGTGCTGTCGACGCAAGCCGATGAGACGGTCGGCGAAAGCAGCACGCCCTGCTCGTCGATCCAGATCGAACGGTTGGCGGTGGCTTGTCCGCGGCCGATCGTCGGCAGACGGACAGGGCCGTTGTAGCCGATCGTGTCGCTGTGAAATTGGCCGATCAGATTGAGATCGATCTGGACACGCCCACGGCTCGGCATCAATTGCCCTTCGACCATCCCCTGCAGGCGTCCTCGGCCGATGACGGTGGTCCCCAGAATGCAATCGCGGACCTCGCGATCCTGGTCGATGGGTCGGCGGACCGCCTGTTCGATCACTTGGCCGTCAACCGTGAGCACGAAGTTAGGTTGGGAAAAAGCCGCACGAACCTGCGACACCAACCCGGGGACTTGGCGTGATTGGTCCAGCAGGGTCACGATTGCCCCGATCGCCGCGGTGTCTTCGGCATTCGGGATCGGATCGGCCTCACGCAGCCGCTTGGTCAGCCCGTCGGTCTGTTGTTCGACGAGCTTGATCGAGGCGGAATCGTCCTCGAACCGCAGCGATGCCAGGAGGTTGTCGGTATGTTGCCGGAGGGCCGTCATCGCGTCGAGTTCCAGCCCCTCATGGGCACCGATCAAGCGGCCGCGGACTGCTCGCGCCCGCACGGCAAGCTCCTCGCGATCGGCGCCGCCCACGATCGCCTTGGCCAGCGGCTCCGTCTGAAGGAACGCCAACCACTTGGCGAGGTTTTCGGGATTGGTGCGCGGGGCCAGGTAGTTGGTGACGCCGTCGATCCCCGCCAACACCCGCTGCGACTCGGCCTGCAGCGAAGGGAACGGCTGTTCTCCAATCGACCGCCGCGCGGCTTCGCTCTCGTTGATCAGGCGACCGATCTGGTCGGCCGGCAATTGCGCGGATGCGGGGGCGGCGAAGCCAACCGCCAAGGTCACGAGTCGCACGATTCGCCAGGAGCACCCCGAGCGGAATAGGTTCGATGGTATGCGTGACATGGGGGATTAGACGGGGCTGGGGCGAGGGGGTCGATACTCGCCATTGTAACGACCCGTTGCCGCCTCGCGAACTCCATCCCCCAGATGGGTGTTAATTCGCGGGAACGAGTCGGATCGGCGGCATCCGTTCGTTCGGCGCTGTCTCGACCGCTGGCGAGTCGGCGGCCGGGGTTTCGGCAGCGGCGTTCCGCAGCAACTCGGTCAGTGACGGCCCGCGTTGATTGAGGGCCGCGGGATCAAACTCCCCAGGACCTTCGATCGGCTTGGGGGTTTCGATCGGCTCGGGGGTGGTCTCGCCTGGTCGGTTCCCCGGTTGGGGCGATTCCGGCACTTGGCGTTCCTCGGGCACGGTCGGATCTGCCATGTAATTCCGATCTCGCGCCGGCTTGGGAGGATTGGGATTGGCCCGCGGTCCCGGTCCTAGCGCTTCCCACGGTTTCCGGTAAATGTAGAAGGTTTCCATCCGCGGGGCATGGTCGGCGTAGTGCCCGCGATCGCGTGCTCGCTGCCAAGCCATCGCTTCCTGGCTGGAGGGTTCGATCGTGTACATCAGCTTGCCCACCAAGTAGTGCGGGCGGTTGAGGCGGTTGGCGTCGGAGTAGGGGAGGTGGTTTCCCAGTGGCGGGATCAGGTCGATGTTGGGCCGTACGACCTTGTCTCTCCAGTGGGGCCATTGACCCCACGCGGCGGGCGTTTCGAGACCGAGATTCATGAGCCCGAGCGCGAGCGTGGCCATTACGATTTTTCGCATCGATCGATCGTCCTTGAAAGGTTTCCCCCGGGGCCTGGGGCCGCCGCTTCGGCCGCCAGGGCCGATCATCCGATTGGAGTTATCGGTACAACCGATTCGTCAGGTCACCTGGGGAGCGGGAAGATTCCGACGGTTCGTGGCGGACCGCCCGATCGATCGTCACAACCGATCAAGCCGTCGCTTCCGTCAAACTTTTCAGGATCGTCGGCGTTGCCGTCTCGAGCATGTCGAGCACCCGTTCGAAGCCGTCTGGGCCGCCGTAATAAGGATCGGGCACATCGCGGGGCCAGGACGCGTCCAAGAAATCGCTCAGCAGCACGATCCTGGGCGAGGCGCGTCGGGGCTGGGGGAGTTGGGCGGCGAGGCGGAGCAGGTGGTCGAGGTTTTCGCGATCCATCGCGATTACCCAGTCGAAGACGTCTGGCTGCAGGTCCCGAGGGGTAACTTCGCGGGCGATGCTGGTCAGTTCGTAGCCGCGGGACTTGCCGGCCGCCCGCATCCGCGGGTCGGGGAGCTCGCCGGCGTGGATGCCGATGGTGCCGGCCGAATCGACGTCGACAGTCAGCCCCAGTCGCCGGGCCGCGTGCAGGAGGACGGCTTCGGCGGCCGGCGATCGGCAGATATTCCCCATGCAGACGAACAGCACGCGATAGGTCATGGCATCCTTCCTCCCAGCAGCGCGATCGCGAATCCGGTCGCATGGGTTCGGCAGCTCCCGAGGCTGATTCGCACCTCTTCGACGCCGCATTGTGCCGCCCAGGTCGCGGCCCGGCCTTGCAGGCGGACTTTGGCGCCGCCGGGGCCCTCGGCGGGAATTTCGATCTGATTCCAGCGGACGCCGTGGACCCGGCCGGCCAAGGCCTTGACGACCGCCTCCTTCGCGGCCCAACGGGCGGCGTAGTGCTGCATCGCCGAGCCTCTTTGGGAGCAGTAATCGACCTCGGCGGTGGTGTAGACCCGTTCCAGAAAGAGTTCCCCGTGGCGTTCGATCATCTTGGCGATGCGGACGCATTCGACGATCTCGGTACCGATCCCGAAGACGTTCATGGGGCCGACAATCCGCAGGCGGACTTGGCGCGGGAGACGACTTTCGCGGCAGCTTCGCGGGCCCGTTGAGAGCCTTTCGTCAGGCAGTCGTGGACGTGATCGAGGTTCCGTTCCAGCTCGGCTCGTCGCTGCCGGGCGTCGGCAAAGAACGCCTCGCTGGCGTCGGCGACCGCCTTTTTGACTTCGCCGTAACCGAAGCCGCCGCGGCGATACATCGCCGCCATCGCTTCGGTTTCGCTCGGCCCGGCGAACAGCCGGAAGAGCTGGAAGAGATGGTCTTCGTCGGGCTCCTTGGCCTCGTCGACCGGGCGGCTATCGGTGACGATCCGCATGATCTGTTTGCGGATCGCGCGGACTTCGCCGAACAGCGGCAGCGTGTTGTCGTAACTTTTGCTCATCTTCTGGCCGTCGGTCCCCGGGACCTTGGCGCCGTGGGTCAACGTCTTGGCTGTCGGCAGCACGAAGGTTTCGCCGAACTGGTGATTGAAGGTGCCGGCGATGTCGCGACAGACTTCGATGTGCTGCACCTGGTCCTGCCCGACAGGAACGAGTTGCGAGTCGTAGGCCAGGATGTCGGCGGCCATCAGCACCGGATAGGTGAACAGCCCGGCATCGGCATTCAGCCCCTTGGCGCGCTTTTCCTTGTAGGCATGGCAGCGTTCCAGCAGGCCCATCGGCGTGCCGGTCATCAGCAGCCAGGTCAATTCGGTAACTTCGGGAACGGATGACTGAATGAACAGCGTCGCTTTGGCCGGGTCGAGTCCCAGCGCCAAGAGGTCTAGCGCGGCATCGAGCGAGTTTTGGCGGAGCGTCTTCGCGTCCCGGATCGTGGTCAACGCGTGGAGGTCGGCGATAAAATAGAAACCGTCGTGCTCGGCTTGCAGGTCGATGTATTGCGAGATCGCCCCGAAGTAATTGCCCCAGTGGGGGCGTCCGGTCGGCTGGATCCCAGAAAGCACTCGCATGAAAATCGGCGTGGGTTGAGGGGGTGGTTGGGCCGTCCCGCCGGGGCTCGGCGGAACTGCCGAGCTGCACCTAGCGTTCACCGATCCGGCAAACGGGGGGCAGCCGGGTTAAGCGGGGCGGGGCAGCCGGGGCGCTCGGCTGACGCGGAACCGAACCGTATTCTGCCGGAAAAATCGATAGCGAACACTCCCAGATCGATCGCTGAGGCGATTTTCCTCCCGGCGGCCCGATGTTTTTTATTGGTTTGCGGGCGGAGTAACGATTAAAATCAAGTGGCGCTCTGCGTGAAGCTCCCGGGGCAGTGCTCTGTCCCGGTTTGTCCTGATACCCTTTTCCGGCCGCCTTTCCGCCATGATCATTCGCTCGCTGACATTGGCCGCCCTTACCGTTGGGATCGCTTTTTCGCTTCCCGTCAACGCCGGAGATTTCCTTTCACCGGCCCTCGCGGAGCGGCTCGGGATGACGGAGGCTTGGCACCGCCAGGTCGGCGCGATCGGCGGTGCCGAGGGGATCGTGGACATTCAAGTCTGGGTTAACAAAAGCGTCCAGTACGAATACGTCGAAGTCGTCCTCAAGGGGACGGGCGATCAGCCGACGGTCTTGGAGCGGTTCCCGACGAATCGCCGCCGCCTCGACGGACGCGAGATCGGCAAGCCGGAAGCGGAGCGGCTCGCCAAATTGAGCGTGCTGCAGTTGAAGCGACGTGGGATCGAAGCTGAAATCCGCTCGGTTTCGGTCGATCAGGTCCGTCTGCATGTGCTCACGTCGGCCGGCAGTCTGTCCGCCTACGACGGCGAGACCGGCGACCAACTCTGGTCGCTCCGCTTGGGGTTGCCGCAGCTGGGATACGGGACGATGGGGGTGAACGATCAGTTCGTCACCTTCCTCAACGGCACCAATCTCTATCAGGTCGCGGCGATGGAAGGAACCGTCGAGGATGCCGCTGGGCTGCCGGTATCGCTGCCCGCGGGGCGGGCGCTGGCACCGGTGCATGTCAAGCGAATCCCTCTGTTCGGCGTCGTCAACGCCGGCCAAAAAGCCGTGGTCGTGCTCAACCGCAGCGGCATGGAACTGCATCATCTCGGTGACCCGAATATCGAACCCGGCTACGACATGTTCGACGGCCGGGCGACCACCAAGCCGGTCGGATTCCCGAATTCCGGCAAGATCATGTGGCCGACCGAACATGGCTTCGTTTACGCGATGGACCTCCGCGACACCCCGGTCACGATGTTCCGCTTGCCGGTCGATGGCGTGGTCGAGGGGGGCATCTCGGCGGCGAGCGACGATCGCTACTTTTTCGGCTCCACCGGCGGTCGAGTTTACGCCGTCCGCGCAACGCCCAGCGGCGAGGTGCTGTGGAATCAAAGTCTCGGCGAACCCTTTTACCGGGCCCCCTTCGTGAGTGGCGATCGGTTGTGGATCAGCAGTTCGTATGGGCTGCTGCACTGCTTGAGTGCCGAAACGGGCAGGCCGATTTGGGAGCGTCCGGTTTCGAACATCGATCAAGTATTTTCCCACGTCGGCAGCCGGTTGGTCGGCCGCAGCCGCGAGCATCAACTCGTGGTGCTCGATGCCGTGTCGGGTGAGACGCTCCTCCGATCCCACGACTTCTTTGTCGAACGCTGGGTGGTCAACCAGGACACCGATCGCGTCTATTTGGTCGGCAAAGGGGGGATGATCCAGTGCCTGCGTCCCACCGAATCGGAATTTCCTGTGTTCTTGAGACAGATTGTCCAGGCGAGTGCCTCGCCGGTGGCCGCGGATCCCAAGGCCGGCGACAAGAAAACGGCACCGGTCGCATCGCCTGCCCAGGCCGACCCGTTCGGCGGCGGAGCCGATCCCGCGGCCGATCCGTTCGGTGGCGGCGAAGACCCGTTCGGCGCGCCAGCGCCTC
>DITY01000248.1:18017-62009 GCA_002422955.1 Planctomycetaceae bacterium UBA6172
AACCAGCGGATTGACCGGAGCGCGATGATCATCCGCGCCGGCTGGCCGGTTGCCAATGAACCGGGCTCCTCGCGCCACGCCCACCACCGCCCTCCCGTCCAGCTGAAGGCGACGAGCCAGGATCGTCCTGCCATCCTCAGTTCGGAAACCTGGCCGGGGATCACCACCACCGCCGCGTCCCCCGCTTCGGATGGACTCGCTACCGCTCCGGATTCGACCCAGATCGATTCGGGGCGGACGCCGGCGCACATCGCTCGACCGGGTGACGGCAGGTCGCTGGATCGGAACTGGTCACGCGGGATGGTCACCCCGCCGGACCCGAACACGACCGCCGCATCCGTGATTTGGGCCGAAACCAGGTTCATGCCGGGTGAGCCGAGAAAGCTGGCCACGAAACGATTGGCCGGTTGCTGATACAGGGCCGTTGGCGAACCGACTTGTTCGATCCGGCCCGCCCGCATGACGGCGACCTGGTCCCCCAGGGTCAACGCTTCCTGCTGGTCATGGGTGACGTGAACCGTCGTGGTCGGGTAATTGCGGTGCCACTCCAGCCAGACGCTCTGCAGTTGCCAACGGCCTGGGGAGTCGAGGCCTGACAACGGTTCATCCAGCAGCAACACGTCGGGCCGACGGATCACGCCGCGGGCGAACGACACCCGACCCCGCTCGCCCCCCGATAGCGTTTGCGGGTTGCGGTCCAGCCAGCCGCTCAGGCCGAAAGCGTCGACAACCTCGTCGATCCGGGCTTGGAGATCGCGCGCCGAGAGTCGCAGTTCACGCACCGCGAACGCCAAATTTTCCCGGACGCTGAGGTGTGGGTAAAGTGTCGCGTCCTGAAAGACCATCGCGACCTGCCGCCGCGCCGGAGGTCGATCGCCCCAGTCGATGCCGCCGTAACGGATGGAGCCCGCGGAGGGTTGGTCCAGGCCTGCGATCAGACGCAGGATCGTCGTCTTGCCACAGCCGCTGGGTCCCAGAATCACCAATCGCTGACCGAAGGGGACTCGTAGGCTGACGCCATCGACGGCCCAACCCGTGCCGAACGACTTGCTGAGGCGATCGAGTTCCAGTGCATTCATCGTCGGGATCGAAGGGCTGTCGCCGGGTTGGGGATCGCGGCGGTCGGTCGTGTCAGGACGGTGGTTCCGCCTGGGCGGATTGCGTTGATCTTGTCGTCGCTAGCGGTTCTGACCCAAGCATCCGATGGGCTGCGGGCGCCAGGCGGAATGCGACGATCATAACCGCGTGGGGGTCGGACCGTGGCCGGGCCAGCGATGGTTTACGCCGCTCGGTGTGCCCCCACGCGAGCTCGGACGCTCGGTTCTTGATGACCGCGGACCCTGATGCCTCGGTTCCAGATGACTTCGGATGGATCGATGAACAGCAATCACCCAGCTTACCTGACCCGCGCGGCCCGATTCGGCGTGATCGCGGCGAGCGGTCTGTTCCTGCACCTGCTGTTCGCGGGTGATCTCCTCGGCCAGGGACCCGGACAGCCACCGGCGGAGCAGATCCCGCTTGGGAATTTGGAGGGGTCGGGGCTGAACGACGAGTCGATCTTCGGAGGTAAAGAGGTTTTCCCTTTGGCGAGTGATACGGGTCGAATCGTTTTGCCCTCGCTGCGTGCGGCTACGATCGCGACGAACGAAATTGGCAAAGCAGCTAGCAAGGGCAGCGTCCCCCAAGCCTTCTACACCCAAGACCAGGATCCAGGGCAGGTCTTGATCGAAGAACCGACCCTGCGTGACCCGGGCTGGGCGTGGTCAACCTATGAGTTTGCCGCCGCCAATACGTTCTCGCACCCGCTCTACTTCGAAGATGTGATGCTGGAACGCCATGGCCATGAGCGATTTCCTCTGCTGCAGCCGATGGTCAGTGGGGCCCGCTTCTTCGCGACCATTCCGATGCTCCCGTACTTGATGACGGTCCGCCATCCGTGCGACTGCGAGTACAAAATGGGGCATTTCCGCACTGGCGATTGCGTTCATCCCTATTGCCAGCGCCCCCCCTATGTCGGCAGGGCCGTGGCGGTGGAAGCGCTCTGGATCACGGGCGGGGTGCTGATTATTCCCTAAGCCGAATGAGGCGAGGTTCAATCGGCAGGTGGATTCTGGACCACGGGTGGGCCGCAGGACTTTCCGGCAGGCGGCCAAGTGCCTATCCTTGGGGGCTCGAGTCCACTTCAGAGCCCTTTGATCCACAGCCAGCGCGGTTTCGTGATGTTCCTTCGACCCTTGCTATTCGCGTTGATCGGTTTGGCGGTCGCCAGTCGGTTGGTTCCACACCCGCCCAATTTCGTTTTTCTGGGTGCTCTGGGGTTGTTCGCCGGTTGCCATTTTCGCGGGGCCTGGGCGGTGCTTGCCCCCCTCGCAGCGCTCGGCATCAGCGATCTGATCGGGCAGGTCGCCGGCCTTCGCGGCATGGGGTTCTATCAACCCGTCGTCATGTTGGCCGTCTATACCGGCGTCGCGGCGAGCGGATTGATCGGCCGGGCTTTGCGGAATTGCCAATCGGTCCCGCGAGTTGCTAGTGCGTCGCTCGCCTGTTCGGTGACCTTCTTTCTGCTTAGCAACCTCGGGGTGTGGGCATCGGGCGCTTATTCGGCCGGTCCGACCGGATTGATCGCCTGCTACACGGCTGCCATCCCCTTCTTCGGTTACACACTCGCCGGTGACCTGTTCTACTCGGCTGTGACGTTCGGCTCGTTGGCCGTTGCCAGGGTTTGCGGCCCCGTCCGCCTCCGTCGCCTGGCAGTCGCTCGCGGCTAACGCAAGGGTTTGCTCCTCCCGCGGACTTCAATCCTCCCGCGAATTTCTTCTTGCTCCCGAACCGCCGTTCGTTGGGGCACTTGCTAAGTCTGGGGACATCTTTTGGCCCCAGCATTTCTGGCCGGCTGGGCTTGCGATTCGGCCGGACACCAGCCGCTGGCCGAGTACGCTGCCCCTGGCGGGGTGATGCTGCCGGGCGGATCGGCGTCGCAACCCCGGTCGATGGCCATCGGTTTGCGACCCGATTACCTCGACTGTTCGCCATCGTGGGGAACTTTGTCGATTGTGCGGACGGACTTCGCTGACCCGCTGCGGAACTCCCCTTTGGCAGTCCAGATCGCGCGGTTGTGCGGCCGATGACAGGGATGCCGAGGGTGAGGATGCTCTCGGTCCTAGCGATTGAGTCTGTCCTTGGGGGGCGATCGATCGTGACGGTCCCGTGATGACTCTTGCCGAACCGTGTCACTATGCCCATCGACGTAATGCGTCAGAGCTCACGTCTTCCGAAGGCTGTCCGCGCCGGATTGGCGATGGTCGCGGCCGTTGCCGGCGGGTGTGGGATGGTCAACAAGTCCGCGCCCAAGCCGGGACCACATGACACCCAAGCGTCCTATCACGATTCGGTCGGACTGCAGATCGCGTATCCCGAAGTGAACGAATGCATGAACGAGGCGGCGGTCGCCGCTCGTGAGACGTTGCCGCCGTTGGTCGACGAGGATCCTTCGAAACTGCCGACCTACGACCTGACGCTGGCCGAGGCGGTGCAAATGGCGGTCCGGCAGAGCCCCGTGATTCGCGACTTGGGCGGCACATTCGTCAATACGCCCAATTTCGCGACGACCGTCTATGACCCGTCGTTGGCTCATTCCAACCCGGCGTTCGGCGTCGAGGCGGCGCTGGCCGCGTTCGACGCCCAGTACGACGCGGCCTTGTTCTGGAACAAAGCAGACGTCCCAAACAACGTCCAGGTTCTTTCGCCAGGGGGACAGTTCACCCCGTCCGTTTTCCAGGGTACCACCGGCAATTTCCGCAACGAATTGAGCAAACGGACGGCACAGGGCGGCCGGTTCGCGCTGCGTCAGATCACCATTTACGACAACAACAACCGTCCCTTCCGTCAGTTCACCAGCGACTTTGTCGGCTGGGTGGAGGCCGAGTGGCGGCAGCCGTTGATGCGCGGTGCCGGCACCGAGTTCAACCGGATCGTCGGTACCAGTCAATTTCCGGGTCAGTACAACGGCGTGCTGATCGCGCGGGTCAACGAGGACGTGGCGTTGGCCGATTTCGAGGCCGCGATCATCCGCCTGGTCAACGACGTGGAGCAAGCGTATTGGGAGTTGAGCGTGGGCTATCGCTTCTTGGAGGCGACTTTACGGGGACGCGAATCCGCTCTGCGGACGTTCCACTTCGAGGATGTGAGGCTGGAGGTCGGCAAGGGCCGGGTCGACCTGGTGGCTCAAACCGAATCGCAGTTTTATCAGTTCCAAGCCCAAGTCGAAGCGGCGTTATCCGGTGAGCTGGGGCTATACGCGAGGGAGCAGCGTCTGCGTTACCTGCTCGGGCTACCTTCCGCGGACGGTCGGCTGATCAAACCGATCACGCCCCCGACGGACACGAAGGTCGTATTCGATTGGGAAAGCGCCGTTTCGCAGGCCTTGCAGCGCCGCGTCGAGATCCGTCGCCAGCGTTTCAACCTCAAGCGCCGGGAATTGGAACTCTATGCCGCGCAGCTGAACCGTCGCCCGCAGCTCGATTTCCTCGGCACCTACCGTGTGCGCGGACTGGGTGACAACCTAATCGGCAGCAACAGCGACGAGCCCCTCGGCAACCTAGTCGGTGAGATTGCCGGCGGCGACTATCAGGAATGGCAGGCGGGGTTGGAAATGACCTTTCCGGTCGGACTCCGAGCCGCCAGCAACGCCGTGGCTCACGCCCGGCTGTCGCTCAACCGCGAACGCGCCCTGCTGAACGAAACCGAGTTGCGGATCAGCCATAGTCTGGCCGACGCCGTGCGACGGATCGGACTGACGCACTCCCTGCTGATGACGAACTACAATAGCCTGAACGCCGACCTGCGGCAGGTTAAGGTCCTGGAGGCCCGCACGGGGCTGTTCGATGATCTCGACGTCCTATTGTTGGCCCAGCGTCAGCTCGTGAACAGCGAACTGAGCTTCTATCGGTCGCTGTCGGACTACAACTTGGCGATCCGTGACCTGCACCGAGAAAAGGGGTCGCTGCTGGCTTACAACGGCGTGACCTTGGCTGAGGGACCCTGGGCCGCGGACGCCTACCCCGACGCCTACGAGTTGGGGCGATTCCTCAGCCCGCGGCAGCATCCGGAGACGGTCAGCCAGCCCCCGTCGATCACGTCGGGACCGTTTGATCCTTCCCAGCCGCAGAACACGCAGTCCATGATGGGGATGTCGATGGAAGGCTTGTCGCCGATGCTCGAAAGCTCGGATTCCGAAGCGGGCCAGCCGAGTCCGGATGCGGAGCCCGATCCGGTACCGTCCCCCTCGGATCGGACGACCCGGATGCCCAGGGTCATGCGCTGACAGAAATGCCCCCGGCATTGCTTTTTAAAGTTTCGGTGAGGGAGCGGAGCGGAGTGCCCCCGCTCCCGATCACTCATCGAAGTCACCTCCAGTTCTCGCTCCCCTCTGAGATGGGATCATGGGGGCATTTCGATTGGCGCATGACAGTCGGGCGCTCAAGCCTTAGTCCCAAGGCGGGCTGAGAATGTTAAGCTAGTCGTCATGACTAGCGCCGCCTCTTGTCCGCCGCCGATCGTTGACCGCCCGTCGTTGCCCGGCCAACGAATCGGGTCAGCGCCCGGTCGCATCGGGGGTGCCTGGTGCGACGAGTTCCCGGTCGCTCGGGCGGAGGGCAGGCGATGAGTTTGCTGTTGGTGGTGCTGCTCCCTTTCCTGGGAGCGATCCTGCCCGCGCTGATGATCCGATCTGGGCGGGACGCCTGCGCCGTTTCTGCGGGTTCGGTGAGCAGTTTGGCGTTGGCGATCCTACTGACCCATGCGCCGGCTGTGCTGCGTGGGGAGAGCCCGCGAGCCGACTGGGTCTGGGTCGACCGGTTAGGGTTGAACGTCAGCCTGTTTGTCGACGGTCTCGGCTTGTTGTTCGCAACGATGATCCTGGGGATCGGTCTGCTCGTAATCCTCTACGCCCGGTTCTACCTGGCCAAGGGTGATGCGATGGGCAACTTCTACACCTATCTGTTGCTGTTCCAAGGGGCGATGCTCGGCATCGTGCTCTCCAACAACGTCCTGCTGATGTTGATTTTTTGGGAGCTGACTAGCCTATCTTCGTTTTTATTGATCGGCTTTTGGGGGCATACGGCGGCGGGTCGGCAGGGCGCGCGGATGGCGTTGGCGGTGACCGGGTGTGGCGGTCTGGCATTGATCGGCGGGATGCTGCTGTTGGGGCGGATCGTCGGATCCTATGAATTGACCACGATCGTGACCGCTGGCGATTTGATCCGCCAATCGCCGCTTTACGGTTGGGCGTTGGGCCTGATCCTGATCGGTGCCTTCACCAAGAGAGCTCAGTTTCCGTTCCATTTCTGGCTGCCGCACGCGATGGCCGCGCCGACACCCGTCTCGGCGTATCTGCATTCGGCGACGATGGTCAAAGCCGGCATTTTCCTGTTGGCCCGGTTGTGGCCCGCGTTATCGGGAACGCCCGAGTGGTTTTATTGGGTCACGATCGTCGGTCTGGTCACGATGATCCTGGGCGCGTGGACCGCGCTGTTTCAGGAGGATCTCAAGGGACTGCTCGCCTATTCCACGGTCAGCCACTTGGGGTTGATGACGATGCTGCTCGGATTATCCACGCCGCTGGCGGTGGTAGCCTGCGTGTTGCACATCATCAATCACGCCGCGTTCAAGGCAGCGCTGTTCATGAACACCGGGATCATCGACCATGAAGTCGGCACCCGAAGCGTTGGCCGCTTGGGCGGGCTGTTGGGGTTGATGCCGGCGACCGCGACGCTGGGGATGTTGGCCGCCGCGTCGATGGCCGGGTTGCCTCCGCTGGGCGGCTTCCTGTCAAAGGAATTGATGCTGGAGGAAGTGACCCACACCGGGTTCCCCGCCTGGCCGTGGCTGCTGCCGCTGCTCGTGACTTGCGGGGCGATCGCCTCGTTCGCCTATTCGCTGCGGTACGTAGCCCATGTCTACCTCGGCCCCCGCCGCGACGACTACCCGCATTCGCCCCATGACCCGCCGGTAGGGCTCGGTCTGGCGCCGACGCTGTTGGTTTTGTTGGCGATCCTGTTCGGCTTGTTTCCGGAAACGTTTGCCGGAACTCCCGTGCGGGTCGCAGCGGCGGCGGTGATCGGGGGTGAGGTGCCGGAATTTCATCTGGCGCTGTGGCATGGCTGGACAACCGCCGTGACGCTGTCGATCGTCGCGATTACGGCGGGTGCAGTGGCGATCCTGGGCTATCCGAAGTTGGCCGAGGGCTGTAGTTCGCTGCCGCGACTGGATGCCAAGTCGATGTTCGATACGGCCCTCGCGCGGTGGGTGGCCTGTTCGCGGGCGATGAACGACGGGCTGCACAACGGTTCCCTGCAGCGTTATCTGGCGATCATGATTTTTGCGACCTGGATCGCCGGGCTGGTGGCTTTCCTCGGTCACGAGTTCCGCTCCGGTACGCGGCCCTTGTTGCCGATCAATCCGGTGGTTGTGGTCGGCTGGGCATTGTTGATGGGTGTCTGTGCGTTCGTCGTCCTGATCCATCGCGAGCGGTTGGCGGCCTTGATCGCCGCCAGCGTGATCGGGCTGATCGCCTCGTTGATCTTCATTTACCTGTCAGCCCCCGACCTCGCGCTGACTCAGGTGTCGGTCGAAGTGGTGACACTGATCCTGATGTTGCTGGCGCTGTATTTTTTGCCGAAGTCTTCGGAAGTCGAACCGTCCCGCTGGCGCCGCATCCGCCATGGCGCGCTGGCGCTGTTGGTCGGGCTGAGCGTGGGGGGGCTCTGTTTGGCGACGATGACGCGGGACTTCAATTCGCTGTCGGAATACTATTGGCGGCAGGCGTTGCCCGAGGGGGGCGGGGCGAACGTCGTCAACGTGATCCTGGTCGACTTTCGTGGCTTCGACACCTTCGGCGAGATCATGGTGCTGGGGATCGCGGCGCTGATCATTTTCGCGCTGCTGAGCGGCATGTTGAAGGGGCCGGTTCGTGCCCGCTTGGCCGAGTGGAGTTCGGGCGAGCGGTATTCTCCCAGCCGTCACCCCTTGGCGATGGTCGTGGTCACCCGCTTGATGTTGCCGCTGGCCCTGATGGTCAGTGTGTTCATCTTCTTGCGGGGCCACCAATTGCCGGGGGGCGGTTTCATCGCCGCCCTGGTGGTGTCGATCGCGTTGATCATGCAATACATGGCCAGCGGATTCGGTTGGGCCGCCAATCAGGTAAAGTTCGACTACCACGCGTTGATCGGCGGCGGGGCGTTGATCGCGGGGGCGACGGGGATCGCCGCGATGGTCTTGGACTTGCCTTTTTTGACCAGCGGCTTTAGTCATTACCACCTGCCCATCGTCGGTGACGTCGAGTTGTCGAGCGCGACCGCGTTCGACCTGGGGGTTTTCCTAACCGTGGTCGGCGCCGTGATGTTGGCGCTCGCGCAGTTATCCAATCTGGGCGAGTGTTGTGATCCCGAACGCACGAACGTCGAGCCGATGGATTACAACCCGGCCTCGGCCCCGCGGCCAGGCGATCGAACCGAGGGAGACGTATAGCGATGGAATGGTTGGTGGCCAGCGCCGTGGCGGCGATGACTTCGGCAGGGGTCTATTTGATCCTTTCTAATCGGACTTTCACCGTGGTGATCGGGCTGACGTTGTTGACCTATGCGATCAACTTGTTCCTCTTCGCCAGCGGCCGTTTGGCGGTCAATCAGCCGGACATCATCACCGACTTATCCTTGCCGCACGCCGATCCGGTTCCCCAGGCGTTGGTGCTGACCGCGATCGTGATCTCGTTCGGCATGACGGCGATCCTGTTGGTGTTGGCGGTCCGCGGATTTTTCGAGAGCGGCAACGATCAGGTCGATCTGCTCGGGCCGGAAGAGGCGGTGGCTAAGACACGACCATGAATCATTGGCTGATCCTCCCGATCCTGCTGCCGGCGATGGTAGCGCCGCTGCTCGCGCTGGCCGTCCGCCATGACCTCATGTTGGCGCGGACCTTCTCGGTCGGCACGACCGTGCTGCTCGTCTTGCTCGGCATGTATCAACTCGGCATGACCGCCGATGGGGTGACGCGGACTTATTCGCTGGGCAATTGGCCGGCACCGTTCGGCATCGTGTTGGTGCTCGATCGGTTAGCCGCGATCATGTTGCTGCTGACGGCGGTGCTGGGGTTGTTCGTGTTGTTGTATGCGATCAACGGTTGCGATCGCCAAGGCGAGCATTTTCATCCGCTGTTCCAATTTCAGTTGATGGGACTCAACGGCGCCTTCTTGACGGGGGATCTCTTCAACCTGTTCGTATTTTTCGAGGTGCTGCTGATCGCCTCCTACGGCCTGATGGTGCATGGCGGTGGGCCGGCACGGATCCGCGCCGGGATCCAGTACGTGATCATCAATCTGATCGGCTCCAGCATCTTCTTGGTCGCGTTGGGGCTGATTTATGGCATCACGGGGACGCTGAACATGGCCGATTTCGCGGCTCGGCTACCCGCGGTCGCGGCGGGCGACTCGGCGCTGCTGCACTGCGGCTTCGCCCTGTTGCTGGTCGTTTTTGGGATCAAGTCGGCGGCGGTGCCGTTCCATTTTTGGTTGCCGGGGACGTACGCCAACACGTCGGGGCCCGTGGCGGCACTGTTTTCGATCATGACCAAGGTCGGGGCATATGCGATCCTCCGCGTCGTCACGCTGGCCTATGGCGATCTGGATGGGCCGGTCGGTTGGTTTGCCGCGTCCTGGCTGATGGGGGCCGCGATGGTGACCATTGCCGCGGGGGCGGTGGGGGTGATCGCCGCGCGGAGTCTCGGCCAGCAGTCATGTTTCGCGGCCCTGGGATCGATGGGCCTGTTGTTGATCGCGATCGCCGCGTTCACCCCCCAGGCCGGGTCCGCGGCACTCTACTATCTGGTCCATTCGACCTTGGCGATCGCCGCGTTGTTCTTGGTGATCGACGCGGTCATCCTTCGTCGCACGGGGTTTGGTGATGCGTTGGTGGCCGCCCCCAGCATCCCGCACGCCGGTCTGATCGGATCGATGTTTTTCATCGCGGTGGTCGCCGTGGTCGGCATGCCGCCGCTGTCCGGGTTCGTCGCTAAGTTGATGATCCTGCAAGCGACCGCGTCGCTGGTCGCTTGGCCCTGGATTTGGGGTTTGATCTTGATCTCGTCACTGCTGCTCCTGGTCGCCTTCGCCTCCAGCGGCAGCTTGGTGTTTTGGAAAAGCGAGCAGGTCGCGGCGGACATCGAAGTGCGGCGTGTGCCGCCGATCGCCCTGCCGATGATCGCGGTCGGGGCGTTGTTGGCGTTGTTGGTCTGCTTGACCCTGTGTGCCGGGCCGGTGGTCCGCTTTTTCGACGCGACCGCGGAACAGTTGTTTGACCCGCGGCAATACATCGAGGCCGTGCTCGGGACGACGCGGGAGGGCCGGCCATCATGACTCGCCCCTTGCGGAAGCTGACCTATTGGGAACGCTGGTTGCCCCACCCGCTGTTGACCTTGGTGTTGATCGCGCTGTGGTTGGCGTTGTCCAATGAGTTTTCGATCGCCGTATTGCTGGTGGGGGTGGTGTTGGGGATGGTGATCCCAATTTATACCGCCAATTTTTGGCCGGACCGACCGACCATCCGTTCGCCGCTGCGGGCGATCGGGCTGATCGCGATCGTCGTGTTCGACGTCGTGGTCGCGAACATCCAAGTGGCGTACTTGATCTTGTTTCGCCGAGCCGATCGGCTGCGAACGCGCTGGATCGCGGTGCCGCTGGACTTGACGAGCCCGGAGGGGATCACGGTGCTGATGGCGACGATCACGCTGACGCCGGGCACCGTATCGAGCGACCTGTCGGCGGACGGTCGCACCTTGCTCGTGCACTGCCTGGATTGCGGCAGCGAAGAGGCGATGGTCGGCCAAATCAAACAGCGTTACGAACGCCGCATCGGGAGAATTTTGCCATGATCTCGATCGCTTTGAACATCGGATTGCTGGCCGTTTCCGCGGCGCTGCTGATGAACCTGTATCGGTTGGTCGTCGGCCCCAGCGTGCTGGATCGTGTGTTGGCCGTCGATACGATGGTTGTCAATGCGATCGCGCTGATCATCCTCTACGGAATTCGCGAGAGCACGACGCTGTATTTCGAAGCGGCGCTGTTGATGGCGATGTTCAGTTTCATTTCGACCGTCGCCTATTGCCGGTTTCTCTTGCGCGGCGACGTGATCGAATGACACCGGTTCAGTCAGGTCTTGGTGACGGGGGGCGACGATGAGTTCGTTTTATGAGTTTTTGATTGCATTTCATATCGTCGTCGGTGCGTTCTTCATCTTCGTCGGGTCTTTGGGATTGCTCAAGTTGCCGAACCTGATGAGTCGCTTGCACGGGCCCTCCAAGGCAACGACCTTGGGGGTCGGTGGCTGTTTGATCGCGTCGATGATCCATTTCGCCGTCCTGCAGGAGCGACTTTCGATTCAGGAAATCCTGATCACGTTCTTCCTGTTCATCACCGCGCCCGTTACCGCCCACTTCATCGCCAAGGCGTATCTTCATACCGCGGTCGATCCGGAGGCCGAACTGCCTCCTCCGCGTGGATCTTACGGTTGGAGTACCTACGAATCGGCTACCGAAGCTAGAATGGTGCGGCGGGGGCCGTCTCCGCGTCCGGAGCGAAACGACCGCGAAGCCTGAGCGCGGCGCGGGTCGGCCGGTCCTGGTCGAGGACGGGGATGCCCGGTTCGAAATTTGCTTTTCTGGGAGATGCGGTGATGTCGAGATTAGCTGGTGATGCTTGCGGTCCTGCCCGAGGTTGCGTGTCGGTTGGCCGGCGGGGGATTTTCCTCGCCTGTTGGGGGGCGTTGCTCGCCGCGTGCGCGGTGTTGCAAGCGGGGGTCGGTTATGCGGAACCGGGCGGTGTCTCGGCGCCGGCGAGAAAGATCGTCACCTGTATCGACAGCCAAGATGCGAAGACGGTCGCCCGCTGTGGCAAGGGTTGGCTGGAGCGGATCAACGGTTACCCCGTGTTGCACGTCAAAGGCACGCCCTACGAGATGGGGTACCAACACGGCGTGTTGATGCGGGAGAGCGTGCGCGAGAACATGACGACTCTGCTCGAAATCAAGGGGGAGCAATCGCTGGCCGAGGTGGGCGGGATCAAGCTCAAGCCGCGAAACGTGATCGAGATGATCATGCAAATCCAGAAGCCCTTCGTGCCCGAAAAGTATTTCCAAGAGATGGCCGGGTTGGCTGCCGGGGCCGGCTTGACGCCAGAAGACATTCGCGCCGCGAACTTCATCCCCGAACTCTTTCATTGCAGCGGCTTCGCGATCGCGGGTGATGCTACCGTCGATGGGACGCTGTATCACGGCCGGGTGCTCGATTACGGCGTCGACTGGGGGTTGCAGCGTCATGCCGTCGTGATCGTGGCGGAACCGGATGGCGGCATCCCGTTCGTCAACATCTCCTATTCCGGATTCATCGGCAGCGTGACCGGGATGAACGCGCGGCACATTTCGATCGGCGAGATGGGCGGCGGGGGGATCGGTAATTGGCAGGGGGTGCCCATGGCCCAGTTGATGCGCGAGGTGATCGAGACCACCGACACGCTCGACAAGGCGATCGCGGTCTTTCAAGACAACCCCCGAACCTGCGAATATTACTACGTGATCGCCGATGGCAAGACCCGCGAGTCGGTCGGCATGGCGGCCAGTTGGGAGAAGGTCGATGTGATCCGCGCCGGCGAGGCCCACCCGCTGTTGCCCCATGCCGTCGCTAACTGCGCGCTGCTCAGCGCCGGTGATCGCTATCAGGAGTTGGTCCGCCGCGTGAAGGCCGGTCTCGGCAAGTTCGACGCGGAGTCGGCGTTGGTCTTGATGGACCGCCCGGTGGCGATGCAGTCGAACCTGCACAACGTCCTCTTCGAGCCGGCGTCGACCCGCTTTTGGGTCGCCAACGCGGCCGAGGATGGCAGCCCGGCCGCGGAGCAGCCCTACTACGCCTTTCAGTTGAGCGACCTGCTGAGCCGGACCCCCGGCCTCGAGGCTCCCGATTTGGCCGCCGCCGAATCCGGCGCGCGGGCCGCGGCGGCGGTGACCCGCTAACGGCTCATTCCGCGTTCAGGCGGAGCAGCTTCAGCTGCTTGGCGGGTGCGTCGAGCTCGAAATTGAAGTGCTCGAGGAAGCTCATCCCCAGCAGCGGTTGCACGTTGCTGCCGACGTCTTCCAGCACGGCGGCGGCGATATTTTTCGCCACGAAGCCGCCGACGCGGAGGCTCGGCAGGATGGCTTCGCGGGCGGGGAGTATGTCGCCGTTGGCGAGCACCATCCGGATCGGGGTCGCATCGGCCGCGACCCGGATCCCTAGGCTCTGGGCCGTCTCCGCGGGGAGGACTACCAGCGCCGCGTTGCCGTCCAGGATCATCGCCAGGTTTTGGTCGTTGACCACCACGTCGATCTGCAGGTTGCCGCGCGGAGATAACCGCAGCGGGATCGTTTCGCGAAAAATTTCTCGCTCGATCGGCTCCAGCCGGCGCGAGATCGGTCCGACCAACGAGTCGACATCGATCCGGTCGGGCGTTTGAAAAGTCGCGGCGAGGACCGTCAACGCGATCGGCAACTGCGGGTCGGCGAGGGAACGCTGCAATTGTTCACGGATTCGATCGAGGTCCTGGCGGGCGGCCAGCACCACCTCCGCGTAGCTCGCTTCCGCGTCGCTCAACTCCTTACGCTGTTTGGCGAGGGTCTGTTCAAGCGACGCTTGGCGTTCGGCCAATTGTGCGGCGTGGGCTCGGTTGGCGTTGATCAGCCCGACCAGGCGGTTGTTGGTCAAGACATCCAGTCCGGGCTGGGCGAGCGCCAGATTGAGTTCCCCATGCTGGGACTGCGCGAGCCGCAACTCCGCCTCGATCATCGTCAGTTGCCCTTCGGTTTGACGGGTCGTTTCGGCCAACCCGCGGATCGTTCGGCGAGGCTTGGTTAGGTCACGGATCGCCCGTTGCAGTGGGCCGAGTTCGACCACCGTGATCGATTTGCCGGCGCGTCGCAGGCCGGCGTCGGCAAGAACCTGGTCCGCCTTGGCGACGACCTCCTCCCGGTAGGCCGTCGGCTGGGCCTCCGCTACGGACCCGAACGCGAGGGCAGCCAGCAGCGGGGGAACGATCAACAGGGGGTTCATGGCGGGCTCCAGGGGCGGGTCGGCGAGGCGGCATCCGCACCCTAGCATGCGGAACGGCGCCGCGAGGAGGCAAAAACCAAAGGAATGGACGATCCCCGGTTCCCCGCGGCGGGCGAATGTTAGACGATTCGGCCTATGGAAAGTTCCTCACATCGATCGACCGCGGCCGCTTCCTGGCGTTCGCTCTATCCTTATCGCGGCAGCGAATTGCGGCTCGCCGGTCAACGTTACCATTATCTGGACAGCGATCACGAATACCCCGATTCCGCCGCGGCTGGGGGCGAGTCACGTCCCGTGATCCTCTGCGTGCATGGCAACCCGACCTGGAGTTTCTATTGGCGGGAGATCGTGAGCCGATTTCACGCCACCCACCGCGTGATCGCGGTCGATCATCTGGGTTGTGGGTTCAGCGACAAGCCGCCCCGTGCGGAGGCCGACTACACGCTCGCGGGCCACCGCGATCGCCTCTTGATGCTGATCGATCAGCTCGAACTGCGGCAGATCCATTTGCTGGCCCATGATTGGGGCGGCGCGATCGGCCTGTCGGCGGCGGTGCGGCGGATCGACCGCATGGCCGGCATCATGCTGCTCAATACCGCCGCCTTCCCACCGCCCTACGTGCCTTGGCGGATCGCTGCTTGCCGCATCCCCTGGCTGGGCACTTATGGCGTCCGTGGCTTGAACCTGTTCGCGCGAGCAGCGGTTTCGATGGCGATGTCGAAGACCCGGATGAAGCCGGAAGTGGCGGCGGGGTTGTTGGCGCCGTATGGGAATTGGCATGACCGCGTCGCGATCGATGCGTTCGTGCGCGACATTCCGTTCTCGAGACGACATCCAACCTACGCGGAGTTGGAGCGGTTGGAGGACGATCTGAGCCAGTTGACAAGTTTGCCCCAGCTCCTGGTTTGGGGCATGCGAGACTGGTGTTTTCGTCCCGAGTGCCTCGAACGCCTGCTGGTTCATTGGCCCGCGGCGACCGCGGTTCGGCTGCCGGACGTTGGGCATTATGTGATGGAGGATGATCCGGAAGCGGCACTGTCGGCCATCGCGTCGTTCTTGTTTTCCGCTCCGCGGCCCAGGGCGGATTCATGACCCCGACTCGCCGGCGCCTGCCCGTGGGTGAAACCGCGTTGGCGAAACTCAGGGCCGAGACACGCGATCCGGTTGAGGCGATTCGCCTCGCTTGCGTGTGGGAGGCGACTGCCCCGAAGGTCGGAAACGTTCACCCGCAGGTGGCGTTCGACGATTGCGATTATCAGGATTTTTGTCGGGCGGCCGCTGTCGTGGCACCGATCCTGGCTCGGGCGGATACCGCATCCGAGCCCGCGACCGGCTTGGGCCAGCGAATCCTGTCCGCGATCGAAGCGACCCGCACGGTGACCCGCGCGAATGTCAATCTCGGGATCGTGCTGCTGGTAGCGCCTTTGGCGTCGATCCGCGACCGTGATGAGATGCCTGATTTGTTGCGTGGTCTGAAGCCTCGGGACGGTGAACTGGTCTATCGGGCGATTCGCTTAGCCAATCCGGGCGGGGTCCGGGACACGACGGTCGAACCGAGCCAAGATGTGACGTCGGCGGACGTCGGGGGTGTCGATCTGCTCGCCGCGATGGCGTCGGCGCGGGAGCGAGACCGGATCGCGCTGCAGTATGCCACCGATTTTTCCGACTTTTTTGACCACGTTGTCCCCGCGGTCGCCACGGAACTCGAAGCGGAAGGGGACATCGCGCGCGCCATCGTGCGGGCGCAGATTCGGTTGTTGGCGGCGGAGCCCGACAGCCTGATCGCCCGCAAGAGCGGGCCGGTGATCGCGGCGGAGGCCTGTAGCCGGGCGCAAGGTTGTCTCACCACCGCTGGCGAACTGTTCCCGCCGGCGGTGGCCGAGTTGGATCGCTGGTTGAGAGCGGACGGCAATCGGCGTAACCCGGGGACGACCGCGGATCTCATCGCCGCCGCGCTGTATTGGCTGATCCGGCCGGCTTAGTCAGTTAGTCAGGTCGCCGGCAGCCCGTTCGGCTGAGCCTGGGTGCTCGGGACGGATCGCGGGGCGTCCCTGGGGAGGCTTGCTGCGAGACTCGCGCCGCGAACCGCCGGGTGCGGTGGCCGTTCAGCGTTCCCTTCGCTCGCGCCCCTGGATGCCGCATGGGATACAATGAAGGGATCGCGTTCGGTTCCCGCTCGCCCGTCGCGTCCGCTGCTAGCCTCACCCTGGTGTGGAGGGAGCGCGCGGCCGTTTCTCCGTCGTTCGTTCAACCCCGGTTCAGTACATGGTTCGCTCCGCGATCTGCTGCCTGATCGTTTCGGCAACGGTCTTCGTCCGCGGCGCCGCTTCGGCGTCGGCCCAAGGCTTTTTTCAGATGGGTCAGCAAGCCAATTCCGGACAATTGATTGATCCGCCTCGGGCGGTGATGCAGTTGCTGCGGGAGGCCGAGCGGGCGATCGAGCAGAATCGACCGAGCGAAGCGGTGGTGATCCTCGGCGATTTACTCCAGCGCGAACCTTCGGGCGATGACGATGACGAACTTTCCGGCCAAGACTTTTTTCTGAATGCGGGTGATGGGACGGCGGAAATGCCGCGGCGCCCGACCGCCCCGGGGGTACCGCAACGGCCCGGTCAAGCACGGGCGGTCGATGTAAATGGACCCGGCTTCGCGACCCCGCTTCGCAAGACCCTGTTCGGCGAAGCGAGAAAGATGCTGAGCGCGTTGCCGCCGAGCGCGCTGGAGACCTACGAGTTGCGATACGGGGCGGGCGCTCGCGAGTTGCTGCAGCGTTCCGCCTCGACCCGGGATTGGCAGGGTGTGGCGGAGGTCCGCAGGCGGTTTTTTCATTCCCGCGCCGGGCTCGATGCGACCGGCTTGTTGGCCCAACGGGCGATCTCTACCGGTAACCCGTTGGAAGCGTTGCGATTGCTGGAAATCCTGTTGAGTCACCCGCTGCTCGATGCCGCCGGACGTGATTCGGTGGAGTTGCTGATCCTGGCGACTCGCCGTTCCGGCGCGGGGCCGGAGATTTTAGGTGGCCTTTCGTCGGCTGCTTCGGCGGCGTCCGCGGAATCGCCAGCGGCGGGATCGGAACCGTCCGAGGCGGGGGGCGCCCCGGGCACCGACGCGCCGGCGTCGCCGGTCGAAAGCGCGGATGCCGGGCGGGAACGCCAGGTCACGGTCGCGGGACAAGCGATCACCGCGCCGGCCGGTGCGGAGTTGGCTGGCTGGCTGGCCGAACGGTTCGCCCCAGCGCGACCGCGCCGGCTACCCGCTAGCGGCGACATCTTGATGTTCGGTAGTGATCCCGGTCGCCACGAGAATTCGCTCGGCCAAATGCCGCTGGCACTACCGCGGTGGATAGCCCGCGCCGTCGATACGCCCAGCCAGCAGCGGGAGCTGGAGGACACCGCCGAGGCGATGATTTCCACCGGCGATTTCACGCCGCCCTCGTGGTTGCCGATCAAAGTGGGCGACCAAGTGTTGATGCGTTCCGTCGGTCGTGTGTACGGAGTCGATTTCCGGTCTGGGAAGGTGATCTGGCAGGACCCGTGGTTCGAGTCGGCACCGACCACCGAAACGGTGGACGAAACCCAGATCATGTTGGGGAATGACTCGGGCAGTTCCCTGCTCAAACAGCGGGTTTGGAATGACCTGCCCTATGGCCGAATGACGAGCGACGGACAACGGGTTTATGTCCTATCGGATTTGTCCGAGGTCCGGGGCGTTGCCTTCAATCCGCTGATGGGTTTTCAGGGCGTGCGACCGACCGATTCCAACTCCAACACCCTGCTGGCGTTGGACATCCCGACCGAAGGGAAACTCATCTGGAAGATCACGGGCGGGGCTGGCGAAGAGAACGGCTGGGGCGAGATCTTCTTCCTCGGCCCGCCGTTGCCGCTCGGCGATGCACTTTACGTCATGGCCGAAACGGCCGGTGACATCGTGCTGATCTGTCTGGACGCGTCGACACGGCTGGAACGTTGGCGGCAGCAGTTGGTGGCGATCGAAGGTGGGAGCATCCATGGCGACCCGATCCGCCGGGTGGCCGGCGCAACCCCGTCCTATCATCAAGGGGTCCTGGTCTGTTCCACCGGCGCGGGAGTGATCGTGGGGGTCGATCTGCTCGACCACTCGCTGATCTGGGCGCTGCGATTCGAGCGGAATGAGGCGATGAACCAACAGGTCATGGGGGCACGCCGTGATTTGTCGTCGGATCAGCTGTTGCAACGCTGGTGGGACGGGACCCCGAGGATTGTTGGCGATACCGTCTTTGTCACGCCGATCGAGTCGGACCGATTGTTCGCGCTCGACCTGTTCACCGGCGAGAAACGCTGGAAGGAAGTGCCTCGGGCGCAGCGCGGTTCCCGTTACCTGGCCGGGGTCCGCGACGGAACGATGATCCTGGTCGGCAGCGATCATGTTCGCGCGGCCGACGCGCGGTCGGGGCAACGGACCTGGGAAACCCCGGCTGGCTGGCTCGATGCGGGTGAGCAGATCGCCGGAGTCGGGGTGTTCGGCATGCAGGTCGGTCCGGCGGGAGGCGAGCCGCAACCGGCCTACTTCGTTTCGACCACTTCGGATCGAATGCTAGCCGTTTCCCTGACCGATGGGAGTGTCTTGGCAACCCGGGAGCTGCAGTTCCCCGGCGGAAACCTGATCGCCGTGAACGGCCAATTGCTGTGCCAATCCGCGACGCAACTGGCGGTCGTCCATGGCGAACGCTCACTGGCGCAGATCGTCGCGGCGGCCTTGGAGGTCGACCCTGACGATTTCAACGCGATCGTCTGGCAGGCCGAGTTGTTGCTGCAACAGGACGAATTGGAGCAGTCGCTCAGTTGGCTGCGGCGAGCCCGAGCGGCTGACCCCGATGACATTCATGTGCAGAACTTATCGATCCGAGCGATGCTCAACGCGCTCCGCAAGGATTTTTCCACCAACGTCGGCTTGTTGCCCGAATTGGAGAAGCTGATCGATCGACCGGCGGATGGGGTCGAACTGAGAAAATTGCAGGTCCGTGCGGCTTTGGAGTCCGGGGATCAACAGCAGGCGATGCGTCGCCTGATCGAACTGTCGAGACTGGTCACCGATGACCCCACGTTGGCGACGCTCGGCAAGTTGCGGGCCGACGACCCCGCGAGGCAGGTTGCGCTCGATCATTGGTTGTCCGCGCGAGTGGCCGAAACCCATGCCGCGGCGGATGAGTCGACGCGGGTTGCCATCCAGGCCGCGGTCGCCACCCACCTGCAATCGTCCGCGTCGGCAACCACCGCCCGGATCAAACGACTGTTGATCCATTTTAAAGGCCTGGAGGCCGCTCAACCGCTGGTGCAAACCTTGCTCGACCGTTACTTGCGGGATGGCGATTACCTGGCCATGGAGCGGCTGATCTTGTCCGCGGCGGGCGCGACGGTCGGCACGCCCGACCGTCTCAGTCCGGCGCAGCTGACCGGCTTGATCGAAGCCTATGCCCGCGGCGGTTTGGCAAAGGACGCCCTGGCGCTCTGGACCCGGATCCCGGCCGGGGATCGGCCGGACGGCTTGGCTGCCCAATTGGGGCTAAGCGACGCGGAAGTCGGGAGCCTCGACTCCGCGGCCGCGGTGCAACCGTGGGGTAGCCAAGTCAGCGTCGATCTGCCTCAGGAGGCGATCCGGATTCGCGGCAACGTGATGGGACGCCCGATGGTCGGCAAGACCAAGCGGATGATCGGACGATCGTTCAACGGTTGGCGAGTCATCAGTGACATCCACAACCCGCTCGGCCTACGTGACCCTCTGGGGACGTTTTATCCGATTCCGCTCGACGGCCGGAAAGAAGATTCGGCCCGGCAGGCGGTCTTTAGCGGTGGGTTGATGGTCGCGATGCTGCCCGGTGAATTGGTCGGCGTCAACCTGTTCGAGGCCACCAAGGGGCAGGTCGATCCGGTCATCTGGCGACGCAGTTGGCGGAGCGACGGTGGCAGCGGGGTGAAGCCGAAGAGTGACGCGACCGCCTTCGGTGACCAAATTTATCGCTATTTCATCAACGGTACCAACGGCGAAAACGCCGCTGCGGAACTCGTCCTGGGGCCGATCATCGGCGACAGCTTTTATGTGCTGCAGGGGGGCGAGCTGATCGCCTACGATGCCATGACCGCTGAACCCCGTTGGCGAAATTTGGAAACGCCTGGCGGTGGCGAAATCGTGAGTGACGGCGACGTGGTCGCGATCGTATCACCCGCTGCCGGCAAGGTCGTGCGCTACGATTGTCGCGACGGACGCCGCTTGTCCGAGCAACCTTTCGAGCCCTATCAGATCTGGGCCTCCACCGATGCGGCGGTCCTCGCCTACCGTGATTTGAGCGAGACGAGTCGGGAACTGGTATTGCTCGATCCCCTTGAGGGGACGCCGATCCTGCGTCATGTGTTCGACGGCCTCTCGAACGAGCGCCGGGTCTTCGGCCGGGTGGTCGAAGGGACTCATGTGGTGACGCTCGCCGCGACGGGAGAACTGCTGATTTGGGATATCGAAGCGGGGCGGCAGGTCAGCGACCTCAAGCTCGATCCAATTCCCAACCTCCGCGGCCTTCAGGTGCTGGTAAGGGAAGACGAGTTGGTGATTCTGCCCAACACCGGCGAGACTTCGGAGGACCGAACCGCCGTGGCCTTACACACCCAAAGCGGCCAGGATCATGTCCGCGTTGACGGATCGGTGATCGCGGTCAGGCTGACGACGGGTGAAAAGGCTTGGCAGGTGCCGCTAGGCTCCGACCCTTGGGGTTGCACCTTAACCCAGGCCTCCGGCTCTCCGCTGTTGCTGCTATCCCGTAGCAAGTCGCGGTATCTGACCACCGGCAGCCGCACCAAGACGCTGGACGTGATGGCCATCGATACCCGTGACGGCAAGCCGAACCAGGTGCTGGACCATCCGATCGAAAGCTTCAATAACGACATCGAAACCTCGATCGTGGTTCAGCCCGGTGTGCAACGTGTGACCGTTGCCGTCGGTAGCGTGCGGCTGGAGTATCAGTTCCAAGACGCGTCCCAGCCAGCGGAAGGGCAGCCAGTCCCAGAGGCTGCCCCAGAGCAGGATGTCCAGTAAGTATGGCAGCGACGGTCGCCCCGTTGAGCAGGCTGCGGCGCCCTTTCGGCCGGCCGGCGGAACGTGGCCCCACGACCGTCCGTGACGGCCTGCGCCGGCCGGCGGCATCAGCCGGGGCGACGAAAATCGGCCGCGGAGATCTGATGTTTTTTCAGCAATTTGTGCAGCGTCTGGCGGGATAGGCCCGCGTGCAACGCCGCCTTCGAAATGTTGCCGTGATACTGCCGCAACAGAGTTTGGAAGTAATTTTTATCGGTCGATCCCAAAGCTTCTTCCCTCGACCCCGTGACCGGGGCGTGCGGTTCGCGGGGCATGATGGGCGATGCGCTCGCGAGGGGTTGCGAACCGACACTGCCATCTTTCACGGCCGATCCACGCTGTTCCGCGAGCAACCGTTGCACGCTTTGCAGCAGGACTTCGAACTTCACTGGCTTGATCAAGTAGTCGGCGATGCCGAGCCGCACGCTTTCGATCGCGGTCGGCAGCGACGGGACACCGGTAACGACGATCAGCGGGACCTTGGGCCAATCCTGACGCCCGGCGCGCAGCAGTTCGAGCTTCAGGTTTCCCGGCATGTTGAGGTCGGTGAGGACAAGGTCGAAGGACTGCGTCCGCAGCGCGGCGATCGCCGCTTCGGCGTCCGTGACGCAGGTGCAGAGATAGCCGGCCTTCTGCAGGAGCTGCGAGGTGGTCTGAAGGTACAGCGGCTCATCGTCGGCGAGCAGCAAACGCGGGCGGGTCGTCTCGTTCACGTCGTCTCCATGCCTACACGGGGAGCGTTATCGCGGAATGATCACCGAAAAACGGCTGCCGTGCCCTGGGGTTGTCTGGACCTCGATTCGCCCGCCGAGCGATTCGATGATCGCTTGGGAGACGGACAGGCCGAGCCCCATCCCGGTCCCAGCGTCATTCCCTTTGGTACTGAAAAACGGTTCGAAGATCGAGGGTAGGTGCCGTGCGGAGATACCCGCGCCCTGATCCGTCACGCTGAGCTGGAAATCGGTAGCCGTTGGCGTCAGGCTGACATCGACTCGGCGCCCCTGCGGAGAGGCCTGAATCGCGTTCCTGACCAGATTGTAGATGACCTGTTTGATCTCATCTTCGGGAAGTTCGACCATCGCGGGCGATGGGCCACACAGGTTCTCGATCGTGACGTCCCGTTCCCGCGCCGTCGCCTCTAGGAAGTAGAGCACTTCCTTGACGGAGACCACCAGATCGAAGCGACTCGCCGGTGTCGACTGTCGGCGATAGGACTGGTACATCTGGGCGACGATCCCGCTCATGCGATCGATTTCCTTGTCGACCAATTCGAAGATCCCTTGGTGGGGGTGATCGCTGGGGAAATCGGATCGGATCAGGGTCAAGGCGTTGCGAATCCCGGCGAGCGGATTGTTGATCTCGTGGGCTACCGACGCCGCCAGTTGCCCTAGCGCGGCGAGCTTTTCCATCTGGACCTGTTTCCGCTCGAGGTTGCGGAGGCGTTCGGTGCGCCGCTTGACCAGTTCCTCCAAGTTCTGCGCGTGCGCACGCAATTCCTCGCGCAGGTTTTGCTTGACGCTGATATCGCGCACACTCGTACGGAAGCCGAGATGCGTCTGGCCGTCGTACATCGGTTGCCAAGAGATGGCGACCCACAGTTTCTCTCCATCACGGCGGCGGACGCGAAACTCGATGTCGTTGCCGCTCGTGAAATCGTGGATGCTGGCGAGGATCCCCGCGAACTTCTCCTGATCCTCGTCGCAGACCATGGGCAGCGGATAGCCACGCATCGCCAGGCACTCTCGGGGAGAATAGCCCGTGATCCGCAACACCGCCGGGTTGATCCAGAGCGGTTGCCCCGCCGGCGACAGCCAAGTTTCCCAGTCGTAGGTGGAGTCGGCCACCAGGCGAAAGTGCGTGTCGTCACCGACGAGCAACGGATCGTGGGGGAGGCCAGACTGGGGCATGAGGGGACTCGCGGCCGCGTCCGAATCCTTTCCGGCGGCTGCCGGAAGCCTAGGAAGCGGCCGCTGTGGGTGGGGATAAACGGCCCAGGTCTTGCATGTGGTGAACGAGTCGCTCGACCGCGAAGCGGATCTGTTCTTCGGAATGCTCACTGGTGATGAAGAACCGCAACCGCGCCGCCGACTCGTCGACGGCCGGATAGAGGATCGGTTGCACGTTGACACCGTCGCCGAACATCCGGTGCGATAACCGCAGCGCGACCAAGGAGTTACCGGTGATCACCGGGATCACGGCCGTGCCGTTGCTGGCCCCCGTGTCCAGACCCGCGGTGCGAGCCAAATCGAGGAACAGTTCACTCCGCTGACGAAGCGTTTCGACACGCTCCGGTTCGCGTTCCAGAACGGCCATCGAAGCCAATGCCGCCGCGGCGGATGCCGGAGGCAGGCCGACGCTGAAGACGAAGCCCGGCGCGGTGTACCGGAGGTATTCGATCAGCGCGGCCGACCCGGCGATGTAGCCTCCNNCCGAAGTGTTCGGCCATGCCGTGGCCGGTCTTGCCCATCGTCCCCATGCTGTGCGCCTCATCGACCATCAGCATCGCGCGATGTTTGCGTTTGACTTCGATGAAGGCGGGGATGTCGGCGTAGTCGCCGTCCATGCTGTAGACCCCTTCGACGACGATCAGCACACGGCGGAATTGCGGTCGCAGTTTGGTTAGCAATTCGTCCAGGGCTTGATGGTCGTTGTGCGGAAACGCTCGCCGCCGAGCTCCGGACAACAGCGCCCCTTGGACGATGCTGTTGTGAGACAAAGCATCATGCACGATCAAATCACCGGGCCCGACCAAATGCCCGATCGTCGTCTCGTTGGTCGCATGCCCACCGACCATCGTGATCGAGGCGTCGACGCCGAGCCACTTCGAGATCCGCGCTTCCAATTGTCCGTGGATCGGCTTCTCTCCCGATACCAATCGGCTAGCCGAGACACTGGTCCCATATTGCCGGATCGCGGCGATCGCCGCCTCGCTGACCTGCGGGTCACCCGACATCCCGAGATAGTTGTAACTGGCGAAGCTGATCAGCCGTTTGCCACCGACGACCGTCGTGTCGCGAACGACCGACTCATGGACCGTGAAATAAGGATTGGGCACGCCCGTGATCAACATCTGAGACATGGTCTGCCTCAATCGCTGGTACTCGGGGAACTGCTCAACGCTGTCCTGGTACTCCACCTGCGGTCGGGGCGGAGCGAGCCCGGTCGCGAGGGCCGCATCATCGCTCCTTTCCACTTCGCCACTCTCCGCGGCGCCCCGCCCGATCGCGGCGCGGAGGCTAGCCTGCGGAAAATGCCGCGCGACAGCATCCGCGGTTTCGGAAATCGTTTCGACCTGATCGAGTACGTCCTCGGGGAAGCGTCCGCCTAGGGCCTCTTCGATCCCGCGGGCGATCTGCAGACGCTCGATGCTGTCCAGTCCGAGATCGAGCACGATGTTCGTATCGGCCGAAAGCTGGCCGGCTCGTTCGCCCGCGACCGCGCGAATCTGCTGTTCGACGACCGCCATCAAGGCGGCCCGCGGAATGTTCGACTCGAACGACGAATCGTCGGTCCGCCCCGCGGCATCTGCCTCCCTGTCCCGGGCGATCGAACCACGCGAAGCGCCGGCGGTCATCATCGTCGGCCCGCCGTCACGAGCGATGCCGGCGTCCTCTTCCCAGCGGACCCATTTGGCGATCACTTTCAGATCACCATCCCGGACCGCTTCCATGCAGGCGTGCCGCTGGATCTTGCCACTGCTCGTCTTGGGAACGGAACTGTTGCGAACCAAATAGACCGCGTCGGGCGGCAAGTCGTGTTCCTCCGTCACGGCACGTCGGATGCTCTGCAGGTGCGCATCCCAATCCAAGTTCCGCTGACGCACCGTCTCCGCGACAATCACCAAGTGTTCGCGGTCCATGAGCGTCATGGCGATGGCCGCCACCGACCCGGCTTGCACCGCGGCGCTCGCCTCCTCGACCGTTTGCTCGATGTCCTGTGGGTAGCGGTTAACGCCGCGGACGATGATCATGTCCTTGAGCCGACCGGAAACGTACAGCTGGCCTTTGTACAGAAAGCCCAGGTCGCCGGTTCGCAGGAAGGGACCCTGGCCGTCAGCCGTCATGCCGCGGAAGGTCTTTTCGGTGGCCCGCAGCGCCTGCCAATAACCCTGGCCTACCGACGGGCTTTGAACCCAGATCTCGCCGATTTCGCCATCGGCCAAGACCTTCATCGTGTCCGGCGAGACGATTTCGACGACCTCGTTCGAGATCACACGGCCGCAACCGACCAAGGTGCGGGCGTGTTCCGCTTCCGCCGCCGCCACGACCGCCTTGCCCTGATCGAGCAACGTGCCATCGAAGGTGCTGAGCACCGGTCGGCCTTCCTTCGGCCCACCGGTAACCAACAGCGTCGTCTCCGCCATCCCATAACACGGCAGGAACGCTTCACGGCGAAAACCGTACGGGGCGAATCGCTCGGCGAACGCTTCCAACGTCTTGGGACGGATCGGCTCGGCACCATTGAAGGCGATCCGCCAATGCGAAAGGTCGACGCCAGCCATCTCGTCATCGGCAATTTTGTCGACGCAGAGTTGGTAAGCGAAATTGGGACCGCCGCTGACTTCGATCGATTCCCGCGATAGCGTCTGCAGCCACTTGGCCGGACGCTGCAGGAACGTCATCGGGCTCATCAACATCGACGGCCGCCCGAGATAAAGCGGCTGCACAATTCCCCCGACCAGACCCATGTCGTGGTAGGCGGGCAACCAAGCCATCGTCTTCGCGTTCCGCTCCGGCTCGAAAGCCTCCAGAATCAGTTCGCAGTTCGCCAGCACGTTGCGGTGCGTCAGCATGACGCCTTTGGGTGAGCCGGTCGAGCCGCTGGTGTACTGCAGAATCGCCAAGGAATCTGCGGACAATGAGCGGGGATGGACCCAAGCATCCAGGTCGCGCAACGAGGGTTGGTCGGTGCCGATGAAGGCCAACCCCTCCAGATCCTCATGGCGGTCGTCGCCGCGAAGCTGCTCCGCAACCGCCTCGGTCGAGAATGCGATCCGCGTATCGGCATCGTCGACAATCGAACGAATCCGTGTAGCCCGGCGATTCTTGCGGGGCGGAAATGCGGGAACCGCGATCGCGTCCAGGGCGTGACAGGCAAATAACCCGATCACAAAGTCGAGCCCCGGCGGGTAGAGCAGCAAGATCCGCTGGCCAGGGCGAATCCGATCGCTGAGCGCACCGGCCAAGCCACGCACCTCGCCCCACAATTGGCCGAAAGTCAAAGACCGCAGGGTCGTATCGCCGTCCGTGAACGCGCACGCCAGTTCGTCGGGGCGGGTTTCAGCCCAATGCCGCAATACGGCCAACAGATGATCTGTCGGGGGGGCGGCTTTTCCGAAAAATCGGTGAGGGGTCAAGTGAGATCGTTTAAGCATGGAATGGCATACTTCAAGCTTCGGAACCTTCGAACCTCGGGCAACAAGACGTTACGGGTTGCGTCGCGGATAACACTCCAAGTCTACCCAAATCCCCGCCGCCCGCGAGTAAAATCCAACCCTACCCCCCCGCAGCGGCCTTGGCTCGCAAGCGATCCTCACACGGGAGTGAATAATTTGCCCAAACCTCCTGCTCGACGGCATTCTCATTCTAGCGGTCTGTCGGGGATTCGTAAAATCCGCCCGACCGCTGCCATCGATCGCTCTCGATCCGGGGTCTCTTCATCCTTTTTTCGGGTGTCGACGCTATAACCGATGCGACGAAACCGCGGATTTCCGATTTTTCCGATCAATCCTGACAACGGACGCAGGCATGCCCCCCCAGCCCGACGGTCAAACCGTCGTTTATTGCTTCGAAGATGCCCGAATCGGCCGACTGGCCCCCGCCGTGACCGCCCGACCCGCCTATGCCATTTCCTGCGGCTCCCGTCGACTGATCGACTGGCTCCGGGAATTAAATCTCCGTCTGGTGGGGGACTGCAGGACTCATCTGCGGGCGATTCAACGACTCGATTTCGAGATTGACCATTCCCGCGATCAACTCCAAACGAGCGGCCCGGTGCTGTTGGTCAACGCTCGCTTGGTTCCTACGGTGAAACTGTATCGGGAGATCAAGGCGGTTTTGGCCGCGGCTCGGCCCGCTGTGATCCGCGATTCCGAAGGGGCGGTCGCCTTGGCTTGGTCGCCGACGGGCTTGCCTCCCGATCCGCTCGTCGGCGGGGGGCCGATCGAGCCTCTGATCGCGCGGTTGGTTCGTGAATTGCCCGAGGCGGATCACCCGCTCGAGACCTTCAAATGGCCCCATGACATCGTGCAGCAACACATGCGGGCGATGCCCGCGACGATGGAATGGCGGATCGATCGGGGAGGTTACACGCAGCTATCGGACGGCGTGTTTGTCGCCAGCGGGGTGACGCTCGGCGAGCACGCGGTGATCGATACCCGTAACGGCCCGATCATTATCGAGGAAAACGCGCGGGTGGGCCCGTTCTGTTTCTTGGCCGGCCCGGTCCATGTCGGTGCCGGTTCCCGGATCATCGAACACTCCGCCCTGAAGGATGCCGTGGCGCTGGGCCACACGACCAAGGTCGGGGGCGAGGTGGAGGCGTCGGTGGTTGAGCCCTATTCGAACAAGCAGCACCACGGCTTCTTGGGACACAGCTACCTCGGCAGTTGGATCAACCTCGGGGCCGGGACCTGCAACAGCGACCTGAAGAACACGTATGGCACGATCAACATGGAGTATGGCAACGAGCGGATCGCCACCGACATGCAGTTCATGGGCTGTGTGATGGGAGACTACTCGAAGACAGCGATCAACACCGGGATTTTTACCGGCAAGGTTGTCGGCGTCTGCAGCATGCTCTACGGCTTCGTGACTTCCAACGTCCCGAGCTTCGTGAACTACGCGCGGCTATTCGGTCAAACCGCCACCCTGCCTCCCGACGTGATGATCAGCACCCAAGCGCGGATGTTCGCCCGACGTCAGGTCGCGCAGCGAGAATGCGACCGGCAACTGATCTGGGATATGTTTGAGTTGACCGAAGAGGAGCGCAATCTCCAAGCGTCGATCGGACTGTGACTCGGTCTGCCCGCTCGGGAAACGATCAGGTTCAAGACGAATCACATCGCCGCTGAGGCGAGTGGCCCGCCGGACGATTCCGGACACCCCGTTTGGCAACGGTCGGAGTGCTCCTGAATGCACGCAGCTTCCGTCCCACACCCCCCGCCGTGGCGTGCCAGGTGTCCGTGTCAGCACGGCTGGCGACTGGTCGGCATCGGGGGGGTGTCCTATCTTGCGAAGCTCCCATGAAATCCCGCTCGTTGATTCCCCTCGATTCCGGAAGTGTTCAACCATGACCGCGTACCCGAACCTTTCAGCCCGCCAAGGTCCCCCTCGCGAGCACGTCTGGACGGGGGTCTTTCCCGCGATCACGACGCAGATGCACCGGGACGGCTCACTCGACCTCGACGCGACCGCGCGGCATGCCGAAGCGTTGATCGCCAGCGGGATCGCCGGGGTGATCTTCTTGGGATCGCTGGGCGAAAACCAAATGCTCAGCGGCGAAGAGAAACGGCTGGTGATGGCCGAAATGGTCAAGGCGGTTCGCGGCCGCATTCCCGTGTTGGCGGGCATTGCCGAAACTTCGACGGCAGAAGCGAGTCGATGTGTGAGCGATCTGGGCCGTGTCGGCGTCGACGGGGTGATGCTGCTGCCGGCGATGGTCTATCGCACGCCCGATCCGCACGAAACGCTGGAGCATTTCCGGACCGTTGCCACTGGTACCGACTTGCCGATCATGATCTACAACAACCCGATCGCTTACGGTAACGACATCACCCCGGAAATGTTCGCGCAGCTCGCCGAGATCGATAATTTTGTCGCACTCAAGGAGAGCAGCGGCAACACGCGGCGGATCACCGACCTGCACAACACGGTCGGCGATCGGTTCGCGATTTTCACCGGGGTCGATGACCTGGCGCTGGAAAGCGCGGTGCTGGGGATCGATGGCTGGGTGGCGGGCACGGGCATCGCCTTTCCCGAACACAACCAGCGGTTGTGGGATTGGATGCGGGCGGGTGAGTGGAATAAGGCGGTCGAGTTGTACCGCTGGTTCACCCCGCTGTTGCATCTCGATGTGCACGTCAAGTTCGTGCAATACATCAAGCTGTGCGTGCAGGAATGCGGGTTGGGCAAGGAATGGACTCGCGCGCCGCGGTTGCCGCTGAGCGGCGCCGAACGGGAAGCCGTGCTGCGAGTGATTCACGAAGGGATCGCGACTGCTCCCGCGTTGCACTGACGCCGAACAGGTCCCCGGGGAACTGACCCGGACTGCATTCGCCAGTTCGGGGGTCTCACGCCTCGAGGCGACCGCGGCAAGTCCTAAGCGGCGCGGCGGACCGCCGCCGGATGCTCCGCGACCAAGCGGCCGAGTTGCTCCACCGTTTTGGCGGTAGCGCCGCGGTGTTTTTGCACGACGGCCCGGGCTCGCATCCCGAGATCTTCGGCTTGGTGAGGCTGCTCCAAGCATTTTGCCACAAAGCGGGTGAATTCGGCTGGCGTGGGGACACGCACCGCGGCGTCCGCTTGTAGCAATCGGCTGGCGATCTCCGCGAAGTTTTCGGTATGCGGCCCGAAGCAGGTCGCGCAGCCATAGCCGGCGGGTTCGAGCATGTTTTGCCCGCCGCGATTGCCGAAGCTACCACCGACGAACGCGATCCGGCTGAGTCCCCACCAATGCCTCAATTCCCCGATCGTGTCGGCCAGGATCACCGTATCCGCCGACCAATGCTCGGCCGGTGAATGCTGGTCGCTCCTTCGCCGCAACTGGAATCCGGAGCCGCGAATCAACTCGGCGACTTCGTCAAACCGCTCCTTGTGGCGGGGGACGATGATCAGCCGCAACTGGCGGTACAGCGGCGACAGTTCTCGATAGGTCTCGAGCGCTGCCAATTCTTCTCCCGCTTGGGTGCTGCCAGCGATCAGGACCTGGTGCCACGGATCGACACCGGTCCAACGGGCCAGGCGATGGACTTCGAGCGTATCGCGGTTCTCGGGCGCGTTGTCAAACTTGATCGATCCGGTGATCGTGAGGGCTTCCTGTCGCGTACCACAAGCGAGGAACCTCCGCGCGCTCTCGGCATCCTGACAGCCGACCCAATCGAGACGCTGAAAGGTGGGGGCAAAAAACCGCCGCAGACGCTGATAGCGTCTCCCACTTCGCTCGCTCAGCCGACCGTTGGCGACGGCGACGCGGCAGCCCGAATGTTGGGCGAATCGCACCAAGTTGGGCCAAATTTCCAACTCTGCCAGCACGAGCAGGCTCGGCCGCAGGGTCTGGAATGTTCGCTGGACAGCCCAGCTGAGATCCAACGGCAGGAAAAAGACCGGCAGGTCGCTGAACCGCGAGCGGGCGAGGTCGTAACCGGTGTCCGTGGTCGTGCTGATGACCACCCGGTGCTCAGGATTCGCCGCGCGATAGGCGGTGACCAATCCGGCGATCAGGTTGACTTCGCCGACGCTGACGGCATGGAACCAAACGAGCGGCGGAGGCGTGGGGCAAGGTTCGCTGGCCTGGTCGTGGTCGACCGGTTCGGACCCGCGAACTCCGCTCGGGCGAATCCCACCAAGTCGGGGCCAGCCGGCAGCCTGGCGGCTCCGCGTTTCGTAGTCGCCCAACTCGCGGGGCCTGACGTTCCCGAGATGCTCCAGGTCATCGGGTTGGAGACCGCAGAACTTTTGCCGGATGCCCCGCCGGTACCTGCCGAATCGGGCGGAACGGTAAATGACCAGCGGCGAGACGGTCACGAGCAACAGGCAATACAGGATGTCAAGCAACATCGCTCACGAATCCGTTCGGGAGGTGGATGGTTCGGGAAGGTGCCGGAACGGGACGTCACGGCAGGCAGGCCGCGGCGCGACCGATTCGGGTCAAGCGATGTTCTTCATGCAACAACTCTTGTATTTCTTGCCGCTGCCACAGGGGCAGGGATCGTTGCGACCCACCTTGGGGCCGAGGTGACGAATCGTTTCCGGTTTGGATTCGGCCTCATCGCGGCTGGTTTTCAGGTCGCTCTCCCGCGGCGCGGTTTTCGAACCGCCGGCGGCTGGGGGGACGGACGTGGGGACATCTTTTTTGGCGGCGCGGGCATCAACCCACGTGCTGCGGACGAACTCCTCGTTGAACGATTCCATCCGAAAGATCAAATCGGTCGCGCGCTCGCCGATCGATTCCCACATCGAATCGAACAGCCGCATTCCCTCGCGTTTGTACTCGACCTTCGGGTCCAACTGCGCGTAGCCCTTGAGCTGGACGCTGCTGCGGAGGTGGTCCATGGCGAGCAGGTGGTTCTTCCAGGCTTCGTCGACGATCGTCAACAGGACCTGCCGTTCCATCCGCCGCATCTCGGGGTGAAAGCGGTCATCGATCGCGCGGTCGACCAAGACTTCCAGTTGTGACCGGTTCATCCGGCCCAGGTCTTCGACTTGAGCTTGATAGCCGAGTTCGCCACTGAGGTAATTGGCGAAATCGCCGATCGCCTGGTGTTGGCTGACGGCGAGCGACAGCGTCGTGGCGGGGTCGGACGTTTTCGCAAACAGACCGCCGATCCGCTCGTGGGCTTCACGGAACCGAATTTGCGACGTGTCGGCGACCGCTTGGCTGAGCTGAATCAGCTGAGCCTTGAGCTCGTCGCGATTCAGCAACATCTCGTCGATCGGCAATTCGATCCCGAACCTACCGAGCAGCCAACTGGCCAGGCCTTCGCGATCGAGATGAATCTGTGTCCCTTGGCGGGCGGTAAAGGCCGAGATCCCGGTCAGGATCGGGTATTCACTTTCCTTTTCTTCATAGGCCTTCTCGGCGCGATCGATCAGCAATTTGGCGACCTGATCGAACTCCTCCAGATTGGCGAATTCGTCGGGCGTGACTTCGATACCGAACTTATGGCGGACCCAACCACACAGCGAACGCCGCCCGAAACTTTCGTCCAGCAGCGTCGCGCCTTCGGAAAGGTCGGCGGCTTGGATTTTCTCGTGAGCCTTGGCGATCAGGTGATCGATCAGGGCGTCACGCTCGAACTTTTGCAATTCCTGGTCGCGATAGTTCGTGCCGAATCGGCTGTTCGACCAATTGGCCAGTGCCTTCCAGTTCCACTCTTCGGTCGACATCTCTTCGGGAAGACTTTCTTCGACCGACTCGACGACCAGAGCTTCCAGGGAGCGTTCCGCCTGATCCCGCGAGTAGACGTCGGCGGTTTTGTAATCGACGTTGCGGAAATCCTTCGATTCCAAGGCGCAGCCCAATTGCGAGCTGGCGTAGGCGGCGAAGGAGCTCGCGCCATAGTCCTTATCGAGGAAAATTTTGACAAACTTATGCGTCTGGTCGCGAATCTGCTCGAGAATCAGCTTCCGACAGCTGACGCCATCGAGGATTTGTTGACGGTATCCGTAGACGCGTTTCCGTTGCTCGTCCATGACTTCGTCATATTCGAGCAAGCTCTTGCGGATCTCGAAGTTGCGTTCTTCGACCTTCTTTTGCGCGGCCGCGATCCGACGGGTGACGAGGTTCGATTCGATCGCCTCGCCCTCCTGCATGCCCATCCGCTCCATGACGCTCTTCACGAAGTCGCCCGCGAAGACTCGCATCAAGTCGTCGTCGAGCGATAGGTAGAAGCGGCTGCTGCCGGGGTCGCCTTGGCGACCGCAACGGCCGCGGAGCTGCAAGTCGATTCGCCGCGATTCGTGACGCTCGGTGCCGATCACATACAGCCCGCCGAGGGACCTCACCTCCTGCCCTTCCCGCTTCATCTGTTCGCGCTGTTCGATCTCGTTGACCAACGCTTCCCACTCGTCCTCGGGGACTTCCAGACGCGTGGGGTATTTGTGCTGCAACTGGGCCCAGGCCATCGTTTCGGGATTGCCGCCCAAGATGATGTCGGTCCCTCGGCCGGCCATGTTGGTGGCGATGGTCACCGCACCCTTGCGGCCAGCTTGGGCCACGATGTCGGCTTCGCGGCCGTGCTGTTTCGCGTTCAGGACCTCGTGTCGAATGCCGCGACGCTCCAGCAGCGCCGACAACCGTTCGCTCTTTTCGATGCTCACCGTACCGACCAGTACCGGTCGCCCGGCGCGTTCGAGGTGCCCGACTTTGCCAGCCGGGATCGTGATGACCTCGCGAGTCTCCTTGTCCTTCAGCTTGATCTCCTCGGCGTCGGGAGCGCTCTGCAACGCGCCCCAGTGTTCGGTCCCGTCCTTCATGACGACGACATCCCACTTGTGAGTTCGCTCAATTTCATCAGCCAGGGCGCCGAACTTGTCCTTTTCGCTGAGGTAGATCTTGTCGGGATGTTCGATCCGTTGCATATCCCGATTGGTCGGGATCGCGATCACGTCCAGCTTATAGATCTTCCAAAACTCGTTCGCCTCGGTCATCGCCGTACCGGTCATGCCGGCCAGCTTGTGATAGAGCTTGAAGAAGTTCTGCAGGGTGATGGTCGCGAAAGTTTGTGTTTCCTGCTTGATCGGCACGCCTTCTTTGGCTTCGACGGCCTGGTGCAAGCCGTCACTCCACTGGCGACCCTCCATCAGACGCCCGGTGAACTCGTCGACGATCACGATCTGGCGATCCTTGACGACGTAATTCACGTCCAGCTTGTAGAGGTAGTGGGCCTTGAGCGAGTTGTCGATCAGGTGCGGCCAGTCCATGTTGCCGGCCGTATAGAAGCTTTCCACCCCTGCCAGCCGTTCCGCTTCCCGGACACCATCGTCGGTTAGCGTGACGTTGTGCTGCTTCTCATTGACGGTGAAATGGACCTCTTTCTGCAGTTGCCGCGCGATCCGATCGGCATCGGCGTACTTGCCCAGATCCATGTCCGCCGGTCCGCTGATGATCAACGGCGTTCGCGCCTCGTCGATCAGGATGTTATCGACCTCGTCGATGACCGCGAAGTTCAACGGCCCTTGGCTCTGCTGCAACTCGGTCGGGAAGCGATGATCGCCACGGGAAGCGGGACGCATGTTGTCCCGCAGGTAATCGAAGCCGAACTCGTTGTTGGTCCCATAGGTGATGTCGCAGGCGTAACAGCGCTGCTTTTCTAGCGTCCCCATACCGCTCTGGATCGCGCCGACGGTCAGTCCCAGCTTGGTATACAGCGGTGCCATCCATTCCATGTCACGCCGGGCGAGGTAATCGTTCACCGTGATGACGTGAACCCCCTTCCCTTCGATCGCGTTCAGGTAGGCCGGGAGCGTGGCCACCAAGGTCTTACCTTCCCCGGTGACCATCTCCGCGATCGTGCCCGAATGCAGGACCATCCCGCCGATCAACTGCGTGTCGTAGTGTCGCATGCCGAGGAATCTCCGGCCGGCTTCGCGGCAGACCGCGAACGCGTCGTCGAGGATGTCATCGAGCGTTTCGCCATTGCGGAGCCGTTCCCGAAACTTTTCCGTTTGGGATTTCAGCTCCTCGTCGCTCATCGCCTGATACTTAGGCTCCTGTTCGCCGATCTGCTCGGCCCGGAGACGCATCTTGGCGACCTGACGGGCGTTGCTGCTGCCGAACACGGCGGTGATGGTTCGCTCGATCGAACCGAAAAAGCCGCCGAACAGCAGTCCGAGGATATCCCAGAGTCGTTCAAAAAATGACATCGCGCGTCGCTTGTGTGATGGGGGCGGTGCCCGGTAAGGTCGCCAGGAATCTCGCCTGTTAGGCTACGTCTTTAGGGAAAATGGGTCAACGCCGATCCCCGCCCGGGTCGGCCTTCCAGCGCCGCGGTCCGCGGCCGGTCGGGGCTCGTTCGCGATCGGGGCCGGCGTGACCGGGGCCGGACGGGGCGATTGGCCGGGATTGGGCCAATCCGAGCGGGGTTGGGAATGATCGGGTCGTCAAAAAAAGACGCCACCTTCCGCTAGGAAAGTGGCGTCGAACATCAGCCGGGAGGGGGGACTTAGCGTTTTTGCCCGGCGCGGGTTCAGCCGCCGGAGGCCGCTTCGCCCGCGGGGGTTACCGCTTCGGCCTCGGTCAGCCGCCCACGGTTATGGCCTTTGAAGTCGAGCCGGGTGATCTTCCCTTCGTCATCTTTGATCACGTCCACCACGATCGAATCCATGCCTTCGAAAGTCCCCTTGAGCAATTCTTCGCTGAGGGGGTCCTCGATGCGGCTTTCCAGCGCCCGGCGGAGCGGGCGGGCGCCGTAGTCGAGGTTGCTGCCGGTCTTGATCAAGAACTCTTTGGCCTCGTCGGTCAGTTCCAAAGCCAGGCCGCGATCGAGCAGCCGCTGGCGAACCTTGGACATTTCGAAATCGATGACCAACTTGAGGTCATCGAGCGTGAGGTGTCGGAAGATGATCGTGTCGTCCAACCGGTTGAGGAATTCGGGTCGGAAGACGCGTTCGATCTGGTCCATCACCCGGGCCTTCATCGACTCGTAGCTCGAATCGCTGTCGGGTTTTGTGAACCCGAAGGCCGATTCGTTCTTGATCGCTTCGGCCCCCGCGTTGGTGGTCATGATCAAAATCGTATTGCGGAAGTCGACGTTGCGGCCGAACGAGTCGGTCAGACGGCCTTCTTCCATCACCTGCAGCAGCATGTTGAAGACGTCTGGGTGCGCCTTCTCGATTTCGTCGAACAGGACGACGGCGTAGGGGCGGCGGCGAATTTTCTCGGTCAGCTGGCCGCCTTCCTCGTAACCGACAAATCCTGGGGGGGCGCCGATCAGCCGGCTGACGTTGTGCTTCTCCATGTACTCGCTCATGTCGATATGCACCAGCGCGTCGGCGTCGCCGAACATGTATTCGGCGAGGGCCTTGGCGAGCAGCGTCTTACCGACACCGGTCGGGCCGGCGAAGATGAACGAGCCGGTCGGTCGCTTGGGATCCTTCAAGCCACTGCGGCTGCGGCGGACGGCCTTGGCGATGGCACTGACTGCCGCCGCCTGGCTGACGACCCGCTTGTGCAACTCCTCTTCCATCTTCATCAGCCGCATGCTGTCTTCGGTCGAGAGTCGGGTCAGCGGAATGCCGGTCATCTTGCTGACGACTTCCGCGATCACTTCTTCGTCGACTACGCCGTCGGTCATGCGACTCTTTTCGCGCCATTCCTGCGTGATTTGTTCCTTCTTGCGCCGCAGCTTTTCGGCTTGGTCGCGAAGGTTGGCCGCCTTTTCGAAATCCTGGTTGGCGACAGCATCTTCCTTGTCCTTGTTGAGTTGCTCGACCTGTTCGTCGATTTCCTTCAAGTCGGGCGGACGGGTCATGGTTCGCAACCGGACACGCGCCCCCGCTTCGTCGATCACGTCGATCGCCTTGTCGGGCAGGCAGCGGGCCGTGATGTACCGCTCGCTCATTTCGACCGCGGCGATGATGGCGTCATCGGTGAACTGAACGCGGTGATGTTCTTCGTAGCGTTCCCGCAGCCCCTTGATGATCTCGATCGTCTCCTGCTTGCTAGTCGGTTCGACGATGATTTCCTGGAACCGCCGGGCGAGGGCATTGTCCTTCTCGATGTACTTGCGGTACTCGTCCAGCGTGGTCGCGCCGATGCACTGGATTTCGCCCCGGGCGAGCGCCGGCTTCAGCACGTTCGCCGCGTCGATCGCCCCTTCGGCACCACCGGCGCCGACGAGGGTGTGCAGCTCGTCGATGAACAGGATCGTGTTCTTGACCCGGCGGACTTCCGTCATCACCGCCTTGATCCGCTCTTCGAACTGCCCGCGATACTTCGTGCCGGCCACCATCATCGCCAAGTCGAGGACGACGATTCGCTTCTCAGCCAGAATGTCGGGCACTTCACCCGCAATCACCTTCTGGGCGAAACCTTCGACGATCGCCGTCTTACCGACACCGGCTTCCCCGAGCAGTACGGGATTGTTTTTGGTGCGGCGGCACAGGATCTGGATCGCCCGTTCGATCTCGCGAGCCCGCCCGATCACCGGATCGAGTTCGCCTTTTCTCGCCAGTTCGGTCAGGTCGCGACCGAAGCTATCCAGCGCTGGGGTTTTGCTCTTCCCGCCCTTGGCGGCGGCTCCGGCCGCTTCGCCACCCGCCTCGCCCCCGCGACCGCCGCGTTCGCTGACTTCGGCCCCTTCGAGCCCACCGCCCAGCAGGTTCAGCACTTCCTCGCGAACGTCTTCCAGCTTCAGTCCGAGGTTCATCAGCACCTGCGCCGCAACCCCTTCTTGCTCGCGCAGCAAACCCAGCAGGATATGCTCGGTGCCGACGTAGCTGTGGTTCAGATTCCGAGCCTCTTCCATCGAGTACTCGATCACCTTCTTAGCCCGCGGCGTCTGCGGCAGCTTGCCGACGGTCACCATCTCCGGGCCGCTCTGAACCAGCTTTTCAACTTCCAGGCGGATCTTGCGGAGGTCCACCTCGAGGTTTTTCAACACGTTGGCCGCGACGCCGCTCCCTTCTTTCACCAATCCCAGCAGGATGTGCTCGGTGCCAATGTATTCGTGATTGAAGCGTTGGGCTTCCTGGTTGGCCAATTGCATGACCTTGCGGGCACGGTCGGTAAAACGTTCGTACATGGTTTCCGTTTCCTCTGGCTGTTTTCAACCGGTCTATCTAGCTCGCACGCTCGCCCGATCGCTCGGGACTGGCCAATCGCTGGTGGTTTTTCAAGGGTTCCATTACTTGGGCGTCTGCCGCTGCCGCCACGGGGCCGACCCCGGCACGGTACCGCAAAACTCGCCCGGCCACAAAGGGCCACGGGCCTGCCGCTGAGGAAATCATTTCCCCACTCGGTCAGGCAATCAAATCGGTTCTGGCATCGAAACACTATAGCCCCGCGGCCAACCCGCGACCGGTTCGCACGGCACGCGCGAAGTCTGGAGGGCGGACCCACTGCCAAAAGCGCGGACGGTGGTCTCGGTCACATCGGGAAATTCTACCGATCGATCGGAATTCATGGGATAGCGAGATGGTTGGGGTGATGGCGGATTCGCAAAACGCATCGCATCACTGCCAATCAGGCAGCCCTGCCGCGGGTGGCTTCGGTCACGACGCGATCGACATCTGCTGGCAAAAGTTCATGGCGGAGCAGAGAGGGCGTTGGGGACACTTCGGTGGCCGTTTCGCCCAGCGGAACTGCGGCCGGGGCGGCGGTTGCCGCCACGATGGCGGCGGGTCCGACATCGCGGTCGCGGTCGCGGTCCAGGCGCTTCCGCTCGGTTTCGACCTCCAGCCACCAGCGGTCCGCTGCCTCGGTGAGTCGAATTTCGTCGATCAGCCGTCCGGCCGCGTCCCATCTCCGCGTGTGGCGATAAACTCCCGCCAACAGCAGCAAGGCGGGCGGGTCGCGGTTCTCGACCGCCAGGCAATCCGTCAGGCAGGCCTCGGCCTCGCGCCATTGGCCCCGGAGGTAGGCCAGGTGGGCATCCATGAATCGGTCGGGCGTTTTGCTCGCCGCCCGCGGGGCAAGTAGGTTCGGCAATTCGCGAATGCTTTTTAACGACAGGTAAACCCAAGCGGCGAGTCCGAGCCAACCGGTCAGGCGGACCAGGCCCAGCGACAGCCATTCCGGGTAAATGAACTTGGCGACCAGCATCAGGTTCAGCGCGATCGCAAATGCCAAGGCCGCTGGCAGCGAGGTCAGCCGTCCCCGCCACCACAGTTCCGGCAAGCCCGGCCAGAGGCACGTCAGGTAGAGTTTGCGGTTCACCTTGATCGAGCTAGCTACGGATGAGGGGCGTCCGGGGGAGAATCCGTCAGGCTGGACGGGGCCGCCCACGCCGCGCGGGCCGCGATGGGGGCATGGGAGGGAGCGTAGCCGGTTCGGAGGGGCGAAATCAATGGGAACCCTCCGCAAAAGTTGCCGGACGCCGGTTTTATGCCCTTGCGAAAATAGGTGGTCTTGCCATACTTAGGCCCCCTTTTGCCCGCTGTGCAAATTCCGTCCCCAAACCGATTTATCATTTCTCGGAGCGTCCCGCCGTGAGCGCGAATACCGAAGTTCTCAATGTTCAATTGCGTGACCAGACCGGCACCGCCGCGTCGGTCAGGCTGCGCCGCTCGGGCATGGTTCCCGCCGTTTTGTATGGTCACGGCGAAGAGAATCGTCACTTGGCCGTGTCGGCGGTCGAGGTCAAGACGGCCCTTCGCCACCACAGCAAGATGGTCACGCTCCAAGGCGCGGTCAGCGACACGGCGTTGGTCAGCGAGGTTCAGTACGACCACCTCGGCATCCATGTCTTGCATCTCGATTTGGTGCGGGTGAATCTGAAGGAAAAAGTCGAAGTCGAAGTTCGGATCGTCCTGCAAGGTGATGCGATCGGGGTTCGGAGCGGCGGGATTTTGTTGGAAAACATGCACCAGGTGAAGGTTCGCTGCTCGGCGGCCGAGATCCCTGACTTCCTCGCGCTGGATATCAATGACATCGATCTGGGTGGGCACAAGACCGCCGGTCACTTGGTTCTGCCCGCTGGGGTCGAGTTGGTGACTCCGGCTGAGGTCATGGTGGTGCACGTCGAGAAGCCCAAGGGTTCGGATGACGCGGTCGCGGGGGCCTAGTTGTTGGCCTGGTCGGGTGGCCGGCGGAGGCGGTGGTCGTGAAGTTGATCGTCGGGCTGGGTAATCCGGGAAATAAGTATGTTGGTACTCGTCACAACATAGGGTTTGTGGTCGCCGGCAAACTGGTCGATCCGCTGTTGGGGCGGCCGAGGGTTCGCAAGCGTTTTGGTGGCGAGTTGGCGGAGGCGGAGTACGAGGGTCAGCGGGTGGCGGTGTTGCTCCCCGAGACTTTCATGAACGCCAGTGGGACGAGCGTTCGTCAGGCTGTCGACTTTTACCAGGTTGATCCCAGGGGCGACGAGTTGATAGTGATTTGTGATGATATGAACTTGCCGGTCGGCCGGTTGCGATTCCGCAGCGGTGGGTCGGCGGGTGGTCAGAAGGGCCTGGCGGATATCGCTGCCAAGTTGGGGGGTGATCAGTTTTCCAGGCTTCGATTCGGCATCGACCGGCCGCCTCCGCACATGGAGGTTGTCGACTTTGTGTTGAGTCGGTTTTCCGCTCAGGATCGCGGGGTGGTCGACCAGGCCACGGACGTCGCGACCGAGGCGGTGTTGCAGTGGGTAGTCCATGGTGTCGCGTTTTGTATGAATCGCTACAATGCGTCAGCGCCGCCCAGTTGAAGGTTTGGCAAGTCGACGTTTGTTCAGCGGTTGAAGGTTGGGTGTTCCGTGTATAACCGGGGTCACTCGCAAATTTGAGCCAGAAGTCATTTCGGAATTCCGTCAGAGATCATTAGGGGAGCAACCTTTCGTGGCCCGCAACGTTTATGAAACGCTGTTTATTCTGGACAGCAACCACTACAGCCGTGACCCGGGTGGCGTTAGCGCCAGTGTCAACACGCTGTTCGAAAACATCGGTGGCAAGGTCTTGGCAAGCCGGCTTTGGCAAGAGCAGAAGCTGGCATATCCGATCGACGGCCATCAGAAGGGGACCTATTGGCTGACCTACGCCGAAGTGGAAAGCACTCGGTTGCCGGAGCTCAGTCGTGGTTGTCAGCTCAGTGAGCCTGTCATTCGTCATCTGACCCTGAAGGTCGATCCCCGGTTGGTCGAGCCGATGTTGGCTCATGCCCGTGGCGAGGCTTCGCTGCCCCGTCCCGATGCGTCGGCCATCAATGTGGATGAAGGCGATTCGCTCGAGTGATCCGCGGATCGGCTTTGCCTTGGTTGTTGTTCCACCCGAACCTCTGACGGAGATCGTGAAGTGGCGAGTTTCAATCGAGTGATGCTGATCGGTAACTTGACCCGTGACATCGAGTTGCGGCATACCCCCGCGGGTACTGCCGTTACCGACATGGGGATGGCGGTCAATGACCGTCGGAAAAATACTCAAGGCGAATGGGTCGATGAGGTGACCTACGTCGATATCACGCTTTGGGGTCGGACTGCCGAAATCGCTGCTGAGTATCTGCGGAAAGGCTCCCCGGTGTTTATCGAGGGACGCTTGAAGTACGAGTCTTGGGAAGTCGAGGGGCAGAAGAAGTCAAAATTGAAGGTCGTCGGCGAGCGGTTGCAATTGCTGGGGGGGCGCGCGGAGGAGTCGGGTAGGCCTGATTTCGCGCGGTCCGCGGGCGGCGAGTCCCAAGGGGGGACGCGGTCAGCGAGCGATGAATTCCACGATGGCGACTCGCATGCCGAAGAATACGCCCCGCCAGGCCGTCGCGAGGCCCAGCCGAACGGGCGTGGTGCCGGGTACCAAGATCCGGAAATTCCGTTCTGAAATACGTTTAACCTTTCACACACCTTCCGATACTCGCACCGCCTCGGTTTTCTGGGCGACGCGGTTCGAACAACCCACGCCGAGGCAAACATGCCCCAAACGAAATCAACCGGTCAACGAGTGAAGCGAGCCTACAAGCGATTGCCCAAGGGTGCCAACGGCGGTTACAGCCTGTTGCTGATTCACAACGTCGAGCACTTGGGGCGCCAGGGCGACATCGTCGAAGTCAAGCCTGGCTACGCCAACAACTTCTTGCTCCCCCAGGGGCTAGCGACCGTTGCGACCGAGCACCATCAGCGGATGGTCGAAAAGCATCGCGAGAAGCTGCGTCAGATCGAACTCGAGAAGTTGGTTCATTTCCGCCGCGCGGCCGAAGAACTGGCGAAGCAGTCGATCACCATCGAAGCGAATGCCAACGACGATGGGCATCTTTACGGCAGCGTGGGTGCTCACGAAATCGTCGATGCGCTCAAGGCGGTCGGAGTTACCTTGGCGACCGACCAGATCCGTTTGGAAGGTCCGCTCAAGGAACTGGGGCTATATACCGTCAAGGTTCATTTCCACACCGAAGTTCAGGGTGAAGTCAAAGTGTGGGTCGTTCCGACGGCCAATGCGGACGTCGCCCAGTAACGCCAGGCTGCGAGCGTTGCCGGCGGACAAGGGTCAGTGGACCTGGGTAAGCTGTGCGTGGGACATTCCCGCTGCCGATCCGTCGGTGGCGGGCGGGGTTCGTTGCGGAGGAGACGGCGGTACGAAACGTTCCGGTTGTTCCTCCTCGTTGGGACGGATTTTATCCGGGGCTGTGGCGAAATTGGCAGACGCGCTGGACTTAGGATCCAGTTCCTTCGGGAGTGCAGGTTCAACTCCTGTCAGCCCTACTTTTACCCGCTGTACGAGACGGCTGGGCCGGTCGGCGTGTTGCCGGGTCGGTTGTGCCGAAGACGCAGTGGTTCACGATGTTTTTAGCGATCGGTCCCAATCTTGATTGTCATTCTTAAAACCGGCGTGTCGGACGATCAAATCTCCCACGTCATCGAGCGGATCGAGGAGTTGGGCTTACGCGCTCACCTCAGCCGGGGTACTTTCCGAACGATCATCGGCGTCATCGGCGACGAGAATCGCATCCGTGAGGAGCCCTTGATGGCAATCCCCGGGGTCGCTGAGATCGTACCGATTCTGCCGCCTTATAAGCTGGCCTCGTTGGACGCTCATCCCGAACCGAGCGTGATCGATGTTTCGGGTGTGAAGATCGGTGGCGGCAGCCTGGCGATGATCGCGGGACCCTGCAGCGTCGAGGACGAAGATCGGATGTACCGAATCGCCGAAAGTGTTCGGGATTCCGGCGCCAACATTTTTCGCGGTGGCGCCTACAAGCCGCGTACGAGCCCCTACGCATTCCAGGGCTTGGGTGAAGACGGCTTGAAACTGTTGCGGGCCGTCGGCGATCGCTTTGGCATGCCGGTCGTGACTGAGGTGACGGATGTCCGCTGCGTGGAGGTTGTCGCCGAATATGCCGACATGATTCAGATCGGTGCCCGGAACATGCAGAACTTTGTCCTGCTGACCGAGGTGGGGCGGACCAAACGCCCCGTGCTGCTCAAGCGAGGCATGAGCGCTACCGTGACGGACTTGCTGATGAGCGCCGAGTACATCCTCAGCCAAGGCAATCCCAACGTGGTGCTGTGCGAACGCGGCGTCAAAGGGTTCGATCCCGCAACCCGCAACCTCTACGACGTCGCGGCGGTGCCGTTGGTACACACGCTCACCCACCTGCCGATCATCGTCGACCCGTCGCATGCGACCGGTCGACCCGACCTGATACCGGCATGCGCCTTGGCCGGAGTCGCGGCGGGTGCCGATGGCGTACACATCGAGGTTCACGATTGCCCCGAAGTCGCCAAGAGCGACGGTCCCCAAGCGTTGTTGCCCGAGCAATATCGTGAGTTGGCTGCGAAAATTCGCCAATTGGCCGAGCTGTTTGGCAAGAAAATCTCTCCCCTCCCCAAGGCCGTCGCATGAATCGCCGCCCCTTCATCGCGGGTAACTGGAAACTGAATTCTCGCCGCCAATCGGCGGTGGCGTTGATCCGCCAGCTGATCGATGGTCTCGATCCGAGCTGGCAAGCCGAAGTGGCCGTCTGCCCGCCGTTCCCGTATTTGGCAGTGGTCGCCGACGAACTGGCTGGCTCTTCGATCGAACTTGGGGCGCAGAATCTTTATCCCGCCGCTGACGGTGCCTACACCGGCGAAGTCAACGCCGGGATGTTGACCGATGTCGGCTGCCGTTTCGTGATCCTCGGGCACAGCGAGCGGCGCCAATATTTCGGTGAGACGGATGAGCTCGTCGCGAAAAAGTTGCAAGCCGCTTTGGCAGGCAATTTGGTCCCGATCGTGTGTGTTGGCGAGACGCTCGATGAGCGGAAGGCCGAGCAAACCGAACAGGTCGTGACCTCGCAAGTACGAGGGTCCTTGGCGGGTTTGGACGACATTCGGGCGGCCGGGATTGTCATCGCCTACGAACCGGTCTGGGCGATCGGCACGGGTTTGACGGCGACGCCGGCCCAAGCCGAAGCGGTCCACCTACTGATTCGGTCTCTGCT
>DITY01000248.1:62050-82127 GCA_002422955.1 Planctomycetaceae bacterium UBA6172
TTGATCGGCATTGACCTCGGTCGCGTCAGAAGTGACACTTTGCACGGGCTTACCGAACGAACGGTTTTCCCATATCCCCGCAGTTTCGAATCGGACGGATCGCAATGACCTTCGCACCCCTGTTGGCAACCATCGTCGGCGCGATGCTCGGCTGGGCCCTGTTTTTACTCTCACTGTTTCTGATCCTGCTGATTCTCGTCCAGCGTGGCAAGGGTGGCGGTTTGACCGGTGCCCTGGGCGGTCCCGGTGGCCAAAGTGCCTTCGGCACCAAAGCGGGGGACTTGTTCACCAAGATCACCAGTTTCGCTGCTCTGGGTTGGATCGCATTGTGCGCGTTCACGATGTGGTTGCTCGGTTCGCAAGGTTCGACAGTCGCGGTCGACCCGACCCCGGCCATTTCGCCCTCGCCGGCGGAAACTCGTTCGGGGACTTCGGGCATGATCGACTTTGGCGACACCCAAGTCACGCCTCCCGCCGAGACTGGTGCCCTGACGCCAGCCCCCGCCGTTCCGGCATCGGCTACCGACGCTGTACCCGCGACAGTAGCGCCTCCTGCTACCGAAGCGGCACCTGCCACAGTAACACCTCCCGCAACCGATGCGCCGCCAGCAGCTGATGCGGCACCGGTTGAGCCTGCGGCAGCTGTTCCGGCCGAGCCCGCGGCTGCGGAGCCCGCCGCTCCGGCAGCGACTGAGCCCGCACCCGAAGCGACGCCGAACCCCTGAAAAAGGGTAGTGGCTGAAGTCGGAAAGGGCACGTCCGATCAGACTGGTTCCACCGGAAAGGACGTCGCTGTCTCGATGTCGGCCCTTTGCCGGTCGGTTTCAAGCCGGTCGATGCCGCTGATCGCGTCGCGGGCGATTCGATGGTCGAGTCCGCCAGTTACAGGCTGCTAGTGGCTGAATGCAGATGACCGACTTCTTCTGGGCTGAGGGCTCGGTTGAAGATCATCACGTCGTCGAGATCGCCAATGTAGTAGATCCCCAGCATGATCGCCGCCTTCTCAACATCCCACGAGAATTGCATCGGCTGCTCGAGTGTGCCCATCGCGTTGCCGTTTAGGAACAGCGTGACACGAGAGGATTCACCCGCCGTGGGATTGATCCGCTCGAAGGTGAAGGCGACGTGGGTCCAAGCGTCACGGCTGAAGGGGGGTGTTTTGACGGTGATCATCGGCCGTTTTTCGATCGGCCAATCGTCCCAGCTGATGTTGTTCGGATTCCAGTGACTGAGGTTACTGAATGCCCCCAAGCGAAACGCTCGCGGCAGATCCTTGTCGAAATCGACAAAGAACGCGGCGTCGTTCCAGGCCTTGTCGGTGATCTGGAGTGGGTCGCAAAAGCCGGGCGGCAGATCTTGGTCCGGATTAAGCCGCAACCACAACGAGATGGTGCCGGACCAATCCTCCGCCGCGTAATGCATTTCGCTTCCCGCGAACATCAGCACTTGGTCTGTCTTCTCGGTGAATCGCAGACAGTCCCCAAACTTGCCCTTGCCTTGGGCGATCGACACCCCCGCCGCTCGGATGCCCGGCGAAATCTGCTTTCGCTCTGGCGAATCGGCAGTCATGATTTTGCCCCCCGCTGTGGAGAGTCGGGCATCCGCGGTTCCGTCAAACGGAGCGTGAAAGTGCAACGCTTGTCGCAGTTTCGCGATATCGACTCGGGGCGTTTCGCCGTAGCCGGTCGGACTCCAAGCCAGAACCGAAAGCAGCGCGGCGACGAGGCGAAAACATAGCTTGGACATTCGGTTTCCTTGCTTGAGGTTAAAGCCGAAGTCTAATGCTGGCTGCTGCGCCGGTAAAGCGATTGGTTGGCCGCCCGTCCACCCCCTGCCCTCGCCAGCCGACCTGGCAAGGGCCAACGTGTGGGTCGGCCCAAGGCGATTGCTCAACGTGGGGTGGTTTCAGCGGCTATGGGCCAGCGCCAGCAGCGCATACGCCGTGACCAGGTTGCGATTGCCTTCCATCCAGCGCTCATTCTTCTTGTTCACCCAACTGCCGTCGGGTAACTGCTGGGCAGCCAACGTGTCGATCAATTCGTCGCGCCAAACGTGGGGTTTGCCTTCAGCGTCATCCAGGATGTCAATTTCCGCGGCGTCCAGGGCCTTCGCGAAAGTGTGGTAGTAGTAGTACAGGCCGGCATCCCCCATCCCGGGGTTGGTTTCGAGCGAATAATTTTTGCGAATAAAATCGAGGGCGGCGGCGACACGTGGGTCGTCGGCCGTCAACCCGGCAAAGATCATGCTCTTGAATCCCGCGTAGGTCATCGACGCGTAGCTTCGCAGTCCCCCTTCGGCCGTGGGGCCTGCTTGGCTGGATCCGCCTGCGGCCGGCGTGTAATAGAAGCCACCGTCGCCCACCTTGGCGGCGTGCTCGGTGTCATTTCCATGACCCGCCAAGTTTTGCGTGCGGCTGATGAACATCAACGCCTTTTGGATCGCCTCGTCGTCGGCTCGATCTCCCAATTGACGTAGCGCTTCGACCATGAACGAGGTATTCGACAGGTCAGGACGTTGGTGGGTTCCGTACCCTGCCCCGCCGTAAGCCGCATCCTTGCTCGTCAATCCTTCGGACTCATCCCACTGCAAGCCGCGAATAAAAAGTCGAGCCCGTTCCAGGGCGCTGTCGTAGGTTTGGTTTTGGTTTGCCTGGATCAGCGCATCGACGGCGACACAGGTTTCGTAGTTCTTGTAGAGGGAACCTTCGGCGTAGATGCCACCGTCGCCACGGATATTCGATTCGATAAAGGCGAGCGCCTGTTTGATCGCCGGATCGTTGATCGCTTCCGGGCGATGTCGCAGGATCGCCGAGACGCAGAGGCTGGTAACCGCGGCACCGCTCTCGGGGCTGAAGGCACCGTTGGCCGCTTGTCCTTGGGATTTCAGGTAATCGATCCCTCGTTCGGCGATGTCGCGAATTCGTGCTTCGCGCGCCGCGTTTGGTGGCGCCGGCGGCTGGGCCTCATCAGCCCTCGTTTCCATCGCCAGGCTGGCCAGCGTTGCCGCCGTCACCAAGCTCAGCCAGAGGATCGGGCGAGTGAACAGATTTCCCCGCGAACCGGAGTGCGAGCAAGATTGGCACATCGGACGAAAGCCCCAAAGGGTGTGGAAAGGAAAAGTCGTGGCTTGGCAAAACGGTTGGACCGAGCGGACGTCATGTCACCCATCCCTGGCTGGCCGCCACCGCTGAACATCAACTCATTCTATCCGGCCGCCTGGGAAGCTGTAGGCTGTGGCTCGGTTCCGAACCGAAGGAGGGGGCCAGGTGACGGTCACGGAGGCACGTTTCGGCTAGGATATTCGGTGTTCGAATCTTGGCCGATCGGTTGTGGTCTGGCCACGGGAATCCTCCACTCTCGCGCGGCGAGGACTCTTGGGCATTCAAATCTCCCCGATCGACTCGGCGATCCTCTTTGCCTACGTCACGTTAACCCTGGCATTCGGGGTTTGGATCGGTCGTGGTTCCGAGACACTCAACCGCTTTTTGGTTGGGGGGCGAGACTTGCCCTGGTGGGCCGTACTCGGTTCGATCGTTGCCACCGAGACCAGTGCGGTAACCTTTCTGAGCGTCCCCGGGCTAGCGCTGGCCCAGGGAGGGAACTTCGGGTTTTTGCAATTGGCGATCGGACTGGTTTTGGGTCGCTTGCTGGTTGTGATCTGGTTGTTGCCGAGCTTCTTTCGCGACGAAATTTTCACCGCCTACGACGTGCTCAAGGTCCGCTTTGGGGGGCTGACCCAGCGGACCGCATCGGCCCTGTTCATCACTACCCGCACGATTGCCGACGGTCTGCGACTTTATTTGACCGCCCTGGTCCTTGGGCAGGTCACCGGCTTCGGACTGACGCCCTGTGTGTTGGCGATCGGCATCAGCACCGTGATTTATGCCTCCATGGGCGGGGTCCGGGGTGTCATCTGGACGGACTGCATCCAGCTGGTCGTCTACCTGATCGGCGCGATGGTCGCGATCGGCGTGATCGCCGACAAGCTTCCCGATGGATTGTCACAGATCATCCGTTTTGGCCAGGAGACGGATCGGTTCGTCGTCGTAAACCCCCAATTTTCACTCGACCAACCCAATCTGTGGGCCGGGATTTTGGGCGGGATCTTTTTGGCACTGGCGACCCATGGTGCGGACCAGATGATGGTCCAGCGATATCTCTGTTCACGAGGCCTGAGGCAGGCTCGCTGGGCGTTGGGGTTGAGCGGGCCGTTGGTCGCGGCGCAATTCGCGTTGTTCCTGTTGGTCGGCGTCGCGCTGGCCGCGTGGTACGCGCAGATTAACGCGCCGCTCCCAACCAAGCTCGATGAGGCGTTCGCCAATTTCATCGTCGGCCAAATGCCGATCGGGCTGTGCGGCCTGACCCTGGCTGCGGTCTTCAGCGTCGCGATGTCCACGCTGTCGAGTTCATTGACCAGCAGCGCTTCGGCGGTGGTCAATGATTTCCTCAGACAGACGCCGCGTTCCGGTGAGGTCCTCACCGGGGTCGTCGCCGAGGACCATCGCCTGACGCGCGCGAGTCGGGTTTGGACGATAGTCTTTGGCGGGTTGCAAATGGCGGTCGCGATCGTGGTCATTCATTCCCCGTCGTTGGTCGCCGTTTCGGTCGTCAATCAGGTCATTACGGTGGCCGGGTTTTCATCAGGCTTGATCGTCGGCATTTTCTTGCTCGGCCGTTCCTCGCGACGGTTCGCCCAGCGGAGCGGATTGATCGGCATGCTGACCGCGTTTCTCTTCACGCTGCTGCTGATCATCCCCAACAACTGGTTAGGATGGTCGTTGCATGGCTGGTGGGCGGCCATGGTGGCCAGCGTCGTTTGCTATGTCGTCGCGCTGGCCGCCGATTATTCCTTCCCGCGAAAGGTCGAGACTGCGGATGCCTAAGTTATCTCCGGTGTGGATGTCCCTGCTGTTAGCGCTGGTTTGTGGCTTGGTCTGGTCGAGCGGCGCTTCGGCCGAACCGCCCGGTCGTCTGCCGCGGACCTCCCCGGCCGCTGCCGGTTTGGGCGCCACCTCGCTCGACGCGATCGACCGCTTGGTCGAGCAGGGAATTGCCGAAGGGAAACTGCCCGGCGCGGTGGTGCTGGTGGGATATCGCGGCCAAGTGGTCTGGCATCGCGCCTACGGCCATCGGCAACTGCAGCCCGAGCCGCTGCCGATGCTCGAGGACACGGTCTTCGACCTGGCCTCGCTGACCAAACCGATCGCGACGGCAACCGGCGTGATGCGGCTGATCGAAACCGGCGAATTGGGTTTGCGCGACCGCGTCGCTGACCATCTGCCGTCGTTCGCGTCGCAGGGCAAGCAGGAAATCACGATCGAGCAGTTGTTGCTGCACATCGGTGGCCTGATCCCTGACAACGCGATGGCCGATTACGAACAGGGGGCCGGCAAGTCGATCGAGAATTTCTTGAACCTCGGCCTCAATTATGAGCCGGGCAAACGCTTTCGATATTCGGATGTCGGCTTTCAGGTACTCGGAGAATTGGTTCGCGCCAAAACGGGCAAGGACGTGGCCCAGTACGCGGCCGAGGGTATCTTTCAGCCGCTGGGGATGTCGGAAACGGCGTTCCTTCCCGCCGAACCGGTGAGGCGGCGGGCCGCCACCACGCAGCAACGCGAAGGCCGTTGGATGGTCGGCGAGGTGCATGACCCACGGGCCTACGCGATGGGTGGGGTGGCGGGGCATGCGGGCCTGTTCGGGACCGCGGCCGATTTGGCGATCTACGCGCAAATGATGCTTTCCGGCGGCGAGCTCGACGGCGTTTCGATCCTGTCGCAGGAGTCGGTCCGGACCATGACCGCGGGCTATCGGGTGCCGGGCGGTGTCCGCGGTTTGGGCTGGGACAAAAACTCGGGCTATTCGTCCAATCGCGGCAAGACGATGACCGCGGCGGCGTTCGGGCATGGCGGCTTCACCGGAACCGCGATCTGGATCGATCCCGGCTTGGACCTGTTCGTGATCTTCTTGAGCAATCGCGTGCATCCGGATGGCAAGGGTTCCGTCAATCCGCTGGCGGGCGCGATCGGCACGGTCGCCGCCGATGCGGTGATCGCCGCGCGAGCTGATGACGACAAGCCGACGACCCCAGCGATTGTCCCGGACGCAGCCACGCCCTTGGCGGCCCCCGCCGTGCGGACGGGGATCGATGTCTTGGTGACGGAGAAGTTCGCGTCGCTGGCGGGCCGCCGCGTCGGTCTGATCACCAACCATACCGGTGTCGATCGACAAGGCCTGCCGACGCGGATCGTTCTGCATCAGGCTCCTGAAGTGGAATTGGTCAGTTTGCTCAGCCCCGAACATGGGATTGCGGGGAAGTTGGATCAGCCGCGGATCGACGACATGATCGATCCTGACACCGGTTTGAAGGTCCATAGCCTGTATGGCGCGGATCGTAAGCCGTCCCCCGAGTCCTTGGCCGGCACCGATACGCTGGTGTTTGACATCCAGGACATCGGTTGCCGCTTTTACACCTACGTTTCGACGATGGGCGAGGCGATGAAGGTCGCGGCCGAGCAGCGATTGCGATTCGTCGTCTTGGATCGACCCAACCCGATCAACGGCAGCGACATCGGCGGCCCGCTCTTGGACGCGGGGAGCGAATCGTTCGTCGGTTATCACCGGATTCCGGTCCGGCACGGGATGACGGTCGGTGAAATCGCCGGCATGTTGCGGGCCGAGTTGTCGCTCGATTTGGATTTGGTCGTGATCCGCTGCGAAGGTTGGCGCCGCGATGATTTTTTCGAAAGCACCGGGCTGTTTTGGATCAATCCATCACCCAACATGCGAAATCTGAATCAAGCCCTGCTGTATCCCGGCATCGGGCTGTTGGAAATGACCAATCTGTCTGTCGGTCGCGGTACGGACACGCCGTTCGAACGGATCGGCGCCCCCTGGCTCGACGCGCCCGCGGTGGCTGCGGATCTGATGGCCCAGGCAATTCCCGGCGTCGTTTTCATCCCGACACGGTTCACCCCCGACGCGAGCAAGTTCGCGAACGAACCGTGTCAGGGGATTCAGATCCTGATCAGCCGGCGCGACCAGGTCGATCCGATTCGTGTCGGCTTGGCCATCGCCGCCGCTTTGGTCAAACGTCATCCGGACGATTGGCAGACGAAAAACTACAACCGCTTGCTCGGTAATCAGAAGCTCTTCGAAGCGGTGATCAAAGGCGGCTCGCTCGAACAACTGATGGTGTTGGCGTCCGAGGACCTGGACGCCTTTCGCGGCCGTCGGCAGCCGTTCCTGCTGTACTGACCATGGTGTGGCGATCGGTAATGTGGCGGTCTGTTCTATTCACTTCTGCGGATCCTCTTCATGCGTCTGATTCACCACGGTGCTCACCAGGGTGTCACCGGTTCTTGCCACCAGTTATTCGTCGACGCGCAACGGAGTTTGCTGGTCGACTGCGGCACGTTTCAGGGCCGCGACGCCGAGCGGCATCCCAATCAGGAGATCAATTTTCCGCTGCAGGGCATCCTGGCGTTGTTGTTGACCCACGTGCATATCGACCATGTCGGCCGCACTCCCTATCTGCTCGGCGCGGGATTCGACGGGCCGATTTATTGCAGCCAGCCGACGGCGGAGTTGTTGCCGCTGGTGCTCGAGGATTCGCTGAAGATCGGGTTCAGTCGCAGCCGGCGGTTGACCGCGAATCTGCTTAAACAGATCGGCCGGATGCTCCGGCCGGTGCCCTACGGGGAATGGCGTAGGGTCGTTCCCGGCATTCAGATTCGCTTGCGTCCGGCCGGTCATGTGCTGGGCTCGACGATCTTCGAAGTCGCCTTGCCAGACGACCGCATCGTCGTCTTCTCGGGTGACTTGGGAGCGACGGGCGCGCCGCTGCTCAATCCGCCGACGAGTCCGCCACGGGCCGATCTGCTCGTGATGGAAAGCACTTATGGCAATCGCTTGCACCCGCCCGTCGAGGGCCGGCGTCAACTGCTGGAAGATGTGATCTGCAAGACCTTGACCAACGGCGGCGTGACGATCATTCCCGCCTTCAGCCTCGGGCGGACTCAAGATTTACTGTTCGAACTCAATCAGATCTTTCTGCACTACGAGGCGCAGCGGCATTGTTCGTTGCTGCGGAAGGTGGACGTGATTGTCGATTCCCCGTTGGCGGCTAAGTTCACCGACGTCTACGAACTGATGAGTCACCACTGGGGTGATGAAGGCCAGCGGATACTCAAGATCGATGACCAACCGTTGGTATTCGAGAACCTCACCACGGTCGGGAGCCATGGTGAACATCTCGACACGATCCGGCATCTCGAGCGCAGCGAGTTGCCGGCGGTGATCATCGCCGGCAGCGGCATGTGCAGTGGTGGACGTGTGGTGAATTATCTGAAGCGGTTCATCGGCAAGCCCGAGACCGATATCATTTTTGTCGGTTACCAGGCGCACGGCACGCCGGGCTATTACATCCTCCGCAAAGGCGAATGGGTGCAACTGGACGGCAAGCGTTTTGAAATCAAGGCCGCGATTCACCAGTTGTCGGGCTATTCCGCGCATGCCGATCAGGCCGACCTGATCCGATTCGTCGAAGGCTTTGAAGAGCGGCCTGGCAAGATCCGTTTGGTCCACGGCGAAGCGGACGCCCGCGAGGCTTTGACGCGGGCGCTGAGCGCCCGCGGTTACGACGTCGACTGAGCGTGGCGGTAGGCCGCTGGCCTGTTCGACTGCCCTGCTCGCTCGACCGTCAGCTGCGGCCGCGCCATGCGACTTGGCGGCCGCTGAGCGAATTGAAGAGCGCCACCCACTGCAGCGCTACGAAGCTGACAACGGCGGGCGTGTGACAGAGGACCCCGAACCAGGATTGGCGAAACCGCTGGGCGGCCAGAGCTCGCGGCAGGTGCGCCAAGGCGAGCGCGACCAGCGAGATCGAGAAGGCGACCGGCGACCGCTCGAGGATGGAGCCGACGAGGGTGATCCAGGGCAACAACGACCCGCCCAGCAGCAAGGCCGAGAACGGGATGATCAGCCGCGGCGAGGCGATCCCCTCGCTGGCATTTTTGAGCAAGCCGCGGACGACTTGGCCGGCGCCGCGATACATCCGACAGGACGCGATCCGGGTCCCGTCGACGATATCGGTCGCTAAGCCCGCGCGGCGATAGGCGGCGGGCAACTTCAGGCCATCGTGCCGCGAACCGCGAATGACTTCGTGAGTCCCCGCGGCCTGGTAATCTGCTCGGGCGGTGAGGAACAACTGGCCGCAGCCCGCCGCGTAGGCGGGATTGCGACTCTGTCGCATCCGTGCGATCGGCAAGAAACCGAGCAGGATGAAATGCATCATCGGGATCAGCCACCGTTCGAGCCAAGTCCCCGTGACCTGATGGGGAAAGGCGCTCAGCAACGCCGCGCCAGTGGCATCTTGGTGCGCGATCAAGCGGGCTAACGCATCCGGTTCCAACCGCACGTCGGCATCGATGAAGACGAGTCGCTCATGCCGCGCCGATTGGGCCAATTGGGCGCAAGCGAACTGCTTGCCGTTCCAGCCGGCCGGCAGTTCGCGACCGCTGATCAATCGCACCCGCTGATCCTGGGCCGCCCAGTCGGTCACGATCGCCGCCGTCTGGTCCGTGCTGTGATCGTCCAGCACCACGACTTCCAAATCGACGTCACGGCTGGCCAGACCGGTCTGGATCGCGGCGGCGATCGCGGTTTCCTCGTCGCGCGCCGGGATCAACAGCGAGACTCGCGGCGGGGCCGCGGCCGGGTCACGAGGCCGCGTCGGCGGCAGGAATAGCCGCAAATTCCCGACGAACATTGCCGCGGGGATGGATGCCAAGATGAGGCCGGTCAGTGCGAGCAGGATTCCGATCATTGAAAATGCTCGCCATGGCTGGCTCGAAAGCTGCTGCGGGTGATCCAACTCCGGAACCGCCGCATCGTGTCGTAAAACGCCCCGGCCCCCACGCTGCCGATCATGAGCGGGTCGATCTGACTCGGTTCACGCGCGATCACGCCGTCGGCGAGTCGTCGCTGGTTGACGCGAAAGTGCTCCGTGAGCGTGTCGTTCCAACGTGGCTTGTCCCAATCCGTCCCATTTCGAACATCCAAGGGGGTGCCGAACCGCGCGACGCAGAGCGGCAAGCGTTCGTCCCAAAAGGGGTACTCCAGCGCGAGCGGGACGATCCAGCCACGATCGAGTTTGGTACAGAGGTGTGCCAGTCCCGGCATCAGCGGCGCGGCGTGATCACGGGCATCGCAGAATCGTCCCTCCGGCGTGATCCAGAGCGTCGTGTCACCCGCATTCAGAATCGCCATGCTCGTCCTCAGGAACGTGGCGGAACCCGTGGTCGAGCGAAGGTCGACGCCATAAAAACCGAGCTTCTCGAAGACGCGGTACTGCCGCAGCGCCGCGGCATCGATGGGGGCATGAAATTGGCGGTCGCGAAACAGGCTGCTGTTCAGATAATGCGCGATCAACGGGTCCCACCAAGAGGGGTGGTTACCGTACACGATCACCGGTTGGCCGTCGTCGATCGAACGCGGGTCGAACCCTTCCCGGTGCAGGCCGACGCAATGAAAGTGCCGACGCAGGTAGGGCTTCAAGAAGGCGTGGAAGCCGTTTTGGAGCCAAGCCGAAACCGGTGGCGGGGATGCGTTGGGGTGACGCGCGTCGGGCATGAATCGTTCCGCTAGTGGGCGCTGCCGGATCGTCAGACCGCGGCCGGTTTGCGGTTGGCGTCGAGTTTCCCATCCCGGACATCGTTGTCGAGCGAATCGGCCGCGATCCAGCCACTCATCATCACCATCGGCATCCCAGGTCCCGGGTGGGCGGCGCCACCGGCGAGATAAAGCCCGCGGATATCGGGCCGTCGATTGGCCGGTTTGAAAGCGCCCAGGAACTTGCCGTGGCTGGCCAGCCCGTAGATCGCGCCGTTGAGCACGCGATAGCGGTTGTGAATTCCCTGCGGGGTCAGCGAAGCCTCATAACGGATCGCGTCGCGAATGCCGTCCATGCCCGCGGTCCTTTCCAACTTATCGAGGATCACCTCACGATACTTCGGTAGCATCTGATGCCAATCGTGGTGCGGTCGTAGGAAGGGGGTATGCACCAAGATGTAGAGCGCCTCGCAGCCTTCGGGCGCGACGCCCGGTTCGCTGATCGCCGGGGCGCAGACATACGCCGTCGGGTCCGGCGCGGGTTCGCCGCGACGGTAGATCGCATCGAACTCTTCCTTGTGGTCTTTGGAGAAGACGAAGTTGTGATGCAGCAATTGTTCGTAGCGGCGGTTCAGTCCCAAGTACAACACGACACCGCTGCAGGCCGGTTCGGGGTCGGGCGACTTCTTCTGGAACTTTTTGGATTCGGGGGTGCCGGCCAACAGTTCCCGGTAGGTGCGAATCGAATCGCAGTTGCTGATCACCGCGTCGCAAGCGATCCGCTCGCCACTGACGCAGCGGACCGCGACGGCCCGGGTCGTGCCGCCGCGCGATTCGGTTTCGATCCGCTCGACATCGGCGCCCGTGCGGATGTCAACGCCCAGTTCCTCGGCGAGTTTCTGCAATGCCTTGGGCACCGCTCGCGTCCCGCCTACGGGATACCAAATTCCTTCCTCGGTCTGCATGTGGGCGATGCCACAGAGCACCGCGGGCGAAGCCAAGGGCGACGAGCCGACGTACTGGGTGAAGTGGTCCATCATTTGAGCGGCGCGCTCATCGGGGACGTAGGATCGGACCACCGAAGCGACGCTCCGCCCCATCCGCAGGGACAGGACATCCTTCAGCACCGAGGCCGAGAAGGCGCCCCCGACCTCCATGGTGTCTGACAAGCCACCGACCGAACGCCAAAAGAAAAAGCGGTCCGATACCCCATGCAACTGCTTGCTCATCTTGATGAACTGCTCGTAACCTTCACCCGCGCGGGCCGAACCGGTGAAGGCGTCGAGGTGCTTACGCATTTGCGCGACGTCGGCGACGAGATCCAGGACCGTATTTTGTGCCCGGGTCTGCCCTTCGAAAAAACACCGCCACTGCGGGTCCAGCGGCAGCAATTCGAGGTAGTCTTCCATCCGGCGCCCGGCCTCGGCGAAGACTCGTTTGAGGACGCTCGGCAGCGTCAGGATCGTCGGTCCCATGTCGAACCGATAACCTTCGGCGGCATGCTCGGCGGCCTTGCCACCGACCCAGTCGTTTTTGTCGAGCAACGTGACTTGGTGGCCGCGGGCCGCGGCGGTACAAGCGGCGCTCAGTCCGGCTAAGCCGCCGCCCACGACGACGATCCGAAGCGGCTGGGGATCTGATTTGGAAATCACGCTGAGGTTCCTCGGTTCCGGTAAGGGCATGTCTATGCAAACGGTGTCGATGGAGGCTTGGGATCCGTTCGCCGATCCTTCTGGGGTGCTCGTCCCGAGCTCAATTTGATGCTCGGGGATGATGCCTTGCAAGGGCCGCGGTTGGGCTAGCGAGTCCACCAACGGTGGCCGTGGGTCAGCTTCAAAAAGCTCAAGAGAGTCGTCTGGTCCGACTCGCGTCTGGCACGCAGGTGGTTGTACAGCCGGCCTCGATGCCGGGCGATGACCTTGGGGCGTGTCATCGCGAGTAGGCCTTCCGCGCCTCGGGTCACACCGAACCCGCTGTCGCCGCAACCGCCGAACGGCACGCGGGGGTCCGAGGTTGGGAAGATCAGGTCATTGATCGAAACATGGCCAACATCCAGTCGCTCCGCCAGTCGGCTGGCCCAGGCCGCGTCCCCAAACAGGGATACGGCCAGCCGGTACGGGCAGCGATTGATCAAGGCGATCCGTTCCGGGTCGGTGTCGGCCCGCAGAACGGAAGCTAGGGGCGCGAACAGATCGGCCGACGCGATCGGCCAATCCGCCGCGACACCGGTCAGCACCGTCGGCCGCAGCGAGACGAGTTCGGTGGCGGCCGGTGTGCCGGCAGGATCGCCGACGATAGCGGTCGCCCCGCGGCGGAGTGCATCCGTGATCATCGAAGCCGCCGCGGCCCGTGCGGCCGGATGCACTACCTGCGCCGGCAGCGGCTCTAGCTGGGCCCGCAACCGTTCGACCAACGCGGCCTGCTGATCGGCGGCGACTAAAATGCGGCGGGGGCCGATGCAGGTCGCGCCGCCATTGAACTTCAGTCCGAAAGCGACCGCTCGGGCGATAAGGTCGAGGTCAGCGCCCGGCCCGACGACCAGCGCGTCACAGCCACTCAGTTCCATGATCGCCGGTGTGAGTTTGGCGGCGCAGCGGTTCAGCACGTTACGGCCCGTCGCGGAACCTCCGGTCAGGACCACCAAGTCGACGCCGCTGTCGATGCGATCGATCGCGGACTGCGGATCGGCCGGCATCAGTCCGATCGCTTCCGCGGGGACGCCCGCCCGCCAGAACGCTTCGACCAACAGCTGGGTCGCCGGCTCGCACCCAGGGGCGGGCTTGAGCCACACCTGATTCCCCGCCGCCAAGGCCTGGGCCAGTTGCACCCCCGGCAGCAGCAACGGGTAGTTCCAAGCTGCCAAAATCAGCACGTCCCCCAACGGCTCGCGGTGAACTTCGCTCCGCACCCCCCAAAGCCAAACCGGCCGCCCCCCAACGCCGAGCTTTCGCGACCGCAGCAGGCGCGGTCCCCGCTGGCCGATGAACTTGAGCGCCGCGCAGAGCGGGAACAGTTCCCCGGTCAGGGTTTCGACGGGGTCGATCCGCTGGGCGGTGCGGCAGGCGTCGATCAACGCATCGGCGTTCGCCGTGATCTCATGCCTCGCGGCGGCGACGATCCTGCAGCGTCGGCTGCGGTCCCAGCTTCGCCAGGTCGCGGGTTCGGGGGGAACTGTCATCGGTCGCGGTTCTGTCTTCGAGATCGGGAAATGTCGGGGCGGTTGTTCGCCGGGACCAACGCTCGCTATAGCAGAAGTGACCTCACGGGGCCACGCCGCCCCCTTGCCATCAAGGTCGGCTGGGTTAGCATGCAGAAATACCCAGTTCGGTCCTCCTCTGACGGACCAGTGTCCCGTCGACTGTGATTTCGGAACGACGATGACGCAACAACCACCCACATCGCCTGATCCCAGCTCAACCGGAAAACCCGCGGCCGACGCAACCGGTGATAAGCGAGTTACGACCCGTACGTTGGCGCGGATGCGAAAATCCGGCACGCGGATCACGATGCTGACCGCCTATGATTTTCCGACCGCGGCAATTCTCGACGCGGCCGGCATCGATGTGCTGCTCGTCGGCGATTCCTTGGCGATGGTCGTGCAGGGGCACGACACGACGTTGCCGGTGACGCTCGACCAGATGATCTATCATGCCGAGATGGTCGGCCGCGCGGCCCGTCGGGCGCTGGTGGTGGTCGATCTGCCGTTCCCCGAAGGCCAACTTTCGATCGAGCGCACGATCGAATCGGCTGCCCGGATTCTCAAGGAGACGCGTTGCCAGGCGGTCAAGCTCGAAGGGGGCGCGGAACAGTCCCAGCGGATCGAAGCGCTGACGACCGCGGGTATCCCGGTCATGGCTCACGTCGGATTGCGGCCACAGAACGTGCATGTCGAGGGTGGCTACATCGTCCAACGGGACCAGGAACGGTTGCTCCGCGACGCCATCAGCGCCGAAAACGCCGGCGCGTTCGCAGTGGTGATCGAGTGCGTCCCGTCGTCCGTAACCGAGCGGATCACACAGGCACTCCGCATCCCGACGATCGGCATCGGAGCGGGGCCCGCGACCGATGGCCAGGTGTTGGTCATCAACGACTTGGTCGGCATGACGTCTGGTTACCTGCCGCGGTTCGTAACCAAAATGGCGGATGTCCAACAGGTGATCACGCAGGCCGCGATCAGTTATCGGGACGCGGTTCGTGCCGGCACCTTCCCAGCGGAACAACACGAGTTCAAATGACATCGCTGCCAATCACTTCGCGTTCCGATGTCGACCCGCTGCTCGACGACCTGCTCCAAGCATTCCTCGATCTGGCCGAGCGATCGATCCGCGAACGTGGCGTCTTTCGCGTAGCGTTGTCGGGAGGTTCAACCCCCCAACGCCTGTACGAGCGGATCGCCGACAGCGGCCTCGACTGGTCCCGCGTGCATTGGTTTTGGGGGGATGAGCGGAACGTCCCGCCGGACGATCCCGAAAGCAATTACCGCATGGTCCGCGAGGCCATGTTGGTTCCCGCCGCGGTTCCCCCAGAGAATGTCTTCGCGGTGCCCGTGCAGGTCGACGATCCCGCAGCCGCGGCGTTGCGGTACGAACAGACCCTGAGAGAATGTTTTGCCGCGGCAACCGTCGTGGAAACCCCGCCCACGGGCTTCGATTCGCCGGTCCCACGATTTCCGCACTGGGACCTGGTGCTGCTAGGCTTGGGGGATGACGTACACACCGCGTCGCTGTTCCCACAGTCACCAGCGCTCGACATTCGCGACGCTTGGTTCGTGGCAAACTGGGTCGAAAAGTTTTCCGCGTTTCGCTACACGCTGACCTTTCCCTCGATCAATTCGGCCCGAGAGATCTGGTTTCTGATCACCGGTGCCGCCAAACGCGAGGCGATGGGGCGGTTGCTCAGCGGCGAAAAAGAGCCGCACCTCTACCCGGCGCAGGCGATCCGGCCGACCCGGTTTTTCGTCACCGACGACGCCCTGCCCACGGCCAGTCCCCGCCGCTAACCGGCCACCCTCGCGGGCCCTGTTGTTAATCGGCGACCGAGGGCGACGGCTCGGGGCTGACGGTGGTGGGATCTTCCGACGCCGCGGGGGCTTCTGACGCTGGAGCTTCTGACTCCGCGGGCTGATCCGCCCCGGCGGGGTCCGCGGCAAGCACCTCAGTCGCTTCCCGGGGTGGCAGCTGATAACAGATCGCTTCGGCATCGTTGCGGACGAGTAGGTAGCGACCGGCGACCGATGGAATATTCCAGGTCTTGGCCGACAGCCCTTCAGCAGCCGCCAATTCTTCGAACCGCTCCGTGTTGGCGGAGACCAACGCCAAGTTACCCGCTTCGGCTTGAATGACCAGTAAATCCTCGACCAACAGCATTTGACCGTGGCCGTAACGCGCGCCTCGGGATTGAGCCCACAGCCGCCGGCCGTCTTTCAGCTCGACGCATTCCAGCGTGCCGTCGGAGAGCCCGAACGCCTGCCCGCCCGACACGCAGGCGTGGGTGAACTTCGTTTTTAGGATGCCGGGTTTTTTCCAGCGGTCGGTAACGGTCAAACCGCCATCGTCCTGAGTGATCTCGAAGATCGCGCTGCCGGTCCCATATGCTTTACCGACCAGCAGCGAGTGATCGTCAACCTGCACGGCCGAGGCGCAGTTCGCGCTGCCGTTGCTTTGGCCCGGCCAGCGGGTGGTCCAGAGCGTCTGGCCGTCATCCAGGGCATGCCCGGAGACCGACTTCTCGTTCACGATCACGATTTGGTCGACGCCGGCGAGCGTCATGCGGATCGGCGACGCGTAGCTGATCTGATCTTTGCCGCCGACCCAGCGGACCGCTCCGGTCGCCGCATCCAACGCGATCAGACCGCGGCCTTGGATCGCGACGCCATCGACCTGGAGGTCCTGCGTTTGTTCGTCGGGCCCACCCAGCGGCAGGATGCACAGATCGTTGACGAGCAGGGGCGAGCCGGCTCGACCCCAGGCGATCTGACTTTCGGACTGGCTTTGGTCCCAGCCGGCAATCTCCAATAACTCGCGCCGCCAAACCATCTCGCCGGAATTCAGGTCCAGGCACTTCACGATGCCGGTCGCCCCTTGCACGAAGACCTGCTCGCCCTGAATCGTGGGGGTGGAACGGGGGCCGATGCCGCCGAGCGGGTTTTGGTGCCGCGCCGGCTCCTCATGAATCCAGAGCAACGCCCCATCCTGCAAGCGGTAACAGGTCAGGCATTCCTGGTCATCACGCTGTTCCAGGGTGACGCAGCGTTGCCCCGAAATCGCAAAGCCACCCCAGCCCTCGCCGATTTCGATCTGCCACAGGGGCACGGGGAAAATTCCGTCCGCGGGGATGGCGAAGTCGCGACGGGCTAGCACGCCGTTGCGTTGGGGGCCGAGGAATTGGGGGAACTCCGTTGGGATGGCGGCGTCCGTGGCCTCAGGGGTTGACGCCAGGTCAGCCGCATCGCCGGCCAGTGCGGTCAGCAATTGTCGGGATTTAGCGAAGCGGTATTCGACCTGCGGGATGATCTCGCCCGAAAAGCCGCGGATACGGAACAAACAGGCAGGCACGATCAGCAGCGCCACGGCGATCAACGCCGCGCCGATCCGTGACCATCGCGGTGCCAGCGTCCGATAGAGCCAAATCAGCGAACCGATGTAGGCGATGCCAACAGCGATCAGCGAAATCGCGTTGCGGATCGAGTTGTCGTTGATCGCATCGACAAACTGAACGCCCACGCCAATCAGCAGGCAGCCCGCGAGCAGAAACGACAAACGCCGATAACGCAGTGGAGGGGTGATCGGCTCGGGCATGGGTTGATCCGCGGGGGAGATGGGCAGGGATGTTCGCGCTCATTCAGAGTAACGATGAAGGCTCATCAACCCCACCCGGGCGGTTATCGCCCCGGAGCTGCCATTACACGGGATTCCATTGCCTGGGCTGCCATCGGCTCGGGCGCCATTGTCGGGGAGCTCTGGAGTTCACACCGCACGGGGCATTTTCAGGATCGAGGTCTCGGTGCGGTGTCGCACCGCGGGATCACGTCGAGCTTCCTCGACGAGTTGTTCGAGGTTCTGGGCGGAAAGACGCCGCGTGCTGGGAGTTCGGCATCGATCGCCGGCGAAGATCACGATCGTATCCTCTGGGGCGGCATGCCGAACGGCCCAGCTAATCGCCCGGGTTTGGTCGGCGACGAGGCGTGCCGCGGCGACGTCCTGAAATCCGTCCAGCACGGCGTGGGCGGAGGCCAGGAAGGTCGGTTTGGCGTCTTCGGCCGACGTCAGCACCACGCGATCAGCGAACCGCTCGACGGCTCGTCCGAAGCGGCTGAACCGATCCGTGTCGACCAGCGTGGCCACAGCGTCGCTGCCGGGGTCACTGATCGCCAGCACGCACCACAGCTTGCCGCCGCGAACCCGTTGGCGGCGGAGCGTGCGCAGCGTGCCGGAGACACGTTCCGGGGTGCCGGCGGCGTCGATGACCACGGCGGCCGTATCCCATGAACTCAGCCTCTGCATGCGGCCGGGGATGGTGGGCAGTTTCGCGACGTGGTCCACGGCCGCGGCCAACGGCGTTTCCAATAGCCGACCGACGGCGATGGCGGCCAGCGAATTGAGCGCGAAGGCTTCCCCGCAGTGCCCGGTGCGCATCATTGCGGTTTCATCGCCGCAGCTGACGAGTAGCGTCGTTTCCCCAGGCTGCTCATCGAAGACCTTGGCCGACAGATCCGCGGGGCGGCGCAGTCCATAGGTCAGACAGTGGAGGCCCGCATCGGCGACACGGCGGAGCAGTTTGGGGCGATCGCTGGGCAGGATCACCACCGCATCCTGCTTGGCCTGTTCCAATGCCAGCGTTAAGGGGTCAGGGCCGAAATGCGAACGCGCCGTGGATGTGCCCGGCCCCGCGTCGGCCCCGGTGATCACCAACATGTCCCAGCGGACGTCGTAAGCCGATCCGGGCGCGACGCCCGACAGGTCGATCACCATCGCGCCACAACCGGCATCTCGCGCCGCGGCCAAGCGTGAAATCAGCTCGATCCCGTCGCTCAGCGCGGCCTTCGGGACCGATTGAACGATACCGTCGCCGCTACCCAGTTCGGTCTCAAAGGCGGTGCGGACGCCGATCCGCTTGAGCAAGCCGGCGATCAGCATCGCGGTCGATGTTTTGCCGGCATCGCCGATGACGCCGATGGTCAGCAGTTCGGCGGCCGGATTTTCCTCGATCCGATTCGCGATCTGGCAGGCGGCTTCGACCGCATCGGCGACCACGGCTTGCGGGAGCGGACAGGGGAGAAGTTGTTCGGTCANNATTCCGGTGCGGCAGACCACGAGATCTCCAGCCACCGCGTCGGAAACCCGCAATGCCATGCGGGCGACCGTGATGTCCTCGCACTGGAAAAACTTGGCCGAGGGGAGAGTTTGGCGAAGCGAAATCGCCTGCTCGGCGGGGCCGATTGCCGCCGCCAAATCCCCGTTCGCATAACCCGATTGGTCCGGTTTTGCCCGCATCATAGCCTCCTTGCCATTGTGGGAATGGGTTGCCAGCGACCTGCTGAGATTGCCAAGCAAACCCAACTGCCGCTCACCCGCGATCCTCGCGGGTTGTCCGAATGACCCGAACTTGGTTAACCGACTTGTCTAATCGACTGGGCTATCCGAGGTCAGGTCGTTTTCCGAGGTTTCGTTCGGACAGTCGCTATTGTTCCGATCGAGACTCTGGAGTCAAGTCGAACTTTCCACGCGGTCCGGATCGCGATACCGCGTCGGGTCAAAGTGCCGCCCGTAGGTGCCGAAATCGTTGAAGGCGTATTTTTTGGCCCAACGATAGACGAAGCTGCGTTCGGGAATCTCCTGCCCCGGCTGGTATTGGCTGCGTCTTGGCGTGACCCGCTTGAGCTCCTCGATCACGGCCCCCCGCGCGGTGGTGTCGCGAGCCTGATGCCGCTCAGCCAATTCGACCAGCAGGTCGGGGCGTTCCATGATCACGCAGCCGCGGGTCTGCCCGGCGGTCAATTCGCGAAAATCCTTAAGGAAACCCGGGGCATTGAACTTTTCGGCGAGCGGCCGGGCGTCGTGGATCGTCTCCGTCGCCAACTGGATCACCGGACAGGGCTCGATATCCCCCCACGGGCCGATGTGGTGGGTGAAGCCGGTGACGGCGGGACAGAGGGCGTTGCCGGCATCATCGTGGTAGGCGTCGATCACGACGATCGGCTTGTTGACCCGGGTGTCGACGACGAATTGGCGAACCCGCCGTTGCTGCTCGCTGGTCAAAGCCAAGTCCGGGTTGGGTTCTGGGCCGACCGGCCGATAAATGTGGTACCAACAGTACATCACCCCCATCTTGATCAACGCATCGACCCATTCGTCTCGGACCAGATCATCGATGTTCGTCTTGCAGACGCTGGTGCAGACGCCGACCATCAAGCGGTGCTTGAGCGCCGTTTGTAGGCCTTGCATCGTCTGGCTCAGCACGTTCATCCG